>JARLHP010000205.1 GCA_031292195.1 Syntrophobacteraceae bacterium
CGGGGCTGTAGCTCAGTTGGGAGAGCGCTTGAATGGCATTCAAGAGGTAGTCGGTTCGAAGCCGACCAGCTCCACTAGGGAAAATCAAGGACTTAGCGGGAATGCCGTTAAGTCCTTTTTCTTTCCTGTGCATTTCCTGTGCACGAGTGCAGATTGAAGCGGGTTTTGGATGCCCTCACCCCAGGCCCGGAAGGGAGGGCACGCGTCCCTAAATGCTTTTTACTCGACCGATCACCCTACCGACCTTTCTTGCGCCGGCCTTTTTTTAAGCACAGAATCCACGTTCTCTGGCCCGGACGCATCAAATACCGTATTCGCGGCTTCAATCGGGAACGATGGCCCATGTTTGATCCGCATCGCGAAATTTTCTTGCGTGATGGGAATATTGCCTTAATATATTTCGCTTGCCTGCTTTATATCTTCCCTTCAAGTGTCTCCCATCGGAGAAGCGTAGATGAAAAATAAGTGGCCCCCACTGAGATCAACCGTAAATAGGGTTGGGCTTCCGATCCTGGTAATTATTCTGACCGCGATCTTTTTTTCTTCTCAGGCCTTGGCACAGTCCGGGCCGCATGCGCCCGACGCAGGGAATCACGGGCTGACTCCCGAGCAAATGTCCAATCTCTGCCAAAATAGAGGGTGCGCTATCCAGATTCCCTTGCAGGAACATGGGGGCGTGTGGGCCCTGCCTGTCAAAATCAACGGGGTCATCACCCTGAATTTCATCTTGGACAGCGGGGCTGCGGAAGTTGCAATACCAGCGGATGTCGTTATGACGCTCATTCGGGCCGGTACAATCATCGATAGCGACTTTTTACCGGGCAAGACATACCAGACGGCCGACGGTTCAAAGCTTAAAAGCGAAAGGTTCACTTTGCACGAAATGGAGTTCGGCGGGATAAGGATTGCCAACGTACCTTGCTCCGTCACTCCTCCAGCCGGCGACCTGCTCCTGGGACAAAGCCTACTTGGAAGACTTGATTCGTGGAGCTTGGAAAATAAGAAACACGTGCTGATTGTCGGCAACGTAAAAGAGGGGGATGGCCTAAAGCTGAACTTGGCGAACCTGCCGCCGGGAACCACGTTGACTTTCGGTGGGGAAAAGGATGAGGGAGGGGCTCGTCCCTCACCGGCTACCTCGTTGCCTCCGAAACTGACATCTACTGACTCGTCCCAGGGTTCAGCAGATACAAACCATGCCACCTCGGCATTTGCAAGAGGCGACTACGCTGAGGCATACGATAAATTTAGATTTTTAGCGGAACGAGGGAATGCTATTGCACAACGTAGCCTGGGGTATATGTATGAATATGGCGAAGGTGTCCCTCAGAATTATGAAGTGGCCGCAAATTTATTCAGAAAGGCCGCAGAGCAGGGAGATGCTATAGGCCAGCGTTTCCTCGGCATGGCGTACTTTGGCGGTAATGGAGTTCCAAAGGATTATGCGGAGGGGTTTAAGTGGTCTCTCAGAGCAGCGGAACAGGGGGACGTTATAGGGCAAAGTATGGTTGGCAATGGTTACCTGAACGGCTCCGGCATCGCACAAGATTATGCAGAGGCATTTAGGTGGTCACATAAAGCAGCGGAGCAGGGAGAGACTGTAGCACAACTAAATCTTGGAGTAATGTACCACAATGGGAAAGGTGTTCCTCAGGACTATACTGAGGCGGTCAAATGGTATCGAAAGGCGGCGGCCAAAGGATATTCTCTTGCAGAATGTAAACTTGGGCTCATGTACCAACTAGGTCAAGGGGTGCCGCAAGATGATGTCGAAGCGGTTAAGTTGTACAGGATGGCGGCGGAACAGGGAGACGCTACGGGGCAGTCTCTGTTGGCAGTGATGTACTTTGAGGGAAAGGGAGTTCCGCAAAATTTAGTCCTTGCCTATATGTGGGTTAACCTTGCCGCGGTAAATGGCAATCCCGCATGTGAAAAGATGAGAGAAGATCTTGTGCGGCGAATGACGCCATCGCAGCTTGATGAAGCGCAGCGCCTAACGAGAAAGTGGAGACCGAAATCTCGGACGGCGGTTTCCGAGAACAGCAAGATCAGTACCGCTTCGCCAGTAAAATGGCTGGTGATATTGGGTTCTGATCGCCTCGAGAATCGAGAAAAATCAGAGGAACGGCTGGCATCAATAAAGCCCCATGCTCCTGCAGCCAGAATTGTCAACTCAGGGACCTACCCGAGGCTCCTGGCTGGCTTGTGGGTCGTGGTAGAAGGCCCGTTTAATAAAATTACAGCCAAACGAGAAAAGGCCAGGTTGCTGCCGGTTGTTCCAGACGTCTTTATAAGAGCAGGATGGTAAATTGCCGCCGAACCGGCTGTTTTCCTCGCGGCTATTTGCTCGAGGATGGTCCCTCGTCCAGAGTAGCTGACGCCCCACCCCCGGATGGCCCTGGAGGGTGGATGCTGCGGGCCGGCCGATGGCCCAGGCGCCGGCTATTCCTCCCGTTTGCCCCTCATTTCGCCGAAAGCGCCTTGTGAGAATGGCCTTTAAATCGACGCCCCAGGGTGGGGCCATTTGAAACATCGCCGCAGGAATTGCTGGGCTGACTGCCCCTCCCCTGCCCGCGAAACCGGGTGAATTTGTGCTTCTATGGCTGTAGCCTCCATCGAATTGCGCCGACAGGACCGCACAGATACTACATCTGCAAAAATTGCCCTGGTGATATACCCCCAGAAATACCCCCGGCTATCGGCCCCTTGAACTTTGAAACGGCTTGAACCCGCCCGGATTTACCCGCCCCAGGATTGGCCGATCTCGCCCAGGTGGGATGGAATGACGGCGCTTCGCCCGGTCCCGGCCGGCGCCGGGTAGAATTCTTGATTCTGCCAGGATGAAGGCGGCCGCACCTTGGCACCGTGTAAATGTCCGAATCATTTATTTAAAGGCTCTGTTTTCGCCCTCGGTTTCGGGCCGCCTTCGAGTAGCTGGGGGCCTGGGGTCGGCGCGGATCGCGGCGGCCCCCAGGTCATGGTAATTGTTTTCTTCGCGGCCGGTTGCTCAAGGCGCGGGGTTACCCATCCCTGAGATAGAGCGCCTGACGCGCTTGAAGGGCCCTTAAAGCGACTTTTGGGGGCCGACCAATAGTAGGGGGGGGTGGGGGGCGGCGCCCAAAAATCTTCACGCCAGACGCGCCCGGACGAATCCGGGCGCGTGGGAGTTGAACATAGGAAGATTGTCTTTGATCGGTCGCTAGCTCCACTAGGGAAAATCGAAGGGTTAGCGGAAAACCGCTAACCCTTTTTCCTATTCCACGCCTTCCGTTTTTACTCCAAGTTCGGGGCTGCAATCCACCGCTCGCTTCTTTGTGTCGAAGCCGACATGCTTGTGTTGATCAACCGTCGTTCTGACCCCGGAGATTATCGGCCACCTTCTCGCCTTCGTATTCGATAACGAACTGAGATGTTCCCTGGCGTTTTCTCTCCGAAAGCTTTCGGTCTAAAAATATGTCTGCGGGGAGGCGTGCGCCCGTAGCCTGTCCAAGTCCGGCATCCCTGATTGCCGTTCCTCCCCTTCTCGACCAAGCCACTGGAATCGACAAAAAAAGAGGCTGGATTCTTTAAAGACGATGATTGTTTTGCGCTCATAGTTGGCGCTACGACCAGCCTTTTCGCCATTTTGGTTTTTGGACTTTACATGGCGGTTTCCCCCGACCTGTATCTGCGTGGAATCCTCCAGTTTGTGCCCCGTCAGAATCGGCTGCACGCCCGCAAAATCATTAACGGAATAGGTGATGTGATTCAGTGGTGGCTCATCGGACAATTACTCGATATGATTTCCGTAGGACTCATGGTGACAATCGGTCTATGGCTGCTGGGTGTTCCGCTGGCGATGACTCTTGGCCTTCTGGCGGGACTGCTCGACTTTGTGCCGGTAGTCGATGCGATTGTCTCCGCCGTTCCCGCCATTCTCATAGCTCTTACCGTGAGCCCATACAAGGCCTTGTCTGTGGCGATTCTGTTCTGCTGGAAGGATACTTGCCGGGCCCGTTAATTCAACAGCGCACGGTGGAGGCGCCGCCTTTGCTGATTCTGGCGGCCGTCGTCTTCATGGGGCTACTCTCCGGTGTTTTGGGCATTCTTTTCGCCGGCCCTTTGGTCGTTGTGGCCACCGCGCTGGTTCGAACGCTCTTTATCGAGAATAATGAGTAGTTCCCGTTACCGAACCATCGTCCGGATCAAGGCGATGATGGGCGTCGGCATCACTCCAAGCCAAAAGAGCAAAAAAGTAAGGAGCGCCAGCAGAAAAGTGTTTGAATAAGAGAACGGTGGCTCAGGCCGCAAGCCCTCGGGCGCAGCGACAAACAAGGCGACCAGGATGCGCAGGTAGTAGTAAAGACCGATTGTGCTGGTTAGAACCAGGATTATCACCAGGGTCCAGAGCGCGGCGCCCACGCCCGCCAGGGCCAGGTAGAACTTGCCAATGAACCCGGCGGTCAAAGGCAGTCCGGCCAGGGAGAGCACCATTACGGTAAAAACCCCCGTCAGCCAAGGATTTCGCCGGGAAAACCCCCGGTAGTCGGCGAGGTCTTCCATTTCCCTGCCGGGGCTGGAAAGCGCCGAAATGACTCCAAAAGAACCCAGGGTGGCAATGAAGTAAGTGACCAGATAAAAGGTGACCGCATCGATCGCCCTGGCTCCGCCCGCCAAAAACGCCACGAGGATATAACCCAGGTGGGCGATGGAAGAATATGCCAGGATACGTTTGACGTTATTCTGAAGGAGAGCCAGCAGATTGCCGGCTATCATGCTGACCGCGGCCATGAGGCTGAATACGTAAAACAGGGTGGCGCCGGTCTGAATGTCGGCGGGTGTGAATAGCCGAAGAAGCAAGGCTACAACCGCCCCCTTGGAGACAGTGGCGATGAAGGCCGTTACCGGCGCCGGCGCACCCTGGTATACATCGGGCGCCCACAGGTGAAAAGGGGCCAGGGCGAGCTTAAAACCGATCGCGACCACTATCATCGAAAGCCCCGCGATCATCCACTGGTGGCCGGCATGACTTTGAATCGAGCGCAGTTGGAAGCCGATGCGGCTGATTTCCATTTGGCCCGACCAGGCATAAATCAAAGCCATGCCAAAAAGCAGAAAGGCCGAGGACACGGAGGCCGGCACCAGGTATTTGATGGCGGCCTCGATATGGCCTTGAGTCATATAGGGGTAGGCGATAAGAGAGTAGAGCGAGACGCTTAGCAACTCGAAGCCAAGGAAAAAGGTGGCGAAATGATCCGAGGCCGCGAGCACTGTGGCCCCCAAAGTGGCCAGAAGCAACAGGATGAAGAATTCTTCCCGGTTTTGGAGATAGTTGCTCATATAGCTGAAGGACATGAGTACGGACGCCGCGGCGGCCAAAACAAGGAGACCTGCGTAGAAGGCCGTGTAGCCGTTCAACATCAGCAGGAAAAGCCGGTGAGGGTTGGCGCCGGCCGTAAAGGGCAGTGTCAAAAACGCCGCTCCAAGCCCGACCAGGGTCAGAACGGCCGCCCCCGTATAGGTGCGGCGCACGGCCACGAGCAGCATGACCAGGACCGCTGCCGCCCCAAGGCAGATCAGGGGTAATAGGGCTAAAAGACCGGCAGGGGTCATGGGCTCTCTCCACGGAGCGCCTGGGAGACGACTACGGGCGCCCGGAGGTTTTCAACGTAAGGGGCCACGGCCGTAAACACGGGCCGGGGATAGAGTCCCAACCACAGGATCAAAACGCTCATGGCGGCCATCACGGCGGTTTCCCTGCCGCAAAGATCGGGCGACTTCCACTCCTGCGCGTTGGGGCCCTGAATCGTTCGCTGGACGATCCAGACCGAATAGACGCAGGCGGTGATAAATCCAAGTGACGCCAAAACGGCAAGCACCGGGCTCACCTCGAAGACTCCCAGCAGCACCAGGAATTCTCCGATAAAATTCCCCAGGCCGGGTAACCCCAGCGAAGCCATGGCGAAAAGCATCATGGCGCCGCCCATGCGGGGCATGGCCGCCCAGAGCCCCCCCATGAGATCGATGTCCCGGGTATGGAGTCTTTCCTGCAAACCGCCAACGAGGATGAAAAGCGCCCCCGTGCTGATTCCGTGACACAGGATTTGCATCACCACCCCGTAGAGGGCAAGGCGATTCCAGGCAAAGGCGCCCAGCAGGACGAACCCCATGTGGCTGACACTCGTATAGGCGATCATCCTTTTGAGGTCCCTCTGACCGAAAGCCTGCAGAGCGCCGTAGAGAATCGACGCGACTCCCAGCGCCATGGCTACGGGCGCAAAATGGTGAACAGCGGTGGCAAAAAGCGGCAGCACGAAACGCAGAATGCCGTATGCGCCGGTCTTGAGCAAAAGCCCGGCCAAAATGACGCTGCCCGCCGTGGGCGCTTCGGTATGAGCGTCCGGCAGCCAGGAATGAAAGGGTATGGAGGGCAGTTTTACGGCAAAGGCAATGAGAAAGCCGAGCATGATCAACATGGCCGCTGCCGGTGAAAGCCGGGTTCCGAGCAGTTGGGTATAGTTAAACGTGTAATGTCCCGTGTTTTGGCCGTGAAGAAAATAGAGGGCAAGGATGGCCACAAACATCAAAAGGCCGCTCGCCTGGGTGAACAAAAAGAATTTGTAAGAGGCGTAAACCCGGTTTTCGTGGCCCCAGAGAGCGATAATGAAATACATGGGGATGAGCATTACTTCCCAGAAGAAGTAGAAGAGAAAAAGGTCCAGGGCAAGAAATACTCCCGTAATCCCCGAAAGGGTCAGCAGCAGGTTGAAGTAGAAAAAGCCGGTGCGATCCCTAATTTCCGTCCAGGCTGAGGCAACGGCCATAAGCCCCAGGAAGGCGGTCAAAAGGACCAGCACCAGGCTCAGTCCGTCACAGGCGAGATAGAAGTCGATACCAAACTGGGGTATCCATGGAACCATGAACTCGGTCGCGCCCGGACGGAAAGCGGCCAGGCAGGCCGCCACAATCAAATCGGCCGCCATGGCGGTAAAAGCCACATATTTCGGCCATGCGGGGCTTACCCGCTGGGTGAGCCAGGAAAGAAGCCCCCCCGCGGCGGGAATGACTATCAGCCAGACCAGTATCATAAGAACACCGCCAGTCCTATCAGGACGGCCGCCCCCACGGCAATTCCCAGCACGAAGGAGCGCACGCGCCCGTTTTCGGTTGCTGTCAACCCCCTCCAGCTCTGCCGGCCGAGCCAGGCGATCCCGGTGTAGAAATAATCGATTATGTCGCCGCGGTTGATGCGGGCCAGCATGGCGTAAGGATGAACGAGCACCAGGTCATAAAACCGGTCGAATGCCCAGCCGGTAAACCAAAAATGGTGCAGCGCCCTTCCCGGGGCGGATTCGGCAATATGTTCGTACTTTCGGGACCGCATGAATAAAACGATCAGCAGAATTCCGCCCAGGGAGACGCAGCCGGAAAATATCCCGAACAAACCTTCACGCTCCGCCCGTCCGGGGGCCGTTACAAACGAAGGAAGCACCCCTGTCAGAAAAGTCGAAAGTGCGGAATTGCCGCCGAGGTTTTTCGGGAAGTTCACCAGGCCGCCTGCTATCGACAGAACGGCCAAAACCACCAGAGGGACACTCATTCGCCAGCCCGGCAGCTTGGTGGCTCTCTTACGCAGAGGGCCGAAAAATGTCAGCACCACCATTCGGAAGGTATAGAGGGAGGTCAGAAGCGCCCCGCAGATGGCGGCGGCCCAGAGCCAAAACCCGCCGAGAGTGGAGGAGTAGGCCTTCCAGATGATCATGTCCTTGCTGTAAAAGCCGGCGGTCACCAGCGGAACGGCCGAAAGCGAGCAGCCGGCAATAAGGAAAGTCCAGAATACCAGCGGCATCTCTTTTCGCAGTCCGCCCATTTTGAACATGTCATGCTCCTGGTCCTGGGCAAGGATTACGCAGCCGGCGCCAAGAAAAAGGAGGGCCTTGAAAAAGGCGTGGGTCATGAAATGAAAAATGGCCGCCGACCAGGCCCCCGCGCCGAGGGCGAGAAACATGTATCCTATCTGACTGATGGTGGAGTAGGCCAGCACCCGTTTTATATCGTGCTGCACCAGGCCGCTGAAACCGGCCAGAAGCAGGGTGGCCGCCCCGATTACGGCCACCACGCCCATGGCCGCGGGCGAAAGCATGAAGAGCACGTTGGTCCTGGCAATAAGATAGACCCCGGCTGTAACCATCGTGGCGGCGTGGATCAGCGCACTTACGGGGGTGGGGCCGGCCATGGCGTCGGGCAGCCAGGTCTGCAGGGGCAGTTGGGCGGATTTTCCGACCGCCCCGCCTAGCAGGAGCAGCGCGGTGAGTGTGGCCAGGGCCGAACCCGTCGGCCAGGCGTGCCGGGCACGGAGCATGACTTCCTGAATCCGCAGGGTCCCAAGGTGGGTAAAGATGAGGAAAAGCGCTATGGCCAGCGCCGTGTCGCCCACCCGGGTGACCACGAAAGCCTTCCGGGCGGCGTAGCCGTTTTGAGGCTCCCTGTACCAGAAACCGATCAGAAGATAGCTGCAAAGGCCAACGCCCTCCCACCCGAGGTACAACAGCAGGAAGTTGTCGGCCAGCACCAGGGTGAGCATCGAGCCGACGAAAAGATTCATCTCCGCGAAAAAGCGGCTGTAGTCTTCATCTCCGACCATGAATTCGGTTGAGTACAAATGGATGAGAAAGGACACGAAGGTGATGACCAGGATCATTACCAGAGAAAGGGGGTCGAGGTAGAAAGAAATGGAGGGACGAAAGGTTGCGATGTCGAGCCATCTCCAGAGGGTCTGCGTATAGCTGAAACCGCCTGAGGCGGAGGCGCTGAGGAAACCGGCCGCCACAAGCCCCGTTATGAGTGCGGAGAGCCCCACGGAGCCCGCGCCGATGGAGGCGATCGCCCCGCGCGGGAGCCTCCGGCCGGCCAGCGCCAGAAGAAGCGAGCCCGCAAACGGCAGTGCGGGAATTACCCAGAGAAGTTCGAGCATATCAGCCTCGCATGCTTTGGGCCGCGTCCGTATTCAAAAGCTTCAACCGGTGGTGCATTTGAAGCACCAGGGCCAGCGCAACCGACACCTCCGCAGCAGCCATCGAGATAATGAAGATGAACATGATCTGGCCGTCAGGCCGGCCCCAGCGGGCGCCCGCGGCCACGAAGGCAAGCCCTGCCGCATTGAACATGATTTCAATGGAAAGCAGCATGAAGATGATATTGCGGCGCACCAGCACTCCCAGAAAACCGAGGAGAAAAAGCACTGCCGCCAGTATGAGCACATATCCGACAAGCGGTGTCATAGCAGACCTTCCTCCTTTTCGCCGGCTTTGCTCCAGTGGGCCGAGCGAAATCCCCGGCCCAGGTGCCAGGCCCCGATAAGGCCGCTCAGAAGAAGCATCGAGGCCAGCTCGGTCCCCAACAGGTAAGGACCGAACAGGGCCATCCCCACTTCTTCCGGGCTCACTTCGTGCAAAACCGCCCCGCCCCCGCCCCGCAGAACAAAGACCAGTTCCGCCAGCAGGGCCGCCGAGAGCAAAAAGGGCCCGAACCACAGACGCCCCGGATGTTGCGGCCGTTCCTCTTCGGCGGACTGCGGCCCCAGATTGAGCATCATGATCACGAACACGAACAGCACCATTATGGCCCCGGCATAGATGATCACTTCCAGGGCGGCGGCAAAGGGTGCTCCCAAAAGAAAGAAAATCACCGCTATGGACAGCAGCGAAACGACCAGGTAGAGCAAAGCCTGAACCGGATTAAACTCCAGGATCACCATGAGCGTTGAAATCACGGCGACGATTGCCGCCAGGTAGAATAGGATATTCACCGTAACCTCCGTTGCTCCCCGCTTTTCGCCCCTCACGGAAGCAGGCTGTGAACGTCCACGGGAGGCAGTTCGTTATCCGACTCCCCTTTTTCCTTGACCCCGACCGCCACGCCGGCAACCCGGTAGAAGTTATAGTCGGGGTGCTTCCCGGGACCGCTTATCAGCAAATCTTCCTTTTCGTAGACCATGTTTTTCCGGTCATACTCACAGAATTCGAAATCATTGGTCAGTTGTATGGCATAGGTCGGGCAGGCCTCTTCACAGAACCCGCACAGAATGCAGCGTGAAAAGTTGATCCGGAAAAATTCGGGATAGCGCCTGCCGTGGTCGTCCCGGGTGGCCTGGAGAGCTATGCAGTCCACCGGGCAGGCGGCCGAGCAGAGATAGCAGGCCACGCAGCGCTCCTGCCCGTCGGGGTCGCGCGACAGTATGATGCGCCCCCGGAAGCGCGGGGGGGCAAGAATCTGCTGGTCGGGATACTGTATGGTTTCCCTGAGTCGAAACATGTGCAGGAAAACATCCCACAAGGTTTTCAGGATACTCAACATGAACGTGCTCTCCTTTTAACGGCGGGCCAGCAGTACGCCCGCGGTCACCAGCAGGTTGAGCAGGGAAAGCGGCAGGAGAACCTTCCATGCAAAGGACATGAGCTGGTCGTAGCGCGGCCTGGGCAGCGCCGCCCGGATCAAAATAAAAAGACAGATGAACACCAGTGTCTTTCCCAGAAGCCACACGATGGGCGGGAAAACGGGGCCACGCCATCCACCGAAAAAAAGCGTGGCGATCATCAGGGAAGTGAACGTGACGCCCAGGTATTCGGCGACGAAAAACATTCCGAATTTAAGGCCCGAATATTCGGTGTGATAGCCGCTTATGAGTTCGCTCTCCGCCTCCGGCAGATCGAATGGCAGCCGATGGGTCTCCGCCAGGCCGGCGATGAAAAAAATTACGAATCCGACGAATTGGGGAACGCAGAACCACATCCCCCGCTGGGCCTCGACGATGGCGCCAAGACTGAACGAGCCCGTCATCATCACCACGCCCATGAGAGAGAGCCCCATAAAGACTTCATAGCTGAGCAACTGGGCGGTGGCCCGCAGGCTTCCAAGCAGCGGGTATTTGCTCTGAGAGGCCCAGCCGCCGAGGACTATGCCGTAGACGCTGAGCGAGGCCATAGCCAGAAAGAAGAGCAGGCCTATATTCAGGTTCGATACCACTATGCCCGGAGAAAAGGGAATAACGGCAAAGGGTATGAGTGTGGCAGCCACGATGATCGCCGGCGCCACGATAAAGACGGGCCGGTCGGCAAAGGGAGGCACCCAGTCTTCCTTGAAGAAAATCTTGATCATGTCGGCCATAACCTGGAGGAGGCCGAAGGGGCCCACGCGATTGGGTCCGTACCGGTCCTGCCACAGGCCGAGCAACCGTCTTTCGAGCCAGATGAGAGAGGCGCTCACCGACATGGCCCCGATCAGAACGACGAAGGCGATTATGATGTGAAGCAGGGTTTCACTCATCGAGACCTTCCTTGGAAACCTCCCCTAAGGCCGGCAGGTCCAGGGCCGGGGCGCCGGGCAGCCCCACCGGCAGGCCCGCCACCCCGCGAGGCAGAGACGGAACTATTCGGACGTTCAAAGAGTAGGTTGCACCGTCCACGGCCACTTTGGCCATGCCGCCCTCGACCACTCCGAGAGCGGCGGCGTCTTCCGGATGCAGGGCCACGTAGGGTTTGGGACAAAGGCCCGCTACGCCCGGAGAAAGCGCGCTCAATTCTTCCGAGCCAAAGAGGTGGTGGAGGGCAATTAATGACCATTTCCCTTCTTCGCTCGGCCGGCGGGCGGGAATATCTTGGAAATATTCGGCTTTTGCCTGCGGGGACGGATCGATTAGCCGCACTCCCACCTCTCCGCCCCGAAGGCCCCCCCCGATTTCCTGCTGAAACCTGTTAAGAGCCTGGACCGAATTCCATCCCGGCGCCCAGAATCTTGGAATAAGCGCGGGCGGTGGCTGGCGAGGGTCGCCTTCCATCGAGAAGGCAAACGGGGAGTCCGGATCATCAGGAGGGGGTTGTTCGTGCACATCGATCTGCGCCCGGATAGCGGTTCGACCGCTGTACCGCAGGGGCTGCCGGGGGATTTTGCCGCCGGCGGGCCGGAAATCGGCATCCGGAGCGGCCGAGGCCAGCGCGCCGAAAACAGGATGTGCGGCAGCCAACGCCGCAACCAGGTCGTCCAGACGATTCCATTGGCCCGCCTCGGGACACCCCGCCGCCTCCATGATATGGCGAATCCAGCGCCAGCTTTCTTGCACCGGAGCTTCGGGGGCCAGTACCTGAAAAAAACGCTGGGCTCGGCCTTCGTTGTTCACAAGGCTTCCGGAGGATTCGGCGAACGAGGCCGCGGGCAAAACCAGGTCGGCCTTGGAAGTGGTGGGATTTACAAGGTGATCGATGACGACCACGTACTTCGCGGCGTCAAAAAAACCGATTGCCGTTTCCAGCGCGCACCGCCGGAACAAATCGTTTTCGATAACCACAACGGTATCCGCGCGGCCGCTTCGAAGAAGTGATGACGCCGTTTCAATCCCGCCGGCGGCCCCCAGCATGGCAAGCCCCAGGCTGTTGGCCTCGGGCAGCGCCAGGGTGATTTCAGCCGGACGGCCGATCTCTTTTAAAGCGGCGGCTATGTTGGCTGCGGCTTCGATGACCGAAGGACTTCCGCATCCGGCGCCCGATACGATCAGGGGCCGGGCGGCCGATGAGAGCGCCTGCGCGATTTCACCGGCCAGTTCGTGTTCTATTTCCGTTAGATCGGCCGGCTTCGGAGCATTCGCGGGGTCCAGAAGGGAAGCTACCGCGAAGCCAAGCCGGGCCAGGTCCCGAGGATCGGCATGAAAGGACCTCGAAGCCGCGGCGTCCAGCCCGGTCGCGCAGGGTGCGGCGATGTAGAGCGTTCCTTTTTCGAACTCCGCCATCCGCTGTATGGGAGCGTCGTTCCAGGGGGGGATTTTCACACCGGCCATGAACTTTGCCGCCTTTCGGCGGGCCAGTTGGCGGAGATTCAAGGCCAGGACCGGGCCGGTGTTGCCGACGTCTTCGCCCAGGACGAAAACGGCGTCGGCTTCCCGCGTTTGGCTCAAGCTGGGCGTGCGGGCCGCTCCGCTGCGTAAAACTTTCCGGGCGAGGTTGAGAATTTCAAAGTCTTTATCCGAAATCCCCGCATAGAAATTATCGGGGCCAACCAGGGTAAGGAGGGCGAAATTGGATTCAAGAGACGCCCGGGGCGAGCCGATGCCGATCACTTTGCGCCTGTTTGAGAACAAAGCGGCTGCGTGTGCAAGCGCCTCTTCACTCGAAATAAAGACTTGCCGGGAAGAATTGGAGGTGCGAGCCAGAGGCGCCCGGATGCGCCGGACACTGTTTACGAACTCGTAGCCGTAGCGTCCCCGGTCGCACAAAAAATAGCCGTTGACGTCGTGATTGTACCTGTTTCGCACCCGCCTTAGTTCTCCATAGCGCGATCCCGGGATAGTATTGCACCCCAGGCCGCAGTGCACGCAAACAGAGGGGGCTGTTTGCAAATCCCATTTACGGGTGTAATGCCTGCCCAGGGACTTGTCGGTAAAAACACCGGTGGGGCAGATTTCCACCAGGTTTCCGCTGAACCCGCTTTGGAGCGTCCCTTCACGGCTACGCCCGAAATAGACATGATCGCGGGAGGCAAAGACGTTCAAATCCCCTCCCCCGGCGTAATCATGGTAGTAGCGCACACAGCGGTAGCATTGGATGCAGCGGTTCATCTCGTGATTTAAGAAAGGGCCGAGGTCCTGGTTGGGGTAGGTTCGCTTCCTGAACCGGTTTTCGCGGTAGGCATGCCCGGTCATGACCGTCATGTCCTGAAGGTGGCACTCGCCCCCTTCATCGCAGACCGGACAGTCGTGGGGGTGATTCAGCATGAGCCATTCGATCACACTGGCCCGAAAGGTGACCGCTTCCGGGTCGTCTATTGAAATTCGCACGCCGTCATCAGCCGGTGTCATGCAAGCCATGACGATCTCGCCCCGGGTGTCCTTTTCATTTTTGAAATATTTGACGGCGCACTGGCGGCATGCGCCGACCGAACCGAGCACCGGGTGCCAGCAAAAATAGGGCAGGTTGAAACCAAGGGAAAGGCATGCCTGGAGCAAATTTTGCCCGTCTTTGACTTCATAGGACCGGCCGTCGATGTAAATCGTCGCCATCGGATTACTTCCTCCACGGGCAGCGTTTCTCGCGGATGTGACGGATAAAATCCTCTTCGAAAATCGTGAGGCCGCTTTGAAGCGGCTCAACCGCGCCGGGGGCCAGGGCGCAGAAGGTATGCCCAGGCGCGAGAAGCCCGGCATGGCGCCGCAGGATTTCCATATCTTCCGGTCGCCCCTCACCGTTTTCGATCGCTTCGAGTGTGCGCGCAAGCCACGGCAATCCCTCCCGGCACGGAGTACACCACCCGCAGGACTCCCGGGCGAAGAAGCGCATCAAATTGAGGATCATCCCCACCGGGCATGTCCGGTCGTCCAGAACGATCATCGTCCCGGTGCCCAGCCGGCTTCCGGCCGCTTTGACCGAATCGAAGTCCATTTTCACATCCAGGCGGTCGGCCGGCAGGAACTCCGTCGAGGCGCCTCCGGGGATAATTGCCCGGAGAGTAAAACCATCCCGCATCCCGCCCGCATGTTCTTCCAGGATTTCCCGGATCGAGGCTCCCATGGGAAGCTCCCAGAGCCCGGGTTTTTTGACCCGGCCGCTCACCCCGTATAGCTTGGTCCCACCGTCAACGCTGCGGCTCAACGCCCGGAACCGGTCGGCCCCGTGCTCGGCTATTTGAGGGACGTTGCAGATGGTTTCGACGTTATTTACGATCGTGGGCTTGCCCCAAAGGCCCGTAACCGGCGGGAACGGGGGTTTGGCGCGGGGGATGGCCCGGCGGCCTTCCAACGCGTTCAGAAGGGCCGTTTCCTCCCCGCAGATGTAGCGTCCGGCGCTCGAATGGAGATAGAGTTCCAGGCTAAAGCCGCTGCCCAGTATATTGCGGCCGAGATATCCCCGGTCGTAGGCTTCGGCTACCGCGCGCGAGCAGCGCTCCCCCGCCAGCGTATACTCCTGTCGCAAAAAAATGTAGGCGATGTCCGCCTGGAGGGCGTATCCGCCGATGACAATCCCCTCGATCAACAGATGCGGATTTTCTTCCAGAAGCAGCCTGTCCTTGAAAGTTCCGGGTTCCATCTCATCGGCGTTGATTATGAGGTACACGGGGTGCGCGGCCTGTTCACCCCGAGGGACGAAGCTCCATTTGCGGCCGGTGGGAAATCCCGCCCCTCCCCGCCCCCTCAGGTGGGAATCTGTGACCGTGCGGATAAGACCCTGGGGGTCCGCGTCCCCCAGGACTTTCCGCAGGGCGCGGTACCCGCCTGCTCTTTCGTATTCGGCAATTCCCGGGGGGCCCTCCCCGGGCCGGATATTCTCTGTCAGCGGACGGTCCATTCAGGATAGCTTTCTATTCGTACCCGGCCAGTATTTTGTCGACCTTTTGCTCATCCAGGTCTCCATGGAGATCGCCGTCGATCATGAGCGCCGGCGCACGATCGCAGGCCCCGAGACAGACATTGGGAAGCAGTGTGAATCGTCCGTCCGCGGTCGTTTGGCCCAGCTTTATCCCGAGCCTTTCCTCGAGGTGCCCCAGGACCTCTCCAAAGCCCATCGCCCAGCAGCTTACGCTGTCACAGACCAGGATGACGTGGCGGCCTACCGGTTTTCGAAAAATGAGGTTGTAGAAGGTCGCAACGCTATCCAGCTCATCGGTGGTCATTTCCAGAAAATCGGCAAGGTCGGCCAGGCTTTCGTCGGATACCCAGCCGCGATGGCGCTGAACGGTTTTTAGCGCTTCGATGCAGCCTCCCCGCTTCTGCTCGTAATGGGCAAGTTCAGAGTTGATTTCAGTTACTTCCTGCTGAGTGAGCATCTCTTGTCCTTGGTCCAGTGCCCATCCGGAAATTTAATGGTGGGCAACGCTTCCGCTTTTACCCACCCTACGAGCTCCTTCTGAAAACTTTCTGACGCGAAGACATAAAGACGCGAAGAGAGCAAAAACCCTCCGTAATGTCATGGCCCCGCCGCCACCGCCAGGTAGCGGCGTTAACGGCTTGGCAATCCCGGCTGCGGCGGCACGCCGCCTAGCGGTCTACGTCGGCCATTACGAAATCGATACTTCCCAGGATGGCCAGCAAGTCGGCGACCATCAACCCACGGCTGATGAGGGGGATCATCTGCAGGTGGGCAAAAGAGGGAGTGCGGATCCTGGTTCGGTACGATTGTACGCCTCCGTCGCTTATCAAGTAGTAGCTGTTCATTCCCTTGGTGGCCTCGATGCCCACGCAAGCTTCCCCCGGGGGGATAACCGGCCCCCAGCCGACCCCCAGAAAATGGGTTATGAGGGTCTCGATATCGTGCATCGTTTTTTCCTTGAGCGGTGGAGTGGTCAGAGGGTGAAGCGCCTTATAGGAGCCCGGGGGCATGTTGTTCACACACTGTTCGATAATCCTGATGCTCTGGCGCATTTCCTCGACCCGCACCACGGACCGGCCGTAACAATCGCCGCTTTGTGCGGTGGGGACTTCGAAATCGAACTGCTCGTATCCCGAATAAGGGCGCTTCTTTCTCAGGTCCCATTCGAGGCCGCAAGCCCTAAGCCCCGGCCCGGTGACACCCCACTCCATCGCCTCTTCCAGGGAGTAGCTGCCGATGCCCCTGGAGCGGGCTTTGAAGATCCGGTTGCGCATTATCATACCGTCGTATTCTTTCAGACGGCGGAGCATGTAGGGCAGGAAGGCGCGGACCATTGTCTCCCAGCCTTCCGGCAGGTCCTGGGCCACACCGCCGATCCGGAACCACATGGGGTGCATGCGCCCGCCCATGACCGCCTTTACGATATCGAAGATCCGCTCGCGATCGTTGAAGGTGAAAAAGACCGGTGAGAGCATCCCGAGATCCTGGGCGAAGGTCCCGTACCACACCAGGTGGCTGGCGATTCGGAAAAATTCGACCATCATGACCCGGATCACCTTGACCCGGTCCGGGACTTCGATTCCGGCCAGCTTTTCCACGGCCAGGACATAGGGCAGGTTGTTGGTCACGCCGCCCAGATAGTCGATCCGGTCCGTATAGGGGATATAGGTGTGCCAGGTCTGGCGTTCGCCCATCTTTTCCGCGCCCCGGTGGTGAAAGCCGATCTCCGGCACCACATGGACAATCTCTTCGCCGTCGAGTTGGAGCAATAGTCGGAAGACCCCGTGAGTGCCGGGATGTTGCGGGCCGAGATTTAGAAACATCATATCGGTGTCTTCCCCCCGGCTGGCGAGACCCCATTCCTCGGGATGGAACCTGAGGGCTTCCTCTGCTTTTTCCTGCCGGGCCGGGTCCAGGCTGAAAGGCTCCATGTCGGTTGCGCGCGCGGGGTGTTCCTTGCGAAGAGGGTGACCTTCCCAGCCCGGAGGCATGAGTATGCGCCGAAGACTGGTTCGCCCGTCGAACCCGATTCCGAACATGTCCCACACTTCACGTTCGTACCAGTCGGCCGAATTCCACAAGTCGGTAATGGTGGCAAGAGAGGGGCTTTCTCCCTGAAGCGGCGTCTTGATCCTGATATCCGCGTTGCGATCGAAGGAAAGCAGGTGATAGACGACGCTGAAATCACCTGGGGGCTGGCCCTCGCGATGAACTCTCAACCGCTCGTCAATGGCTGTAAGGTCGTAGAGCATCCGGTAGGGTTTGGTGGTTTCGGACTTGAGATATTTCAGGACCGAATGGGCTTCATCGCTTTTGACCCACAGGGTGGGTACAGCGTCCCGCGCGGCCTGTTCGGCCAGGACGGCCGAGCCGAACCTCGCTTTCAGTTCGTCAAGGATGCCGTCCGGGCTCTGCATCATGGTTTTCCGGTTGAGGGGGAAACGCTGTCGGGAGCCGGAAGGACCGTTGCCTTGCGCCGTTCTTCTCGTTTCAGGTCTTTCATGGAGGGAAGACGCGGCTCCAAGACGGTCTGTGGACCGGCGACCCAGCTAAGAGGCCGCCTCTGCCCCGCAATCACTTTCTGGAGCATGAGCAACCCCTCCATGAAGGCGCCCGGGCTTGGCGGACAGCCCGGAACGTAAACGTCCACGGGAAGGATCCTGTCCACTCCCTGCACCACGGAGTAAATATCGTACATACCTCCCGAATTGGCGCACGAACCCATGGAGATCACCCAGCGCGGCTCCATCATCTGTTGATAGAGTCTCACAATCATCGGCGCGCATTTTACGAAAGGAGTGCCGGCAATGACCATGAGATCGGCTTCACGGGGGGTCCCCCGAATGACCTCGGCCCCGAAGCGGGCGATGTCGTAGCGACTCGTGATGCTTGCCGCCATTTCCACATAACAGCACGAAAGGCCGAAATTAAACGGCCAGATGGAATTTTTGCGTCCCCAGGCCACCATGTCTTCCAGCCGGCTCAAGAGCAGGCCGGAGCGCACGGCTTCCTCGGCGGGGTCCGATGCGGGTTTTATCGAGGCTTTGCCGGAACGGCTCGACCACCAGCGCATGATGAGATCTCCCTCATAAATCGAGGCAGCGGGAAGCCGCGCGCGGCTTTCTCCCTTCCCGCTTCCTGATTGGAGTTGATTCCGGACAGGTCGGAGCCTAGACTTGCTCCCGCCTGGCGTCTTGCCCTTTGATATAGGATTCCAACTGCTCGATCACCGCTTGGTGGTGGTCAATAACGCCTTTGACGGCATCGCCTATCGATATTATGCCGGCCACCCTGTCGTTTTCGATTACCGGCAGATGCCGAATGCGCTTTTCGGTAAACAGTTCCATGCATTCTTGGAGGTCGGTGGAAAGCGTGACCGTTTTAATTTCGACGGTCATAATCTCCCTTACCCTGGTGTCCCTTGAAAATCTGTTCTGCAAAATGCCCTTGCGGGAATAATCCCGCTCTGAAATGATTCCGACCATTTGGTCTGCTTCCATGACCAGGAGGGCGCCTACGTTTTTGTCCGCCATAAGTTTCAGCGCATCGTAGACGCTTTCGTCCGGTCCTATCGAATAGACTGTCGTTCCCTTCTCCCTCAAGATATCCCTGACGTTTTTCACCAGCCGCTTCCTTATGATTTCCGGTCGTATAAACTTATTTGACTCGCCTTCTGCCCGGGCGTCTTCCAGTCGAGCGCGCCAAGCCTCCAGAGATAAAAAAGCGCCGCTGCCAGAACGGCTATGAAAACCGCAATCTCTCCATACGCCGCCCAGCCCAGTTTTCTGAACGCTACCGCATACGCATAGATATAGGCGGCCTCGAGGTCGAAAATGACAAAAAACATGGCCATCAAATAGAAACCGGCATGGAAGCGCAGTCGAGCCGAACCGGTGGACACTAGCCCGGCTTCGTAGGGTTCTTCCGAAGCCCTGGTTTTTTTGTGGCGCTCGCCCAGCAGGGCGGAAAAGATCAGCATGAAAGCAACCATGAAGATCACGGCGGCGATGTAGACGACCAGAGGCCACAAAACATGGGGGGAAGAGGTGGCACCGCTCATAGACAAATCCCACGCGGCGCGTCGCCGCTGACAGATTGCCAAGCCCCGAATCTGCCCGGCTGGCTGCGCCGGCGGGCAGATCGGCCGCAAGCTTCTATCGAACATTTCTGGCAGCGGCGTGTCGCCGCCGACAGATTGCCAAGCCCCGAATCCGCCCGGCTGGCTGCGCCGGCGGGCAGATCGGCCGCAAGCTTCCATCGAACATTTCTGGCGGCGGCGTGTCGCCGCTGACAGATTGCCAAGCCCCGATCCGCCCGGCTGGCTGCGCCGGCGGGCAGATCGGCCGCAAACTTCTAGCGAACATTTCTGGCAATCAACTTAAGCGGTGGTTGCACACATTGCAAGGCAGGCGGCGGGGCAATGACATCACGGAGGACTTATGTTCCCTTTGCGTCTTCGCGTCTTTCTATCTTCGCGTCTTCGCGTCTTCGCGTGAGAAAATATTCCAGCGGCAGGGCAATGACATCGCGGAGGACTTATGTTCCCTCTGCATCTTCTCGACTTTCTGTCTTCGCGACTTTGCGTCTTTGCGTCTTCGCGTGAGAAACTATGAAACGTCCCATGGCAAAGTCCGCGGTCTGTTATTATCGTCTTTGCAACGAGGTTCCAAACCATGACCAAGACCAGACTGGGATTACCGGGCACCATTCGCGCCTGCCTTTTCGACCTCGACGGTGTGCTCACGGAGACGGCGAAGCTCCACGCCAAAGCATGGCAGCAGATGTTCGATCAGTTCCTGAGTGGTCGCGCCGCCTCGAGCGGTGAGCCGTTCGTTCCGTTCGATGTGATTCGCGACTACGACGAGTATGTCGACGGCAAACCACGCGACGACGGAACCCGTTCGTTTTTGGCCTCGCGCAGGATTCAACTGCCCGAAGGAACAGCCGAAGACCCTCCCACAGCGCAAACCATCCATGGGCTCGGCAAAAGAAAGAACGACCTTGTGCTTGCCTTGATGCGAAAATTGGGAGTGGACGCCTACCCAGGGTCGGTGCGCTACCTGGAGGCGGTCAGGCGGGCGGGCCTGCTCACCGCGGTGGTGTCGTCGAGCGAGAACTGTCAGCAAGTGCTCATTTCCGCCGGCATCGAGCACCTGTTCGATGCGCGAATCGACGGCATCGTCGCCGCCCGACTGAACCTTACCGGCAAACCCGCGCCGGACACCTACCTCGAGGCCGCCCACGTTCTCGGCGTCTCTCCCGCTGAGGCTGCGGTTTTCGAGGATGCCCTAGCCGGTGTTCAGGCCGGTCGTGCCGGAGGCTTCGGCTTCGTCGTCGGCCTGGACCGCGTGGGTCAGGCTGAACTGCTTCGCGCGCGCGGAGCCGATATAGTGGTCGAGGACCTGGACGCGCTCCTGGAGGCTGCGTGATCAAACACCCGAGTTTTCGCGTCGAACCGTGGGCACTCCACGAAACCGAACTGCAGATGGAGTTGCTGGCCCAGAGCGAATCGCTTTTCGCCCTGTCCAACGGCCATATCGGGCTGAGAGGAAACCTCGACGAAGGAGAGCCTCACGGGCTGCCCGGCACCTATCTCAACGGGTTCCACGAGTTGCTGCCGTTGCCCTACGCCGAGTCGCAGTACGGATCTCCCGCGTCGAGTCAGACGATGGTAAATGTGACCAACGGCAAGCTGATTCGATTGCTGGTCGATGACGAACCGTTCGACGTCCGCTACGGGGAACTGCGGGTCCACGACCGGCTGCTGGATTTTCGCGCCGGGACGTTGACGCGCACTACCGAATGGACCTCTCCGGCGGGACGCACGGTGCGAGTGGTCTCAAAAAGGTTTGTCTCCTTCACTCACCGGGCTGTGGTAGGCATCAGCTATGAACTGGAGCCTCTGGACGGCCCCGCCAGTATAGTCGTGCAGTCCGAACTGGTGGCTAACGAGCAGCTTCCGGTTTTAACCGGTGATCCGCGCTCCGCCGCCGTCCTGGAAGCCTCCCTCGAATCTGAGGAGCACCAGGCACGGGAGAGGGGGGCCGTGCTGATCCATAAAACCCGACGCAGCGGCTTGCGAATGGCTGCCGCCATGGATCACGACATAAGCGGCACGGGCAGAATCCGTATCACGACCGAGACTTCCCCCGACTCGGCTCGCGTGGTTGTAACGGATGTGCTCGAGCCGGGGCAGCGGTTGCGCCTGGTGAAGTTCGTGGCCTACGGATGGTCTTTGGAACGTTCACTTCCGGCCCTTCGCGACCAGGTGGCCGCAGCCCTGGCGGCCGCCGGCCAGGCCGGCTGGGAGGGGCTTCTGGCTGACCAGAGGCGATATCTCGAAGACTTCTGGGCGCGAGCCGATGTTGAACTTAGCGGAGATTCCGAGCTGCAGCAGGCGGTGCGCTTTGCCCTGTTCCACATTCTTCAGGCGGGCGCGCGGGCCGAAAGACGCGCCATTCCCGCCAAGGGGCTGACGGGCTCGGGCTATGACGGCCACTCCTTCTGGGATACCGAGACTTTCGTCCTCCCGGTCCTGATTCACACCGCCCCGACCGCTGCGGCCGACTGCCTTCGCTGGCGCCATTCCACCATTCCAGCGGCCACCCAGCGTGCCAGTGAGCTGGGCCTTGCCGGCGCCGCCTTCCCCTGGCGCACCATCCAGGGCGAGGAATGCTCCGGGTATTGGCCGGCGGGAATCGCGGCGTTTCACGTCAACGCCGACATCGCCGATGCCGTGATCCGCTACGTGGACGCCACGGGCGAAACGGCCTTCGAAAGAGACTTCGGCCTCGATATCCTGGTGCAGACCGCCCGGCTTTGGCGCTCCCTGGGCCACCACGATTTACAGGGCCGCTTCCGCATCGACGGTGTGACCGGACCCGACGAGTACAGCGCCGTCGCCGATAACAATATCTACACCAACCTGATGGCGGCGCGCAATCTGAACGGAGCGGCGCAGGCCTGCGAACGCCACCAGGACAAAGCGCGCGAGCTGGGTGTGACGCCCGAGGAAATGGCGGACTGGCGCGCCGCGGCCGATCGCATGTTCATTCCCTATGACGATCGTTTGGGCGTTCACCCCCAGGCCGAAGGTTTCACCGACCACGAGATGTGGGATTTTGCCGCCACCGGGCCCGATCGCTATCCGCTGCTGCTGCATTTTCCCTATTTCGATCTATACCGAAAACAGGTGGTAAAACAGGCAGACCTCGTCCTGGCCATGCAACTCTGCTGCAGCGCCTTCACCGACGAGCAGAAAGCGCGCAATTTCGACTACTATGAACGTATCACGGTGCGGGACTCCTCCCTTTCGGCCTGCACCCAGGCGGTGCTGGCGACTGAAGTCGGGCACCTGCGGTTGGCGCTCGATTATGCGGCCGAGGCCGCTCTCATGGACCTGCAGGACCTCGAACACAATACGCGCGACGGCCTGCACATCGCCTCGCTGGCAGGAACATGGATCGCCATGGTAAACGGCTTTGGCGGCATGCGCGATCATGCCGGAGTGCTCTCGTTTACTCCCCGGCTGCCCGATGGCCTGACCTCGCTTGCTTTCTCCATTGTTCGCCGAAAGGCCTGCCTCCGGGTGGAGGTAAGCGCACGGGCGGCGGCCTACCGGCTCAAAAAAAGCGATGGCCCCCTGCAAATCATGCACTATGGAGAACCTCTCAAACTGGAGGGAGACACTCCGGTCGAACGGCCGATTCCCGAATCCCCGCAGCGCGAAGAGCCCGTGCAGCCTCCCGGTCGGGAACCGCTGCGCCGCTCTCCCGGGGGGACGCGGTTCTAGCGGTTCCCCCCGATACGGCAATCACACTGACTGAGGAGATAAATCGATGAAGATCAATCGACACGGCACCGCCCAGTGGCAGGGCGGAACAAAAGATGGCAAAGGGATGATTTCGACTGAAAGCGGTGCTTTGAATTCCTATCCATACGGATTTGCCAGCAGGTTTGAAGGCAAGCCGGGCACAAACCCGGAGGAGTTGATCGGCGCCGCTCACGCGGGCTGCTTCACGATGGCTCTTTCGCTTATTTTGCACCAGGAAAAACTCACCGCGGAGCTTATGGAGACCACCGCTACCGTCACGCTGGAGCAGGTCGATGGCGGCTATTCGATCACCAGTGTCCATCTGAGGCTCAAGGCTAAAATTCCGGGCGCCGACCAGGAAACCTTCCAAAGGCTGGCCGGTATGGCCAAGGCCGGGTGCCCCGTCTCCAAGCTGCTCAAGACGGAAATCACCCTGGACCCCATCCTGGTCTCCTAGCCGGGGCCGCACGGGCGTAGACAAAAGGAGCGGAAAATTGCAAGGCGATCTGCTCGAATCCATTTCGGCCTCCGATGTATCGGGGGCCCTGGCGGTTTTTGATGAAAGCATCGCCAGGGGCGCCGATCCCTGGCAAATTCACCTGTCCCTGTTTCCCGTTGTGCAACGGGTGCTCAATCCGCCGTTCATCAATCCGCATCTGCCCAAAATGTACAGGATTATTTGCGAGCTTGCGCCCGGAATAGACAAGACCTATTGGCCCGCGCTGGTCCGTTTGGAGACAAACGAATACGCGCGGCGCCCGAAGTTGCCGAAAACCGGGGCACGGAAAATCCCGGCGGTCAATATCGAATTTGGCGATATCGAGAAATCTCTTGCCGGAAGCGACACGAACGAAACCGCCGGCCTTATGAGCGCATTCCTTTCCGGAGAGGGCCCGGAGGAATTCTGCAGGCGCATGCTTTTGCTTGGGAGCGGGTACCTGGACAAATCCCTCGGCCATTCGATATCGTGTACCGCCTTCATTCTTTTCGAGTGTGTCGAGCGAAAGGACCAGGACCCGTGGCCGGCGTTGGCAATGCTCGCCGACTACTTCCACAAGGGCCGGTTTCACTCCGTTCCGGCCCTACGGCCCAAGCCCATACCGGTCGAGGCAATGCGCCATCATCTGCTCAGGGCGGCAAGCGGGGGAGGGATCGTCAATTTGCATCATACCATTACTATTTACGCCATAGACAGGGCGCGCCACCTATTCGGCATCGAGGAGCAAAATCACCTGGTCCGTTCTTGGATCGACTTCCTGGGAGAAAAAGAAGCAAAACCTGTTTCAACGGAGCGCGAAGGGAAAACCAGCGCGGACTACTCGACCTTCTTTGAAACCTTTTCCCGCCTCGTTCCCGGGGAAGCCCTCTCCGCCCTGCCGGGGCCCCGATCCAAAACCGATCGCGCAACCATCGCCAATTACCTCATAAGAGGCGTATGCGATTTATACCAGGGCGACTACAATCCCCACCACCTCACCGGCCTGGCCGCCCTTTTGTGGGTCCTGGACAGTTTTCCGGACCGCCATGACCTGGCGATCACCGCTCTCCACCAGTATCTCGATTACTTTTGCTCCGACCTGAAGTCCTGATCGGGAGTCGGGTGTATGAACCGGGAAAAACCCAATCCGCAATTTCGGGCGATGCTCCTGGCCCTCCTGCTCATAACATCCCCGACAACGGCCTTTTCCTACAACTGGCCGCAGTTTAACGGAGACCCCTCGCACAGCGGCAACAACACCCGGGAAAAGACCATCGGCGCAAACAATGTGGGGGGCCTGAAGATGCTCTTCAAGGTCCGCTTGCCGGCTGTGACCGACGGCGCCCCGGTTTACGTCGCTTCGGTCAAGACCTCCCGCGGCCCGCGAGATCTGGTGTATGTCACGACAAAGGAGGGCCACCTGGTGGCCCTGGACGCGAAAACGGGGGCTGGGGTCTGGAGTTTCGGGCATCCCGCAAGGGGTTGCAAAATCAATCGGGGCGAAATTTCTTGCCTCTCCACTTCGTCTCCGGCCGTCGATCCGAATCTGAAGTATGTCTACAGCTACGGCCTGGACGGCTACGTGCACAAGCACCGAACCGGCGACGGCAAAGAAGTCGAATCCGGCGGATGGCCCCAGCCGGCCACGCTCAAACCATTCGACGAGAAGGGCTCCTCGGCTTTGAGCATAGCCACGGCCAGGAACGGAACCAGCTAGCTCTATGTTGCAAATTCGGGCTACTTCGGCGATAGAGGCGACTATCAGGGGCATATCACCGCAATTGATCTGGCCGACGGTTCGCAAAAAGTGTTCAACGCTCTTTGCAGCGATCATCCTGTCCACTTCGTGGCCAAACCCGGCCGGCCGGACTGCCACGAGCGCCAAGCGGGGATTTGGGCAAGAGTCGGCATGGAGGCCCATGGCTATTCATCGCCAACCGTTTGGGGCTCTCCGGCCTCAGACTGGTCATAGACCCTAAAGGCACTCCTCGCTTACAACCCGTCTGGAAAAATCATCACGGCGGAACTTCCCCCATCGTTGCCAATGGCGTGCTGTTTTATGCCGGCAGCGGCAATATCCGGGCGCTGAATCCTTCAGACGGCCAACCACTCTGGCGCGATTCCCGGATTGGCCGCATCCATTGGGAAAGTCCTGTGATTGCCGACGGCAAACTCTATATTACCGATGAAATCGGTGACCTTACGGCTTATGCAATGGCAGGCGTGCGTCGCAGGGGTGCGGAGGGGAATGCTAGCGGGCGCCGGCCATCGCTCTTGGTTAACTAATTCGAATCGTTCAAGATTGATTTGATGGGTTACGCTGCGCTCCACCCATCCTACAAGTTGACCTCAGTGTGAGGATGGATCTTGAACGTAAATTCGTATCACATGAAGAAAAATTCCAAATCCATCTGAAGTGGCACAAGACTGTGATAAAAAAGCCGGGACAGATTGAGGTGAAGCCGATCTATGGAAATATAGCCGGAGATAAATGCCGATGGTATGGACCAGACATTTTACCGGCATTTGAAATTCCATTTCAACCAGCAAGGAAGGAATAATGAAAAAGATTAAAATGATTGGTTTTGCACTTGGCTTTGGCTATATGGCGTTTTGTTTGCTGGCAATGTCGTCATGCACTAAAAGTGGTGTTCCTTCCTGCGAAGATGATAATGTCAAAAGTAGTGTTATTAAAATCTTTTTCAATAAATTCAAAAATCACTATGCCGATGTTGAGATTGCACACTATATATATAATACCAATCTTGACATTGTACAAACAGATAAGGCACGCTTCCAGTCACATTCCAGCCATGAATTTCAGCAATATCATATTGGGATGGGATTTGACGCGTTAAAAACCTCATTAGATGCTGACACGAGGACTACACCTGGAAGTGGAGCAAATCATATTGTTAATCTATTCATTCTAAAAGATAATATTGATCAAATTGCCAATATCTCACCTCGTGACTACACGCTTTCTGGAATCAGCGGTACAAGCACAGAAAATGGAATAATCACACGCGTATGCGTTGCTGATATCATCCATAAGAAAACAGGCAGAAAAATAGGCTCCGTTACATACACCGCTCAGTATAAATCCAATAGACTGAGGATTGAGGTAACGGAGGGAACTGCACTTGGCACAAACGGGAAACCAATACCAGAATTCGAAAAATTATTCCCATGATACAAAGTTGGGTTCAAGACGCGTCAAACAGATGGGTTTCACTGCGTTTCACCCATCCTACAGCGGCTCTCGACGGACCTGGCGTAGGATGGGTGGAGCGGAAGCACAACCCAACAGGCAAATCTTGAACGTAACCTGGTATGAAGCCTCCGTTTCAGGTAGAAATTCTTTTGCCCTTGGCCTTTTTTGCGCCCTCCGATCCCTTCACCGCCCCGGCCTCACCGGGGCCGCTATCTTCACACTCGCAACTGAAGGCGTTCATGCCGGTTATGTGGCGGCCCAGGGACAAAATGTGGATGTCCCTCGTGCCTTCGTAAGTGTTCAGGGTTTCGAGGTTGAGCATGTGGCGGATGGGGGGATATCCGAGGGTGATTCCGCGCGCTCCCAGGATCTCTCGGGCGCTCCGGGCGATCTTCAGGGCTTCGTGGGCGTTGTTCATTTTTGCCATGGAGATGTGTGCGGGGCTGGCACGGCCTTCATCCTTGAGCCTACCGAGCCGAACGCACATCAGTTGCGCCTTGGTGATCTCGGTCAGCATCAGGGCCAGCTTTTGCTGCACCAGTTGGAAGGAGGCAATGGGGGCTCGAAACTGGATTCTGGATTTGGCGTAGTCAAGGGCGGTTTCATAGCAGGCAACGGCCGCGCCCACGCTGCCCCAGGCTATGGAGAAGCGGCCTTCGTTGAGGCAACTCAGGGCGGACTTGAGGCCGGCCGTTCCCGGCAGCAGATTTTCCTCGGGGACCGAGACGTTGTCGAAATTGAGAACCGAGGTTACCGAGGCGCGCATGGAAAACTTGCGCTCCACCGGGCGGGCGGAAAACCCTTCCATTCCCTTTTCGACCAGGAAGCCGCGCACCGGCCCATCCTGCGTCTTGGCCCACACCACCGCCACGTCGGCGATGGCGCCGTTTGTAATCCACATCTTGCGCCCGTTTAGAACGTAGCGGCCCGAATTTTTTACCGCCAGGGAGCGCATGCTCCCCGGATCCGAGCCGGCTTCGGGTTCGCTCAGGGCAAAGCAGCCGATTTTCCTGCCGCTCACCAGTTCGGGCAGCCACCGCTCCTTTTGTTCCCTGCTCCCGAAGGCATGAATGGGGTGGATTACCAGGGAGTTGGTGACCGAGACGAAAGAGCGAAGGGCCGAATCCCCCCGTTCCAGCTCCTGGCAAACCAGGCCGAAAGAGACGTTGTTTTTTCCCCGCCCGCCGTATTCGTTCAGTTTGATCCCGAGCAACCCCATGTCCGCCATCTCGGGAATCAGTTCGACCGGAAAAGTGGCCCCCTCAAAAAAATCCGCCGCCCGGGGAAGGTATCGCCTGTCGACCCAGTCTCGCACTTCCTCCCGGATTTGCTTTTCCTCCCCGGAAAAGAGATCTTCGCATAAATAGAAGTCCGTTAAACTGGTGCTAGGCGGTGCGGGCATGCGTCTGCCTTTCTCGCAATCGGCTTCTAATCTCGTATTTTAGCAGCTTCCCGGAAGCGTTTCGCGGCAGAGAGTCCACAAACACCACACTTCGGGGAATTTTGTACCCGGCCATGTGGAGACGGCAAAAATCCTGAATTTCCCGGACATCCGCGCTCTCGCCCGGCTTTAGCACCACGACGGCGCATACCCTTTCCCCCCAATCGGGGTCGAGGATTCCGACCACGGCGGCTTCCAACACTTTGGGCAGCTTGTAGAGAGCGTTTTCCACTTCCACCGAGTAGATGTTTTCACCGCCCGAAATAATCATGTCCTTGATCCGGTCAACCAGGGTCATGAACCCGTCTTCGTCCATCACGGCCACGTCACCGGTGTGCAGCCACCCGTCGACGATGGTTTCGGCCGTTTCCGCTTCTTGTTTGTAATATTGCTTCATCATGAGTTCGCTGCGAAGCAAAAGCTCGCCGGGAACTCCGGCAGGCGGCTGGTTACCGTCGGTATCGACCAGCCTGGCTTCGGTCAGCAGCAGGGGATGTTTTCCGGAACATCCGATTTTGGTGCGATGGTCATCGGGAGAGAGGTAGACTCCACTGGGACCGCCTTCGGTCAGCCCGGCAAGACTGTAGAACCTGTCCGTTTTAAACAAATCCATGCTTTGCCTGACCAGCGGCGCCGCCATGGGAGCAGCCCCGTAGGCGCAGCTGCGAATGGAGGAAAGGTCGAAATCCCCCGACTTCGAAGCCTGGATCATCATGTTGTACATGGTTGGCACGCCAAAGAAGTACGTTATCCGGTATTTCTCGATCGCTTCGAGCACCTTCACGGGGTTGAACTCGCGCATCACGAAGTGGGAGAGGCCCAGAAACATTCCGGGGTTGAGGAAAATATTGAGTTGGGCCGAATGAAAAAACGGAGCCACGTGCAGGAACCGGTCATCGACGCTAAACCCCAAAGTGCCGGTGAAGGCAATGTTTCCCTTGAGGGTGCGCATATGATCGAACAACGCCCCTTTGGGCCGGCCCGTGGTGCCGGAGGTGTAGAGGATCTGGAGGTCGTCTTCGGGCAGGACGGCGATGCCCGGCTCATGCTCGCCGGCGGACAATATATCACTAAAAGACAGATGGCCTTCCAGCCCCGCGGCGGGCGCCACGATCACGTGCCGCAGGTCCGGGGCGTCGGTCTTGGCTTCCAGGATGATTTTTTCGAAACCCTCATCGGCAATCACCGCGACGCTTTCGGATTGTCTCAGAATATAGGAGATCTCGCCCGCCACCAGCCGGAAGTTCATGGGTACGACTACCGCGCCGATTTTGGCCAGTCCATAATAGGCGATCGGAAATGATTCCGTATTGGCCAACATCAGGGCGACTTTTTCGCCTTTTTGAATCCCCAGTTCCCTCAGGCCGTTCGCCATCCGGTTGACCGTACGGTTGAGATCTTCATAGGTGTAGGCCCGGTCATCGTGCGTCAGCGCCAATTTTTCCGGATGCCTTCGAGCATTGAGTGCCAGATAGTGACCGATATTCATGAGACGCCTCCTTTTGCTGTCCGTATCAGGTGGAAAGACCCCCGCCAACCACGAGAAGCTGGCCCGAAACATAATCGGAAAGCGGGGAGGCAAAGAAAAGAATCGCCCTGGCCGCTTCCTCCGGCGTGCCGGGACGTCCGGCCGGAATCATCTGTATGAAGCCCTGCCTCACCTTTTCCGGGACCCCCACGGCTATTTTCTTCCCATCGATTTGTACGCTCACGCCCTTTTCCTTTTCCCCTGTAAGGCGCGTGTCTATGAGGCCGAAAGCCACGCAGTTGGACTGGACGTTGTAGCGGGCCCACTCCTTGGACATGGTCCGGGTGAGGCCGACCACGCCGGACTTGGCCGACGAATAATTTGCCTGGCCCAAATTTCCGCCGACTCCGGAAATCGAGGAGATATTGACAATCTTACGGGCGACCGCAGGGGCGCCGGCCTCCATCTCCTTTTTGGCGGCTTCGACAAAATAGGGAGCGGCGGCCCGGATCATCCGGAACGGGGCCTTGAGGTGCAGATCGATTATCCTGTCCCACTGCTCGTCACTCATCCCGGCAACCATGCCGTCCCAGGTGTAGCCGGCGTTGTTTACCAGGATGTGCAGCCCTCCCCACTTGTCGGCCGCGGCCGCCAGGAGGCTCTCCGGGAAGCCGGGGGCGGTGATGTCTCCCACACAGGCGATGGCCTCACCTCCCTCGGCCGCTATCTGTTCGACGGTCTCCCGCGCCGGGCCGGCATCGATATCGCTCACCGCCACCCGGGCGCCCAACCGCGCGAACAACAGAGCCGCCGCCCTCCCGATACCCCTTCCCGATCCCGTGATAACGGCCACTCTATCCGCGAGCATCCTTCCCATATCGATGTCGTGCTGTTTCGTATGCATACCGACCTCCATAACGCCAGCCCTGGTCCGCCCCCGGGACAGGGGCCGATCGACGGCGGCGCGAAATATCCTGTTTAGAATTGCAACCGTAAAAAAATCGGAAGACGAGTCGTGATCGAAGATAATCGCAAGCAGCGGTGATCCATTCCGCACGGAAATATTCTGCCTGAGGTGTCGAGGCAAGACGTCGCTTCGGAACTCCCCTGCGGCTATCCCCTCTTCAAAAAATCGAAAATCGTGCAGGCCCGGTGTTTGACCAGCTTGTTGTTTAGCTCCGGGAATTGTAATGTGTTAGTATGTACACTATATCAGCGGTCAAACAGGGTAGTAGAAACATACTTGGCAATCAGGCGGCTGTCAAGAACAGCGCTCGGCGAAAAGGCGGGGGAAACGACGGCGCCTGCCGCTTCCCGCAACGATGAGAGTCCCACCCGGACTGAAGCGAGCAGTTTCGACGGCCTTTGCGGCAGTTTTATTTTTTCTGGTGTTGGTGCTGTGTGGCATTGGGTCGACCGCGCCATCATATTGAAACTTCATCATAA
>JARLHP010000206.1 GCA_031292195.1 Syntrophobacteraceae bacterium
AATGTTGGGGTTCGCTGCTCTCACCCCAACCTACACAGCAGGGCAGCCGGCAGGTTGGAATGTTGGGGTTCGCTGCTCTCACCCCAACCTACAGAGGCGGAACGTTGATATCGAAATAGTTATCATTAATTCATGAATCATTGCGGCGCAGGCGGCGAAGCCCTGAACTCACCCTCTTGTCTCAAGGCCGCGGGCGTATTTTTACTCTCTCGTCCCGGCAGTTCCGTAGGTTGGGGTGAGCGAAGCGAACCCCAACATCCACGCTAAAACCTGAGTTTCTGCATGGCAGCCGGTAGGTTGGGGTGAGCAAAGCAAACCCCAACACGCAAACCCCAACACTCCACGCCGCACCTCTCGCCGAAGCTATTTAATCTCTCGCCCCGGCAGTGCCTCAGCCAGTTTCTTAGTCAATCCGTCGAAGCTGCCGTTGCTCATGCAGACGATGAGATCGCCCGAGCGGGCGGATTCGAGCAGAAACCCGAGCAGTTCGTCCGTGGTCTGGAAGAAGCGACCATCCTTTCCCCGCTTGCGGATATCTTCGACCAAACGGCCGGCGTCGAGTCTTTCCTCTCCGGGGATGGAGTCCATCGCCGGCGGTTGTTTTATGCAGATCAGATCGGCCGCGGAAAACGCCCCGGAGTAGAGCTGCTGGAAAACGTTTCTCCGGCTGGAGTTGCTCCTTGGTTCGAAGGCGGCGATAAGGCGCCGCAGGGGGTGGAAGAGTTTTAAAGCCAGAAGAGTCTCGTGGACGGCTGTCGGGTGATGCGCGAAATCGTCCATCACCAGAACGCCTCCAAATTCCCCCAGGACGTCCTGGCGCCTCTTTACTCCGTTAAAGGCCAGAACCGCCTCCTGGATGGACTTCAGGCTCATTCCGGCAAGGGTCGCAGCCGCGATGACCGCCGCGATGTTCCAACCGTTGTGCCGCCCGGGCAGTTTCGACCGAAACGTCTCCTCCCTTTGTGTTACCGGGTTTCGCAGGTGGAAGGATACCTCGCCGGGGTGGAACCCGACGTTTGAAATTCGCCAGTCGGCCCGGTGTGAACTTCCGTAGGTGATCACCTTCCCCTTGCACTCCGAAGCGAGCAGCACGCAGTTCGGGTCATCTCCGTTCAAGATGAGATAGCCGTTTTCAGGGATGATCCTCACAAAGTTTCGGAACGCCTTCAACACGGCTTCCAGATCTGCGAAGATATCGGCGTGATCGAATTCGATGCTTCCAATTATCCCGATGTGGGGTTGGTAGTGCAGGAATTTGGGGCCCTTGTCGAAAAAGGCCGTGTCGTATTCATCCCCTTCCACCACCATGTATTCGCCCGAGCCCAGCCGGTAGCTGCGGCCCCAATCCTTTACGAAGGCCCCGATGAAGGCGCGGGGGTCCTTGCCGCCCCGTTCCAGGACCCATGCCAGAAGAGAGGAGGTCGTGCTTTTTCCATGGGTCCCGGCCACGACGATGCTTTTGCGCCCTTCCAGAAAGAACCGGGAAATGGCCTGGGGCATCGATAGACAGGGTTTGGCCTGCGACATGACGAACTGCGCTTCCGGGTTGTCCCGGCGTATGACGTTGCCCATCACAAAAAGGTCCGGGGCGGACCTTTGAGGGTTTTCGGGCGAGAAACCCTCGAAAAGCGGGATACCAAGGTCTTGGAGATGCGTGCTCATCGGGGGATAGAGATTCTGGTCGGAACCGGCCACCTCGTAGCCGCTTTCCCGCAGCATTGTGGCCAGGGTCCCCATGGCGATCCCGCCGATACCCACCAGGTATATTTTCTTTACGGTCTCAGTTTCCATAGTAAAGCGCCTTCATGACGATATCGTGCAAGAGCGGCCTGAATTGCCGGATTTCGTCGTTTTTGCGTGTCGGGTGGACACGATTGGTAAGAAGAATTATCAGGACCCGGTTTTCCAGGTCCAGCCAGAACGAAACGCCGGTAAATCCGAGGTGCCCGACGGCCTTTCGGGAAATATACCGCCCACCGCTCGCGTAACCCTTCCGGCTCGGTGTATCGTAGCCCGGACACCAGTCGCCGAGTTCCGAGCGGGTCCAGAACAGCCGGACGATCTCCGGGGTTATGAGCGGACGCACACGACCTGCTCCCGGAGAGAAGAAGGGCGAAGCCTCACCTTCGTAGAGCTCCCACAAAAAAGACAGCAGCTCGAAGACACCTCTGGCCGTTCCGAAAAGACCGGCATGCCCGGCCACCCCGTTTAGCGCCCAACAGTTTTCATCGTCCACTTCGCCTCGAAGAAGCCGCTTTCTCCACGGGCAGAACTGGGTGGCGGCAAAACCCCTGGAAGGACCCGGGGCTTCCTCGCGGTCCCCGTCCAGCGGGCAAAAATGGAGCTGGTCGATGCCCAGGGGATCGAACAGAAACTCGCCGGCCAACCGGTCGAGCCTTCCGCCCATTACCCCCTCCAGGATCAGGCCCAGCAGCATGAAGCCCGGATCGCTGTAAGTGGCGGCTTTTCCCGGCGGGTTGTCGAGTGGGGTTTGCAGGATCATGGAGGTGAGCGCCTCCCTCCTTTGGCCGGGAACCAGTTTCATCAGTTCGCGGTAGAAAGGCTCGTATGCCGGAAGCCCCGAGGAGTGGCAAAGAAGGTTTCTTACGGTGATCGCTTTCTTGTCTTCGGGGACGCAGCCCGGGAAAAACCTGGAAACGGTGTCGTCCAGGTCCAGGTATCCGCCCTGCGCCGCGATCATGCACAGCGGGGCCGTGACCAGGGCCTTGGTAAGCGAAGCCAGATCGAACCGAACGATTGGTGTGACCGGGGCCCCCCCGGTTTCCACACTTCCCCACGTACGTTCCAACACCGGCGCCCCACGGCGCGCCACCAGTAGCGAGGCCCCTGGAAAGACGCCCCTGGAGAGGGCCGATTCGAATTCGGCATCGAGGCGGGATACAACCTCAGCGCACAAAAGGGGTTTGGAGTATGGAGATCTCTCGTTCATTCGTATCCAGTAAAAAAGGCGCGCCCAGCGGGATAACCTCGTTTCTGGCGCCGTGGCCGAATGGAAGACCGCGAACCACCGGAAAGTCATAGTCGCTTACGTGAGCCATGATCATCGCGCATATGTCGTCTACCCGGGCGCATCGATCGAAATCTCCGAGCAGTATGGCGCCCAGTCCCGGCAGCACCGAGGCCAGCTTTAAATGGTTCATCATCCGGTCGAGTCGATAGAGGGCTTCCCCGCGGTCTTCGATGAGAAGCAAAGCCCCTGTGGTATCCGGCATATAGGGTGTTCCGATGAGGCGTGTAAGGCAGCTCAGGTTTCCCCCCAGCACCGGCCCTTCGACCTTGCCGGGCCGCAGGACCTGTTCGGCGCCAAGCCTCCAGCGAAACGAAGATTTCCCGGATAAAACGTCCAGGACGCTTTGCGACCTCTGCGCCGTTTCGCTCATGCCAACCAGGTTTGGACCGTGGAAAGTGGTCCATCCCGCCAAACCCGCCAGGCCAAGATGGAGAAAAGTGATGTCGCTGTGGCCGATGAAAGGTTTCAGGTTGTCTCGAAAGCTTTCAAAGGGAATGGAGGCCAGCAGCCGCCCGCTGCCGTAGCCCCCCCGAATGCAGATAATCGCTTCGATCGCCGGGTCAAGGAGTGCCTGGCTGAGATCTTCAAGGCGCTCCTCATCGGTTCCCGCCAGGTAACCCTGCCTTTTGAAAACATTCCTGCCCGGTACCACCGCGTATCCGGCGCCGCGCAGAATCCGCGCGCCCTCTTCGTAGTCCGCCGCCTCAAAAGGGCTTCCCGGCGCCACGAGGGCCACCGCGCTCCCCGGTCCCAGACTTCGAAATCCCGCCTTGCATCGCATCAGGGGACACGCCGGACCTTGTTGCGGTCAAAAATTATTCTCAGCCCGTTGAGGGTCAGAAAATCGTCCACTTGATCGATCATGGGGCACTCGCTGGCGATCAGCGCGGCCAGCCCGCCGGTTGCGATGACATGCATCGGGCGGCCCACCTCTTTTTTTATCCTGGTGATGATCCCTTCGACCAGGCCCGCATAGCCGTAAACTATCCCCGCGTTCATCGACGAAATGGTATTCTTGGCCAAAATGGAAGGCGGGCGGGCGAAGATCTCCACCCGGGGCAGCTTGGAAGCCTTCTGAAAAAGTGCTTCGCACGAAATCATGATCCCCGGGCTTATAACCCCTCCCATGTATTCCCCACGTTCGGAAATAAAGTCGAAGGTCGTGGCCGTGCCGAAATCGACCACGATCACCGCGTCCTTTCGCAGTTCAAAGGCCGCGACGGCATTTACAATCCTGTCCGCGCCCACTTCCCGGGGATTGTCGTAGAGGATGGGCATGCCGGTCTTTATTCCGGGGCCCACCACCAGGGGTTCGGCGCCGAAATATTTCTGGCAGAAGCGCTCGGTGGCGTTCAAAACAGGGGGTACAACACACGATATGATCACGTCGCTCACCCTGTTCAGTTCGATCCCCTGCACCGCGAACAGGCTGCGCAGGGTTATGGCGTACTCGTCGATAGTCATGTTGACTTCGGTTCGAATACGCCAGTCGTGCACCAGGACGTCGTCTTCGAACAAACCCAGTACGGTGTTGGTGTTGCCAATATCCAAAGCTAGAAGCATAGTCCGTTCCTGTTCAATGTTCGGCGTTCATATGACGCCGAATGCACGACACCAGCGAGGAGGCCACCTCTTCGATGACTTTGCCGTCGGCCCCTTCGACCATTACGCGAATAACCGGCTCGGTCCCCGAGGGCCGGATCACGATCCTTCCTTCCTCTCCCAGACGCTCTTCCATGGCCCGTTGGAGCTTGGCGATTTCCGGGAACTGGTCGATATGCTTTTTTATACCGACCGAAACGTTCACCAGCTTTTGAGGGTAGCGTTCCATCACCTTTTTTAATTCGGAGAGCGGGCGGCCTTCACGGAGCATGACCGCAAACACCTGGAGCGCCGAAAGAATGCCGTCGCCCGTGGTGCCGTGATCGAGGAAAATCATGTGGCCGGATTGTTCTCCTCCAAGGTTGAAATTATTCTTGCGCATCTGCTCCACTACGTACCTGTCGCCGACCGGGGTCCTGATCAGATTGCCGCCCATGGCCCGCAGCGCCACTTCAAACCCCAGGTTGCTCATGATGGTGGCCACCACGGTTTTATCTTTGAGGCTGTCGCGTTCGATGAAATGCTTGGCGCAGATAGCCAGAATCTGGTCGCCGTCGAGTATCTCGCCCTTTTCGTCGGCCAGGATCACCCTGTCGGCATCGCCGTCCAGGGCAAAACCGACGTTGGCGCCGGAGTCGCGCACGGCCGAGGCCATATTCCCGGGGAAAAGGGCGCCGCAATCCCTGTTAATGTTCCTGCCGTTGGGCCTGTCGCCTGTCAGCACCACCTCCGCGCCCAGTTCTTCGAAAACCGTGGGCGCCACGCGATACCCCGCGCCGTTGGCGCAATCGATAACCACCTTCAGCCCCTCGAGGGTCAGGTCCCGGGGAAAGGTGTTCTTGAGATAGACTATGTAGCGGCCCTGGGCGTCGTCGATGCGCCGCGCCCGGCCTATCCCGGTGGCCGGAGGCTTGGGCAGGTTGTCTATGTCGCCGCTCAAAATGAGTTCCTCGATGTAGTTTTCGGTTTCATCGGGGAGTTTGAAGCCGTCGCTTCCGAATATCTTGATTCCGTTATATTCGTAAGGGTTATGGGACGCTGAAATCACTACGCCGGCATCGGCGCGCATGCTGCTGGTGATATAGGCGATGCCCGGGGTGGGGAGAGGACCGACCAGGAGCACGTCGACCCCCATGGAGCAGATTCCCGATGTAATGGCGGTTTCGATCATATACCCGGAAAGGCGGGTGTCCTTTCCGATGATTATCGTTGGCCGCCGGTGTTTGTTTTTGAAAATGTAGGCGGCGCTGGCCCCCACTTTCATCGCCAGGTCGGTGGTCATGGGGTAAATGTTTGCAACACCTCGAATTCCGTCGGTCCCGAAAAGCTTTCCCATAGGGTCCCCCAGAAAAAGTAGAAAACTTTACACCAAACGGCCAAAGCCTGGCGGCAGCTCAGGCCGAAAAGCAGCCGTTTCGAACAGCTTCTGCCACTCGAACCGCTTCCCGATGGAAAGCGACGTCATGAACTCTAATCATATGGGCGCCGGCCGCAATGCCAAAACTATTGACTACCGCGGTCCCCAGTTCCCTTTCTATTTCCGGGCGCCCAAGGATCGAGCCGATGAATCTTTTGCGCGAAGCGGCTAGCAATATCGGACGGTCCATGCAGGAAAAGGAGTCGAGGTCTCTTATGATTTTGAGATTGTGTGTGACGGTTTTACCAAAACCTATGCCGGGATCTATAATGATCTGGCCGCGTTCCACCCCGTTTTCCACAGCATATTGCATCCGTTCTTCCAGAAAACCGATTATCTCGGATATGACGCTTTGATAGACGGGATTTACCTGCATTGTTTTCGGGATGCCCAGCATGTGCATCAGTATGAGCGGCGCACCCGATTCGGCCGCCACCCGCGCCATGTCCGGATCGAACCGAAGAGAGCTTATGTCGTTGATTATGTCCGCGCCGGCTTCCAGTGCTTTTTGGGCCACTTCCGCTTTGGCGGTGTCTATGGAGATGGGGATGTCTCTTTTTCCGCGCACCTCCCGGATGATCGGGAGCACCCGTTCCAGTTCGATCTCGGCGGGCACCGGGGCCGATCCGGGCCTGGTCGATTCGCCTCCCACATCCAGGATGTCCGCACCCTCGGCTATCAGCTCCAGACCCCTGGCCAGCGCCCGGTCGTAGTCGTCGAATCTGCCTCCATCGGAAAAGGAATCCGGGGTTATGTTGAGAATGCCCATGATGAGCGTGCGCCGGCCCAGTTCGATGACCCGGTCCCGGAGTTTCAAGCTGTAGATTTTGCGATCCGTTACGCCCAAGCCTACCTCTCCTTAAAATCAGTGATCAGTGATCAGTGACCGGGAAACTCTTCATTCTTCACTGTTGCAAACTGCCGGAAATACAGCGAACTTCCAAGGATCAGGGCCAGTCCCATCGTAAAGTAGACCACCGCCGCGATCTCTTTGGGCAGGGAGGAATGCCGTATGGCATAACCCATCGCCATCATGAGAGGGATGAGGAAATAGACCCGCTTTTCCTGAAAAGCGAAAAGGCAAACCAGGTCCGGTTTGCAGTCGATCCTTTTGAGGTTCTTTTTTACCAGACGGGAAAAGGTCAGAAAATATATCCCCACGCCCAGCGCCATACTAAGCGCCACGACCGCGATTCTAAAGGGCCAGGTCGAAGGGGTGAGCCAGTAGCATGCCACCGCCATCAGCCCCACACCCACCGCGGACCATTCGATTCCGGCCGCCAAAACGAGCCAGTGTCTGCGTACGGCCGGCTTGTAGCGTTCAATGCCTTTCTTCATATCTCCATTGGGCCTTCATGAAGGTTCTTCATCGGCGAATGCGGCCATCTCGCGAAGAAGACGAAGAGATTCGGCGGCTTCAGCAGGGTCGACCACATGAAGCGCAAATCCGGCATGCACTATGACATAGTCGCCCAGTTGGGGTTCTTCGGACAAAAGCAGAAGGGACGCTTTTCTCAGCGAGTCTCCGATCCGCACGGTCGCAACCCCCTCATCGATCTGCACCACCTCTCCCGGAATGGCCAGGCACATTGCTCTTCCTTTTTTTTTAAAATCTACCGCAGAGGCGCAGAGGGCGCTGAGGAGGAAATAGTAATATTTCCAGCCTTTCCTCTGCGCCCTTTGCGACTTCGCGTGGGAAAACTTTTCTAAACACCTCCCACGTCCTGTTTGCCCATCCCGGCCACGGCGGTACGCCGTGGGGCAAGGCAATCCGGCCGCGGCGGCACGCCGCTTACAACACCCGTGAGGTCCTGACCGGCTGTTCGGCCTTCTTCCAGGAGCCTCCCGCTTTCTCGATCTCTTTTAAAACCGCGGTAACTATATCTTCCATGCGGCTTCGCACCGGATCGCTCAATTCGGTGCTGCACGCCGAAAACTCCAGGGGCTCGATGCCGATCACCACCGTTTCGGGCTTTTTCCCCAGTTCTTCGGCGTAAATAAGGGCCTCCACGATATTCAACTCATGGAGCGAGCACTTGTAAGGGATCTTTTTGAACAGGTCCTTTTCCGCGATGCGATACAGGGTGCCCGGAGCCCCTCCCGCCCGAACGATATCGACCAGTATGGCGCAGTCGGCCTGGCTCAGCGGTTCGAGCAGCCTCAGCCCAAGCGTCCCCCCATCGTAGAGTTCCACGTTTTGAGAAAAAACGTATTCGTCTTCCAGTTTTTCGATTACCCGAACCCCCGCGCCTTCGTCACCCAGCAGGAGGTTTCCGACACCCAGCACCAATATATGTTTTTCAGACATTTGAAGACTGCCTCGTTTGCATCCGGCAAAAAAAAAGGAACCCGGCCCGGGGTGCGGGCCGAATCCCCTAATAGATACTCAAAAAGCCGTTCTTAGACAACTTCAAACTTGTAGAGTTCATCGTTGTCGGTATCGATCAGGTGTATGGCGCATGCCAGGCAGGGATCGAAGGAGTGAACGGTGCGAAGGATTTCCACCGGCCTTTTGGGGTCGGCCACCGGGGTGCCTACCAGCGCCTCCTCCACCGGCCCCATCTTATCGGCGGCGTCGCGCGGACCGAGGTTCCAGGTGGAAGGAACCACCATCTGGTAGCTGGCGATCTTTTTGTCCTTGACCGTTATCCAGTGGCCCAGCGCGCCGCGGGGCACGTCGTTCAAGCCCGCGCCCATGCCGTTTGCGGGCATCTGTTCCCACGGCCTCGGATCGCAGATGTTGAGGTCGCCTTTCTTGATGTTATCGACCAACTGGACCAGCAGCGTCCCCATCGCGTCGCCTATCACCTTGGTCTCGATCCCTCTGGCGGCGGTCCTGCCCAGGGTGGAGAAGAGCGCGGCCTTGGGCACGGCAAGTTTTTTCAGGACCATGTCGACGGTTTCCTTAACCGCCGGAACTCCCTTGCCGTAGGCGATCAGGACGCGGGCCAGCGGTCCCACTTCCATGGGCTGGTTCTTGTAGCGCGGCGCTTTGACCCAGCTATACTGCGCATTGGTGTCGAACTTGGTGAAGGCCGGTTTTGTTTCGCCATTGGCCGGATTGAGCCCCTCGGGACTGCCTTCATACCAGCTGTGTTTGATCTGCTCGGTGATCAGCGCCACGTCGAGGGGTTCGATCTTGGCCAGGTTGCGGTTGAAAATGACGCCCCGGGGCATCAGGAAGTCCTCGGGTTCCTTGGGGCCCATCGGGAAGTCGCCGTAGGCCAGAAAGTTCCTGGTGCCGCCGATCCTGCCCCAGTCCTTGTAGTAGGACGCAACGGCCAGCAGATCCGGAATATAGACATTATCGACGAAGTCCATGGTCTCTTTCCACAGAAACTTGAACTCGCCGATCCGGTCGGGCGTGAGATCCATCGCGCAGGTCACGCCTCCCGTGGTCATGCTCTGGATATGGGGGTTTTTGCCTCCGAATATGGCCATCAGCTTTGCAGTGCGGGTCTGTTGCCGCAGGGCCGCCAGGTAGTGGGCAACGGCCAGCAGGTTGGCTTCCGGCGGAAGCTTGTACGCCGGGTGGCCCCAGTAGCCGTTGGCGAAAGGTCCGAGTTGGCCGCTTGCCACGAATTTTTTCAGCCGGTTTTGCACCTCCAGAAAATCGTTTACGCCCTCGCCGTGAGCATTGGGGGAGATTTTGGCGGCCAAGGCCTCGGTCTTTTTCGGATCGGCTTTGAGCGCGCTCACTATGTCCACCCAGTCCAGGGCGTGGAGGTGATAGAAATGCACTAGATGATCATGGAGGTACTGAGAGCCGTGGAGAAGCGTGCGGATAATGCGCCCGTTATCGGCCAATTGAGACCCCAGGGCGGAGTCCACCGCGCGGATGGAGGCCAGGGAGTGAACGTAGGTGCAAACGCCGCAGGCGCGCTGGGTAATGAGGTTGGCGTCCCGTGGGTCCCTGCCCTGGAGAATCAGCTCTATGCCCCGGAAAAGAGTCCCGCTGCTCCAGGCGTTTTTTACCTTTTTACCGTCCACTTCCACCTCGATCTTGAGGTGTCCCTCGATCCTGGTGATCGGGTCTATTACCACTCGTGCCATGATTGTTTCTCCTTATAGTGATAAAAACGGATCGCTCAAATTATCCCTGTCACCCCAATAGGGCCCGATCTATCAGGAAATGGATTTAAAAAATGGAGCGCTTTTGTCCCAGAAGTTGGGTTCGCTGCACCCTATGCAGGGATGTCCGGCCTGCACCGGCCAACTGGTCCCCTCGTTGTACTTGACCGCGGGGCAGTTGTTGTAGGTATTGGGGCCCTTGCACCCCATCTGGTAGAGGCAGAAACCCTTCCTGGCTTCCTCGGAGTTAAAGCTGGTGACAAATTCGCCCGCGTCGAAATGAGACCTTCGGGGGCACTGGTCATGAATGAGTTGCCCAAAGGCGAAAAGGGGGCGACCTTTGTCATCGAGTGCGGGCAGCTTTCCGAACAGCAGATAATTTACGACGGTCCCCACGAAATTAATCGGGTTGGGGGGACATCCCGGAATATTGACGGTTTTCAGGCCCGTAACCTCGCTGATGCTCTTGGCCTGGGTGGGGTTGGGGGAGGCCGCCGGCAGTCCGCCGTAAGACGAGCAGGTCCCGATGCAGATGACGGCCAGGGCCTTCGGCGCGATTTCCTTTATCACATCGATCATCTTCTTGCCGCCCACCACACCGAAATTGCCGTCCGCGCCCGTGGGGATCGACCCGTCTACCACCAGCAGGAATTTGCCGGTATTTTTGGTGACCGAATCGTGCAGGGACTTTTCGGCTGCTTCACCGGACGGGGCCATGATCGTGTCGTTGTAGTCAAGCGAAATGACGTCGAGCAGCAGCGTGTCGATCCATGGATATGTGGTTCGCAGGGTCGCCTCGGCGCAGCCTGTGCATTCGGCCATCGCCAGCCACACCACAGGGGTCCTCGGCGCGTTTTTGAGCGCCGCGGCCACTTTGGGAACATAGGCCGAGGACAGCCCCATCGTTGCGGTAAGGGCGCCGCAATACTTCATGAAGTCTCTTCGTGAGAGTCCCTTCCGCTCCAGTCTATCCAAAAGATCTTTTTCTTGGCTCATGAATACCTCCTGCAGGCCATGAAAGAAAGTAATGCATTGTGAACACGCCAGTTACAATAAAAAAACAAATTAAGTAAACTCCGGGCAACCGGCAAGCGCTTTGTGATCGAGGGGGGAAACGGCGGTCAAAACTTTCCCCGGAATTCCAGTCTGACGGGTCCCGCTATTCACCCAAAAATTTTCATCGCCCGGGACTTTTTGCTTTCCCTTTTATAAGAGCCGGATTACATACGCGTTGGAATTTGCAAGTCGGAGCGTTGAGAAGTGGAAGAAGTCGGGCGTACGAATGTTCGCGCCGTCTAACTTACTAAATCGACAGGCATTCCGCAAGGAAGAAATTTTTATGTTTAAAAAGATCCTTAAATATCTGTGGCCCTATCGGTTGCCATTCATCGTGGCTTTGGTCGAGGTTTTTATCATGAGCGGCTGTGAACTTCTTAAGCCCTGGCCGCTCAAGATCATTATCGACAACGTGCTTAGCGGCAAACCGGCGCCGTGGGCTTTCGCAAAAGGTTTTTCCCATAACGGCCTTCTTCTGCTGGCGACCGGCGGTCTGGTGATCATCTACCTGGTCCTCGGCGCCATTACCCTCCTCAACAACTACACCACCATCAAGATCGGCCAGAAGATGGTAAACGACATGCGCCGGGATCTTTTCGACCACCTGCAGCGCCTCTCGCTTGCCTTTCACAACCGCAGGCAGGTCGGGGATCTGCTCTACCGGGTTACCTCCGACACCTATGCCATCCAGAGCCTTACCATGAACGGAGTGTTCCCTATTGTTACCGCGATCATTTTGCTGGGAGGCATGTTCGCGGTAATGATTAAAATCGACTGGGAACTGACCGCTCTTTCCCTGACGGTTTGCCCCGTGCTCTTTGTATCCATTTCCATGATGAGCCGCAGAATCACCTCGGCTTCCGTCCTGGCGCGCCAGGAGGAAAGCGAAGTCTACTCGATCGTGCAGCGGGCCATGTCCGCCATACGCATCATCCAGGCATTCACCAAGGAAGAAGAAGAGCAGCGCAAGTTCATGGTCGCCAGCGACAGAAGCCTGGGCGCCAGCCTCAAGCTTTATACGCTCCAGACGTTTTACTCCGGCATTGTCAATGTGGTGATGGCGGTGGGAACGGCGCTGGTGGTCTGGGTGGGGGCCAACCACGTCATGTCCGGACGGCTCACGGTGGGGGGGATAATCGTCTTTACCACCTACCTGGCTTCGCTCTACGGCCCCATAAACACCATATGCCAGACATGGGGCATGCTCCAGGGCGCCAAAGTCGGCGTGGACCGGGTGTTCGAAATACTCGAGATCGAAAGGGACCTGAAGGAGGGGGCCCGCTCGTTTGCCAAAACGGGTACCGGGGGGAAGGTCACCTGGGAAAACGTCTCCTTTCACTACAGCTCGCAGCAACCGGTGCTCAAGAACATAAATCTGAGCGTCAGTCCCGGGGAGAAAATCGCCTTTGTGGGCCCGACCGGCGTTGGAAAATCCACGCTGGTCAGCCTGATTCCACGTTTCTATGACCCGCGGGAAGGAAGAGTCCTGGTTGACGACGTGGACATACGCGACTACAGGCTGAAATCGTTGCGAGGCCAGGTCTCCATGGTGCTACAGCCTCCCCTTGTTTTCCCCATTTCAGTCCGGGAAAACATTGCCTACGGCAGACCTGAAGCCGGGTTGGAAGAGGTGATCGCCGCGGCCAAACTGGCCAGGATACACGACTCGATCGAAAGACTTCCCGAAAAATATGACACGGTGGTAGGAGAGCAGGGCGCGACC
>JARLHP010000207.1 GCA_031292195.1 Syntrophobacteraceae bacterium
CGAGGATTGCCGGCTTGCAATGCTCCAGGATGCGGCCCGGTGCGGTGCGGACTGGGTGGACCTGGAAGACGATACCAGCGCTGAGAACCTCTCCCGGTTTAAAAGCACCGGGGCAAGAGTTCTCCTGTCCTGGCACGATCCGGCGGGTACGCCGTCGGAAATAAATCTGCGGACAAAGCTCGAAGTGATGTCCAAAGCGGGGGCCGACGCTTTGAAGATTGCCACTTTGGCCCGATCTGCCGAAGACAACCTGAGGGTGCTCCAGCTCATTCCCTTTGCCAGGAAAGAGTTCGGCATGGACTTGGTGGCATTTTGCATGGGGCCTGCCGGAAAGTGGAGCAGGGTGGCGAGCATATTCATGGGCAGTCCGTGGACATACGCGCAGCTGGAAGGCCAGTTTGCAACCGCGCCGGGCCAGTTTTTGGCCCCCGCGCTGCGCGCGCTGATCGGGGCGCTGCGGTAAGGAGTTCAGCTTGATAAACAGCATGACCGGGTTTGGCCGGAGCCGAAAAGAAACGGCAGGGTACGCCATAAACGTTGAAATTCGCGCCCTTAACGCCAAACAGCTGGATATTTCCGTTCGCATTTCCAAGAATTTCTTCGAATTCGAGGACTTGTGCAGAAAGCTCATTGCGGATAAAATCCGTAGGGGTCGCTTGGACGTCTTCGTGCAGATAGAATGCGCCGATATCAGGCGGAAGGCGCCGGCCATAAATCTGGAACTCGCTCGTTACTACTGGTCGCAGCTGGAAGAAATTTACGGTGAACTGGGTCGCGGGCAAAGCCCCTCTGTCGATCAACTCCTGCGCGTGCCCTACATTTATGAGACCCCGGAGGTGTCCATCGACTCGGATGCGGTAAGGGGGCCCATTTCCGCCGCCATGTCCGAGGCCCTCGACCAGGTGCTCCTGATGAGGAACACAGAGGGCCTGGCGCTGGCAGGCGACTTTACCGACCGGCTGGCCTCCCTGCGGGAGGACCTCCTGGTTGTGGCCAACCGGCGGGAGGTCGTGGTGGATGAATACCGGGCCAGGTTGAATGAAAGGGTTAAAGTGCTGCTCGCAGGCGCTGAGCCCGATGAAAACCGGCTGATGCAGGAAATTGCCTTCATGATCGACCGGGCAGATATCAACGAGGAAATTGTCCGCCTCGGAAGTCACATCGACCAGGTGCGCTCTCTGATTGGGGGGGCAAAGCCCGCCGACGGAAGAAGACTCGATTTTCTCATCCAGGAACTTCACCGGGAAACCAGCACGATCGGCTCCAAAACCACGGACATGGATATCGTGCAGGCCGTGGTGAGGATGAAGACCGAAATCGGCAAGCTCAAGGAGCAGGCGCAGAACATCGAGTGAGACCGAAAAAGGCTCGTAACTGTCCTTTAGGCTTGAAAAGCTCGTCTATTTAGTTTATAAAAAGGAGTTTGGCTTGGGAGTCAAAAAGGCGAAACCCATTCGGAAGAATACCGAGTTGGCCCAGCAGTCCACCTTGGAGGTGGCTAAAGAGTGGGCGGCCAAAAATACCGGCGCGGCCATCGGTGTCGCTCTGGCGGTCGTTGTGGCCGCCATGCTTTTGGGCGGCTACTTTGTCTACGAAAGTTCCAGCCTGGAGCGCGCGCGCGCCGCATACGGTTTAATCGCGGCCAGGCTGCCCGGGGAAGGCGCCGACAATGCGGCCGAGTGGAACAAGGTAATCCCCGATCTGCGCCGGTTTATCGCCGGTTACGGCAACTCCGCGCCCACTCTGGACGCGAAGATGAACCTGGCCAGGGGCTACTTTGAAACCGGTAGTTATGCGCTGGCGGTCGAGACCTGGCAGGAAGCCTTGAAAGCCGTTTCGAGCGATTCCAGCCTCAAGCCGCTGATCCTCTACCAGTTGGGCTATGGCTGCCAGGCGGCGGGAAAGCCCGAGGAGGCCCTGAAGGCCTGGGCAGAACTGAGGCGGCTTAAGTCGCCTGCGCTGGAGCGGGAAGCCGACTGGAACCTGGGCAGGATTTACCAGGAGAAAAAAGAGTTGGCCAAGGCGGTAGAGATGTTTGCGTTGGCATCGCAGGCCCCGGGCGAATATCCTCCCGGTCCCCAGATCGATGAGCGGCTTGCGGCCATAAAAATAGCGAAAGCGAAATAAAGGGCTTGTCTTTTCGTTTTTCGCATGCTATTTACAGCGGCTTGACTGAAAGTCACTCGCGGTTCAAGCGAGCTGTACATGGTGAGGTTCCCGAGCGGCCAAAGGGAGCAGACTGTAAATCTGCCGGCGAAGCCTTCGGAGGTTCGAATCCTCCCCTCACCACCACCTAAGTTAAGTAGGAGATGATGGCGGGCGAGAGCGGGTCATTGTCGCTGGGACTACGCAAAAACAGGTTTGAGGATGCCGGAGAATCTGCCGGCCGCAGAGTCTTCATGCCATGCTGATTTCGCGTTGCCTTCGCGCTGTGGTTTTTTTGAATCCTTTCGTTTGGCTGCCTTCTCATAAGCCCACGTAGCTCAGTAGGTAGAGCACTTCCTTGGTAAGGAAGAGGTTCATCGGTTCGATCCCGATCGTGGGCTCCACATATTGGAGTTGACTCACCGGCTTTTGCGCCCGGGGCGCCAATGGCGTCGCCGGGGGCCGTCTTTTGGACGTTTGGCATTCTAGATTACCGTGATATTTCAGGAGAAAGGGCGATGGCTAAAAAGAAATTCGAACGGACGAAGCCTCATGTAAACGTTGGGACGATCGGTCACATCGACCATGGGAAGACAACCCTTACCGCAGCGATTACAAAGCAGCTGGCAAAAAAAGGTAAGGCCACGTACATCCCTTTTGACCAGATCGATAAGGCGCCCGAGGAGCGCGAGCGCGGGATCACCATTGCGACGGCCCACGTCGAATATGAGACCGATACCCGCCATTACGCCCATGTGGATTGTCCCGGCCATGCCGACTACATCAAGA
>JARLHP010000208.1 GCA_031292195.1 Syntrophobacteraceae bacterium
CGCGGGAAACCTGACAAGGGCGGAAGAGCCCTGTCCCACGTCGATTATGTCAACTCCCAGCATGCCCGTGCCCCCCGGCCGGAGCAGGCGACCCGCACCGCTGTTTATCGTTAGCACCAAACAGACCAGCACGGTGCAGGCAGTGAGACCGGCGGCTTTGAGTTTTCCGGGAAAGGGGGAGAATAAAAGGGCCAAAGAGCCGTAGATCACTATCAGCCATGCGGGTGAAAAGCTTCCGGTCCAAAAAAAGCTCCAGGAAAAACCCGCAAAAAACTCGATCACCCGCAAACACACCCAGAGCAGGTAATTCACCGCATGGATGACCGGCAATGCCAGCGTTTCGCTCACCGAAAACAGGAGAACGCTTAAAAGCCCGACGGGAAGGATTACGAACCCCACGTAGGGCAGCAAAAAAATGTTGGCGACTACTCCGGCGAGGGAAAAACCGTTGAAGTAGTAAATAATCAGCGGAAGCAGCAAAATGTTGATTGCGATCGAAACCAGGAAGGCGTCTTCGAACTGCGCCACAATCTTTCCCGGCAGACTTTCCGGCCGAAGGGCGGGAAATATGGCCGAAAGCCTGAATCTGTGAAACTTCGGGTAGATGACTATTATCGCCAGCACGCATGTAAAGGTGAACTGGAACGGGATCTGCGACAGGCCGGCCGGGTCTGCAACCAGGATGACAAGGGCCGCCAGGGCCAGCATGGTCAGAGAATCGACGGCACGGTACCTGAGGGCGGCCGCCAAAAACACCGCCAGGGTTAGAACGGACCTCCAGATGGTCGGTGTTCCAAACCCCGCGAGCAGGGCGTAAAAGATGCCGGCCGCAAAAGCGGGCAAAAGGGCGATCCTCTGATCGGTCACGTGGTGGAGGATCGAGGGGAAAAACCGGCGAATGAGAAGACGAACGAGCCAGAAGACAAAAACGCAGACCATTCCGATGTGAAGACCCGAAACGGAGAGAAGGTGGTAGAGCCCGGTCTGGTGGATCCGGTACTCCCACTTGGTGTCCAGAAGGTGCTTGTAGCCCAGGATCATTGCCCCATAAAAGGCCGCCGGGCCGGGGGGAAGCGATCTTTGGGACCACAGCAGCGTTTTTTGCCGAAAACGCTCCATCCGGCCCCTCATCGCATTAAATAGTGACCCGAAAGATACCCCCGACTCTGGCGCGACCGTAACGAGCTGGCGCTGTCTTTTCAAAAAACAATGACCGTAGAGACCTTTTCCGGCCTGGTAGCGCGCATAATCGAAGCCGCCCGGATTATCGAAATTGTGGAAGGGCTTGAGGGCGCCCCGAAAAATCACCCGGTCGCCCGGGAGGAAAAAATCCCCGGAAGCGGACGGATCGTTTGCCGGCATGCTCAAAATCACCCCTCCGTCCAGCTCCGTCTGGCCGTCGTGGGTCATTGCCAGCAGAAGGTGCAGCGGGACCCTGATTTTGTCGGGATAGTAGTCCACCGCTCCCGAAACTTCCGCCATGAAGCTGGCCGGGCGGCCGTCCAGAAACGGCCCGAGCCCTTTTGGAAACTGCGGGGTGGAACTTTTGGAAGCCCACATGCCCAAGACCAGAAACAGCAAGGCCGGCGCGGTAAAAGCCGGGAATCGGCCAATCGGCGAATCGATAAAGAGCCGGTGAATGGATGAGTCGGAGCGCACGTTCGCCCACAGGACGGCGGCCATGGCGGTTATGAGGACCAGAACCGCAAGCGGCGGGCCGCAGGCGGGCAACGGGAGGCAGTCGCCCCAAAAATGATCGACCGATATCCCGAGCATGAAAAAGACCGTAAGCCAGACAAGCGGACGTGATGGCATCGTGGCCTTCCGAATCTATGGAGTGGAAAGATCGGATTATGTTCCATCCGCGTTTCTTTCACAATGGCTTTCTTGCATGCCTGCGGGGGTATTCTGTTCCAACGAAAATCTCGTCGTAAGGTCGTTGGTTTAGGTCTGATTCTCAGACATTTGTGGTGAGATTCATCGAGTTGGGCGGCGCTCCCCGCCCGAGCGTTAGTCCTTGTCGTCGAGTAGTTTTCGCATCAACTGGGCGATATTGCTCAAGCCGAAGGGTTTCATGATCAATTCGGCCCCGATCCTCTCAAGAATGTCGGGCGTGCACCTTTCGGAAAATCCCGTGCTCAGTATTGCCGGAATGGATGGCCGGATACGGTGGATTTCCCCTATGAGATCGATCCCGGTAAGTTCGGGCATGGTGCAATCGGAGATAATAAGGTCGAACCTGTCCGGGTCCGATCGGAACAGTTCGAGGGCGCTGGCGCTGCTGGTTTGGGAAACGACCCGGTAGCCCAGCCTTCCCAGCAGCCTGCACCCCAGTTCCGCGATAGCCTTTTCGTCGTCTACGAACAGTATGCATTCATTGCCGCTGACAGACTCGATTGGCAAATCGACTGCACTTTCCGCCTTCTGCCCTATTTCCGGAATATAGAGGCTGAACTCGGAGCCGATTCCGACAGTGCTGCGGATCGAAACGGCCCCCTTATGCTTTCGGACTATCCCCTGAACGACCGAAAGACCCAGCCCGGTCCCTCTTCCAGGCCCTTTTGTCGTAAAATACGGGTCGAAGACTCGCTCCAGAGTGCCTTCATCCATGCCGCACCCGGAGTCGCAAACCCTTAGCCGCAGGTGGGGGCCGGGAACCAGGCCGACAAGCGACATGGCCAGGATGTCGGCTTGGCTAAGATCGACAGGCGCGAGGCTTACATCGAGAACGCCGCGATCCTCCATTGCCTGGACTGCGTTGACGCAAAGGTTCATCATGACTTGGTGAATCTGTGAGGCATCGGCCAGCGCCTGACCTTCCTGCAGATTTTCCCTTACCTCGATCGTTGCGGGAAGAGTGGATCGCAGCAGTTTCATAACTTCTTTTGCGATGACGTCTATTTTGAGTGGGACCATTTCGTTTGCCAGGTCCGCGCGGGAGATCGCCAGAATCTGTTTGACAAGATCGCGCGCTCTTAGGCCGGCTTTCAGCACCTGTTGGATGTAATGATGCACCGGGCTTTCCTGTGGAATGTCGTTCAGACATAACTCCGTGTAGCCAACAATAGGGGATAAAATATTGTTGAAGTCATGCGCGATCCCCCCTGCCAGAGTCCCCAGGGACTCCAGCTTCTGAGCCTGCTGGAGTTTGACCTCCAGCGCCAGGTTTAGGCGGAGGAGGTCCTCGCGTTCTTTTCTGGCCCTTCTGCGTTCGCTCATGTCATGCACGAAGACCATGGTGACTAGACGTCCGTCATATTCGAAGGGGACCGGTGAGGTTTCGACATCGACAACCGAGCCGTCAAGCCTGATGAACTTATACTCGGCGACGGGCAGGGGCTTTTTAGACTTCTCAATGAGGTGCAACCGTTTGAGGAACTCATCCCGGCACGACGGATGAACTCTTCCCAGACCGGGCCTTCCCATAAGTTGATTAGGGGTGGCGGCGGCCAACAGGGTTGCAGCGGCAATGTTTGCATAGGTGAAAACGCCGTTGGCCATAGCGAAAATGGCGTCCGGGGCGTTTTCTATGATCGAGCGGTACTTCTTTTCACTTTCGCGAAGGTATCGAGCAGCTCTTTCCCGCTCGAGGTCGCGCCTCTCCACAAGCGAGGCCGTATCGTCAAAGGATTTTGCAAGCCTGCCTATTTCGTTGTAAGAGTGAGGAAGGCCGGTTCGCGCCCCCATATCACCCCTTCCGAAGGCATCCGCTGCCGCCACGAGCTTATTGATCGGACGGATAAAGAATCGACTGGCGAAAGTGCAGACGAACAGCATGGCCAGGAGCGCCAGGGAAGCGAGAACGCAGATAGAGAGCAACGCGCGGTGGTTGGCGTCCCGGATTATTTTGTCCTCCGCGACGCCCACCATTACATAGGAATAGGGGGCGTCGTTTGGGCTGACCGCCAGCCGTCCGAAAGCGTAGGTTCTAGAGACGCCGTCGTCTCCTATCCTTTTGAGTGTGCACTTGGCAGGACTTCTCGAAATCAGCTGGAGCACTTCAGGAGCAAGTTTTTTTGCGGGGCCGATCTCAGGAAACCTGAACAGTCGATTTCCCCTGTAATCTCTGATGGTAAAAGACCAACCCTCGGGCAGATGGACCTTTTGCAGGAAACCGGCGTATTGGTCCGTGTCAAGACCTGCCATAAGCACCGCCACAGGGCGGCTGTTATCTCCGGCTACCGGGCAAACCCACGCAAGCCTCCGGGCGCCGGATAGCGGGATTTCGACACACCTGCAGGCGGAAAGATCAGCCATCCCCGAGTCCAGGATGCTCCGCGGGTCTGGAAGCGCCCCATGCAAGCATGTCGAGGAGGCCAGGATGTTTCCGTCTAGCGATGCCAGCGCTATGAAACAGTAAATCGCGTTTTTCTGCTTGAGTTGTGTGAATAAGTCAGCGCATGCCACCGCGTCGCGTCTTTTCACCTGGGGCAGCAGGGCCACGGTGTGGAGCATATTCCTGATTGCTGCGCAGGCCTGAGCCTGTTGGGTCGTAACGCTTTCCACAATGAGCCTCGCCCTGTCCAGCGCATCCTCGATGGTGTATGCGCGTTGCTCAAGAACCAGCGTGACGATAATGGCCGATGCCGGCAGAAATATCGCCAGCAGCAACAGAAACAGTTTTCTTGTAAGGGTCCAACCTTCCGAGCCGGTCCGTTCGTCCACGTTTATCACTTTCAAGTTTGCACCGGGCTGAATTGTAAATCCTCCTATCCCTGCCGCAAAACTGCCTCCGTTGGCTACTCAGGCGCCTGCCGCTCTCAATGTCGCTGACGATGGCCTGATGGCCGCCACCGCCTGGTCGGAAGTTTCCTCGGGGATCAGCGGGGAGTTTCCGGGTTAGGCTGCCGGGGACCGGATGATAGCAAATTTTGCGCCAACATCTGATGGATTGCATTTTATCCGGAATCTTAAAAGCTTACCGGAAATGGTAAAAGTGAAGGATGAAGTAAATGAACACTTTAGGTGACATCGGTTGGAAACCGATAGTGTCCATAGCGTGGAATTCCCACTCGCCCCCCCTACGTCTTGATCGCAAGTCGCGAAGTATCCCCCTGGCAAATCTGGTGTACTTCCCGGGCCTCGCCCTGCTATGGCGTTGACTTATACGAAGTTGCGTTCAAGCGGAGCCGCCGCCTCCCGGGATGCGGTTTGAACGAGATGAAACTCAAGTTCGTCGCCCCGGCAATTTTTAAGCCGGGGTTCCTTCATGCGCCTGGAGTTTCATATAAGACGCGTCGAACAGATTGGTTTCACTGCGTTTCACCCATCCGGCAACGGCTCTCGACGGCCCAACGCAGGATGGGTGGAGCGAAAGAGACTGTGTCTTGAGAGAAATTCGCAAACCGGGCTGTCGGAACCTGTGAGGGGGCGGCAAGGTGGTTGAGATAATGGATTCAACTGGAATCGGTGCTGCTCTTGTAGAGCGAC
>JARLHP010000209.1 GCA_031292195.1 Syntrophobacteraceae bacterium
CCGGCAAGGCAAACCTTTTCACACATCCCGCAGCCGATACAAATGTTGCGGTCGATGGTAAAACCCCTGGGGATGGCCTGCGGGTAACGCATGAAGGCCGCTTCCCGACAATCGAGCTTCTGGTTGAACTCGTTTACGGCCGTGACCGGGCACACCGTACGGCACTGGCCGCAAGCGGTGCAGGCCGCGAGGTCGATGTAGCGGGGCATGGACTTGAGGGTCGCCCTGAAGTTGCCGGCTTCTCCTTCCAGCGACTGAACTTCGGAGTTGCAAATTATATTGATATTCAGATGGCGGCCAACCTCCACCAGTTTGGGCGAAATGATGCACATGGCGCAGTCGTTGGTCGGAAATGTCTTGTCCAGCTGGGCCATTATGCCGCCAATGGTCGGCGAATTATCCACCAGATGCACGTAGTAGCCGGAATTGGCGAGATCGAGTGACGCCTGCATTCCCGCCACGCCGGCCCCCACAACCAGGACAGCTCCCTTCCTGCGATCAGCCTTCGAGTTGGACATAACCGTTCCTCCGGATTCGAAAAACGCTGCAAACGGCCGTTTCCATCCGCCACCCTTGCCTAGGCGCCGGATAGAATAAACCGGGGTGTGTTGCCATCGTAACTGTGAAAGGCGGCTTTGCCCGCTTTTTCCACGTCGCCCAGCCGCAGGGATATCGTGTAGACAGGCAGGCCGCACGAGGCCGCGATCTCCCGCACCGATTGGGGCCCCCGCACGAGCGACTCCAGAATCAGGGATTTCTGATACTCTTCGATGGCCGCCGTTCCGAGTACCTCTTCATACCGGCGCTTATCCACTTTCTCGTTGTACACATTGCCCAGTTCGGTTAGCTGCCGTTCCATTCCCAGAAGCCACCTGAGCCTCTCCGCCCTCAGAGTCTGCGCCAGGGCCGAAAGTTGCATTCCGAACCTGTCCCTGTCCAGGGGCCCCAGCCCCCGAACCACTTCACTCAGTTCGGTAACCGAACGGGCAAATTCCTGACCTTCGGCCGCGCTCACCCAGCGCAGCTGCGCGCGCTCGGCCCCGATGGAGGAGAATTCGAGCAGGTTGCGCACCACCTCCACCCGCTTGGCGGTATGGAAGTTGCCCTCCAGGTAATGGCAATCCCCAATGTGGCAGCCATAAACGAAAACGGCGTCAAAGCCGCTTCGCAGTCCTTCCACAATGAAGAGCGGGTCAACACGCCCCGAGCACATGGTCCGCAGGACTCGAATGGTGGGTGGATACTGAAAGCGGGACACCCCCGCCAGATCGGCCCCCGCATAAGAGCACCAGTTGCACAGAAAGGCCAGAATCCGGGGTTGAAAAACCTCACTCATTTTCTCTCCTCCGCTATCCGAAATGGAGATGATTAAGCCCGTGAAATGCGCGCCAGGACCTCCCAAAAGACCGCGGGCCGGTATCCATCCGGAAAATCCGCGCCCCTTACGCCGTTGGGGGGGGGCGAAGCGGGGTGACGATACCCGAACCCGCCCCCGCAACGCATGCGGAGCTTCCGGGGTGGGCAAAGGCGCAGCCTTGCCCACCGGGAAGTCTCGTAGTCGCGCAGGATGGGAACAGCTTTATCGCGCCCACCAGAAAGTTTCCGGATTTAGACTATTTACTCAGGGATGGCGAAGATTCGAAAAAAGGCAATTCTTCGGCCAAGCCCCTTCGCCCTGCCGAACACGGGCAGGATCAAAAGCGCTTTTTCAGCCATGGCCGAAAAACTGGTACATGGATGGAGTCCTTTCAGAATGCGGTATGCAAAATTCCAGATAACCGAATAAATCCTATGTGTCAAATAGATTTTATCTATACCTGGTGGTTCACCCAGTCGCTGTTGTTTCGCTTCAGCAGCGGAGTAGCCGCGCGCCTCAGGGTGTGATGGCGTCTATCGGTTTGGCTTTGACGTGAATTTCATCCAGGCCGGCCGCATCCCAGCCGCCCCCCAGGGCTTTAACCAGCAGGACGGAGGTGACCAGCTGCCGGCCCCTTATGAGCGCGGCTTGCTGCTGGTTAGTGAGAAGATTTTGCTGAGCGCTCACCACATCCAGATAGTTGACCAGCCCCCACAGATATCGGGAGGTGGCTATATTGAGCTGACGGTGCGCCGAAGCCACGGCGTCGGCCTGTGATTTTCTAGCGGAATCGAGCACCTGGAGGCCGGTAATATTGTCTTGGACTTCGCGGAAAGCATTGAGGACCGAGTCGCGATAGTTGGCCACCGCGGCCTGGTAGCCGGCTTCGGAAAATTGTAGCTGTGCGCGCCGCGCCCCGCCGCTCAAAATTTGCTGCGAGACCACGGCCCCCAGGGCCCAAAAACCGCTTCCCACACTCATCAGGTTGGCTATGTTCATGGAATTCCAGCCGCCCTGGCCATAAAGAACCAGCGAGGGATAATAGGCGGCTTTGGCCACGCCGATTTGGGCGTTTGCCGCGGCCATCTCGCGCTCCGCTTCGGAAATGTCGGGACGGCGCTCCAGAAGATCCGAGGGCAGGGCAGTGTCGATGGGGGGCGGTTCACCGGTAATTTCCCGCGGGTCCAGGTGAAAATCCGGGGCGGGTTTACCCACCAGGACGGCGATGGCGTCTTCATATTGCTTTCGCTGTTGGAGCAAAAGAGTGGCCTGGGTGCGGGTGGTGTTCAGGAGCGTTTCTTCCTGCGCAACGTCTAGTCCGGAGGCAAGCCCCCCCGAGTGGCGCGATTTCACCAGTTCCAAGCCTTTTCGGAGCGCCTGGACGGTGCGGTCGAGCAAGGCGATTTCCGTGTCCAGTTGCCGCAGCGTGAAGTAGTCGGCCGCAAGTTCGGCCGAAAGGACCAGGCGCACATTTTCAAGATCGGCCGCATTGGCCTGATAGGAGGCCTGGGCCGCTTCGATGGTGCGGCGGACCTTGCCGAAAAGATCGACTTCATAGCTCACGGTAAAGGGCAGGAGGTAACTGCTCTGTGTTACCGAACCGCTCAGAGGAGTGGTTGAACCGTTCGCTCGATTTCCGGAGTAGAGTTGATTTGCAGCCGTCGGGGCGGCCTGGAGGGTGGGAAAAAGCGAACTGTTTTGGAGCGCGGCCGAAGCTCGTGCCTGTTCGAAATGGGCCAGCGCGGCTTTGAGGGTCTGGTTGGCGGAAATCAACTCATTTTCCAGCCGCTGCAGGTCACTATCATGAAAAAGCGTCCACCAGGCGGTCTTAGGGAGGGCGTCCTTCGGGGTCGCTTCCCGCCACGGCTTTTCGATCCGCCACTTTCGAGCAGCGGGGGCCGGGGGCCTTTTATAGTTCGGGCCGACAGTGCATCCTGCGCAAACCGCCAGCCCGGCAAGGGCGGTCAAAATCACGCGTAGAAAACGCGAGGTAGAAAACCGGGGCATCAAGAGCCCTTTTTCAATATGAGTACGTGCACTTGCTCGTTTGTTTCGATGGAATCGGGCGGATTGAGCACAATCCAGTCATCGGCGCTCAGGCCGTTTAAAACTTCCAGGGAAGTCCCGTAATCGCGTCCGATGTCCAGGGGCTGCAACCGAACGCGATGATCGGGCCCCACGACCACGGCTCGCAGCCCTTCGGCGCGAAATAACAAGGCATTGACCGGAACTTTGAAGCGGTGATGGCGCACCTGGATTTTGAGGTGAACCGCGGCATAGCTGCCGGGCAGCAACTGCCCCGACTTGTTTGGCACATCCACCTCGCTAAGAAGGGTGCGGGTCTCCAGGCCGATGGCTTCCGCGGTTCGCACCACTTCCCCCTGGAACCTGCGGCCGGGGAACGCGGCCAGTTCGAGCCAGGCGTGCAGGCCGCGACGGATGGAGGGCGCATAGTTTTCCGGAACATTTACGAAGACCCGCAGCGGATCGGTCTGGGCCAGGGAGAAAAGCTGCTGGGAGGCGCCGCCGTTGCCGGCATTTATGAGCCAGCCGGTATCGACGTTTCGCCGTGTAATCACTCCGCTGAAGGAAGCATATACCTGTTGAAAGGATTTCATTTGTTCCAGGCGGCGGACATTGGCCCGGGAAGACTCCACGATGGCTCGCTTAGCCTCCAGGTCGCCATTGGCGTTATCGACCTCCTGCCTGGAGACCGAGTCGGTCTTGAGTAACCCTCTGTAGCGGGTTGCGGTGATTTGGGAAAGATGGAGGTTCGCCCGGGCGGTGGAAAGGTCCGCTTTGGCCTGGGCCAGTTGCTGGTCGACTTCCGGGGTGTCGATGGTCGCCAGGAGTTCGCCTTTTTTCACCCGGCTCCCGATGTCGTGATACCACTTCTTCAAATAACCATCGGTTCGTGCGTAGATGGGGGATTCCACATAGGCTTGCAGCGTGCCGGGCAGAACCAAATCTTCCACCCCTGTTTCCATCGACGGGTGAATTACCGACACTGTCGGTATCGACAGGACTTCAGTCTCTTTTGCCAATGCCCGGAATTCCCGGTGGCGCTGGAACAGCAAAAGCGCGCCGGTTAGCGCCAGCGCCAGAACCACCGCAAAGAACACCGGAAAGAGCGCGCTTTTGGGGCGCGTTCCCACCTCCGGGTTGCCTCCCGAATCTTTAACCTTGTTCATGACCTGGCGCCACTTGCAGCGTAATTGCCATTTTCTGTTTGCGGTGACATCACTTTTTGTTGGAATCCTTTTTGGAGCGCCCGCGTTCCAACCGTCCATGTATCAGGGAAAAAACGGTGGGCACAAAAAACAATGTGGCGATAGTGGCAAACAGTAATCCGCCGATTACCGCCCGGCCCAGGGGGGCGTTCTGTTCGCCGCCTTCGCCCAGACCTACGGCCATGGGCGCCATGCCGATCATCATGGCCAGGGCGGTCATGAGCACCGGGCGGATTCTGACCCGGCAGGCCTGCAGCGCGGCTTCCATGGCCATTTTGCCCTCTTTGAGCTGTTCGCGCGCAAAGGAGACCACCAGGATGCTGTTGGCCGTGGCCACCCCCATGCACATGATGGCCCCGGTCAGTGAAGGCACGCTGAGCGAGGTGTGGGTAATCAGGAGCATCCAGCAGATGCCGGCCAGTGCCCCGGGAAGAGCGGTGATAATGATGAATGGATCGAGCCAGGACTGGAAGTTTACCACGATCAGGAGGTAAGCCAGCACGATGGCCCCGAGCAGTCCCACGCCCAGTCCCCAGAAGGAGGACGTCATGGTCTGCACCTGCCCGCGGACGCGGATGCGGCTGCCGCGGGGCAAGTCCTTCCCGATGCGGTCGATGCGCTTTGCGATATCATCGGCCACCGCCCCCAGGTCGCGTCCGGATACGGCCGCATAGACATCGATCAGGGGCTGCACGTTGTAATGGGAGATGAGCGCGGGGCGCGCCACGATAGAGGTGGAAACAAGATTTCCAAGAATTTGCGGCGCCGTTTTATTCCCGGCGGCGGCGACCGGGATGTTTTGCAGCGCCTGGAAGGAGTCGATGCGGTATTGCGGGGACTGGACCGCCACGTTGTAGCTGACGCCGTTTGTGGGGTCGAGCCAAAAGCTGGGTGCGGTCTGAAAGCTGGAGGAAAGGGTCACCAAAAGATTTTGAGCGATGTCCCGGGCCTGCAGCCCGACATACTGGGCGCGCGTGCGGTCGATATCCATGTGCAGCGTGGGCGAATCGAAAGCCTGCTGCAGGTGGACGTCGGTAGTTCCCGGGATGTGTCGAATCTCGCTCACCAGCTTCCGGCCGATCTGATAATCGCCCTCCTGGTCCCGGCCGATGATTTGAATATCGATTGGAGCCGGCGTTCCGAAATTTAGAATTTGGGTGACTATATCCGCCGGCTGGAAGAAAAACTGTACGCCCGGAAATTCGCGGGGCAAGCGGCGTCGCAACTCTTCGACATAGGCGCTGGTGGGTCTAAGGCGTTTTTCCTTTAACTGCACCAGGATTTCACTGTCGGCGGTCCCGATGGTGCCGGAATTACTGTAGGTCATGTTGATGCTGGAATAGGGCAGGCCAATGTTGTCCAGGACCGTGCCCAGATCGTGTTGGGGGATGGTCCGGCGAATCTCCTGGTCGACCTCATCGGCCAATCGGGCGGTTTCCTCTATGCGCAGGCCGGTTCTGGCGCGCAGGTGCAGCCGAATCTGGCCGGCGTCGACAGTGGGGAAGAAATCGCGCCCCAGCACGAAGGTCAGACCGGTCGAAAGCACGCAGAATATAAAAAAACAGGCCACAAAGAGTCGCGGGCGCTCCAGAGCCGAGGCCAGGGCCCGGAGGTAGCCGGCGCGAAAGCGTTCGAAGCTACGTTCGAAAGCTTGCTGGTAGCGGCGCAGAAAACCCATCTTTTCGCCGGGGCGCGCCTGGTATTCGTCTTCCGCGCTCAAAAGATACATGGCCAGGGTGGGGACGATGGTCCGCGACCACATGTAGGAAGCGAGCATGGCGAATATCAGCGCCTCGGCCATGGGTACGAATAAATACTTCGCAACGCCCGAAAGAAAAAACATGGGGATGAAAACAATGCAAATGCAAAGAGTCGATACGAAGGCCGGGACGGCGATCTGCCGCGCGCCGTCCAGGATGGCCCGCACGGTTTCCTTGCCCATGGCCAGGTTGCGGTTTATGTTTTCGATTTCGACGGTGGCGTCGTCGACCAGGATACCCACCGCCAGGGCCAGGCCCCCCAGCGTCATGATGTTGATGGTTTCCCCCAGGGCGCTCAGGCAAAGAAGGCTCACCAGGATGGAAAGCGGAATGGAGGTGGCGATGATAAGGGTGCTTTTCCAGTTGCCAAGGAACAGCAGAATCATAATGGCGGTAAGAAAGGCCGCGGTCACCGCTTCCCGCAGGACCCCCCGGATGGCTGCGCGAACGAAGAGGGATTGATCGAAAAAGGTGCTCACCTTGAGAGCGGGGGGCAGCGTGGGCGCGAGGACCTCCAGTCTCTGTTTGACCCGGTCTACGATGGAAAGGGTGGAGGCGGTGCCTGTCTTGTAGACGCTCATGAACACGCCTCGGCGGCCGTTTACCAGCACCACGTTGGTCTGGGGGGAAAACCCGTCGCGCACATGGGCCACATCGCGCAAATAGATGGTGGAGCCATTAACGGTTTTTACCGGCAGGCCATTCAACTCAGCCACGGTGTCGGGGCTGCCGTTTAGTTCAACGCCATATTCCAGGGAGCCCAGTTTGGCGGTGCCGGTCGGCACGATCAGGTTCTGCCCGTTTACCGCGCTTACGATGTCCACCGGCGAGAGGCCCTTGGCCTGCAAAGCGGCTGAATTGATGTCCAGGCATATCTGGCGAGGCATTCCACCGTAGGGAAACGGCACCGAGGCCCCTTGCACCGTGGCCAGTTGGGTGCGGATGAAATTATTGCCGCAGTCGAATAACTGCTGCTGGCTCAGTCGGTTGCTGGTAAGACCTATTTGCAGGACCGGCACGGTGGAAGCCGAATAAATGGTCACCAGCGGAGGAGTGGCGCCGGGCGGAAGGCTGCGTAAAAAGGTCTGTGATATCGCGGTGGTCTGTCCCACCGCCGTGGCGATGTTGACCCGGGGCTGAAAGAAAATCTTGATTATGGCTCGGCCATTGAGGGATTGCGATTCGATGTGCTCGACGTCATTTACCAGGACTGTTATGCCACGCTCCACAAGCGTTGTGATGCGGTGCTCCATTTCTCGGGCTTGCAGGCCGTCGTAGCTCCAATTGAGCGCTATTACGGGAATGTTTATCTCCGGAAAGATATCCGTGGGGGTGTTCGGTATCACCACCAAGGAAACCAGGCCGATCGCCAGCGCCATTACGATGAAAGTGTAGGGCCGGGCGAGAGCTAATCTGACAATCCACATGGAACGGGAGCCTTTCGAGAAATCGAGTCTCAGGGTTCGCTTTATAAAGCAATCCTGCGCTCATTTATACAGGACTTTTCCATTTCCCTCTTTTTTGTGGAATTGGCGGGAAGATGAAAGCAAAAGAAATCCACCGCAGAGACGCAGAGACCACAGAGGCTGAGAAACAACCACAAATGTCTGAAATTGGGAAGGATCTGTTAGTTTATTCTATTGCATGTAAGCCTTGCAGGGGCTTTGGGGGGAGTACCCCTGCCAGGTCCACGAACAGAACTCCAGGTATCAAAGCATCGCGTTCGGATCACTTTTTTTTCCATGTATCAGGTGGCGGTGGGACCGCCAGCCGGGATTGCCAACCCATACCATGGACCTTTGGCGGTTTCCGGGTGGGCCGGGGCGGCATCTTGTTGGGCTGCTTCGCTTAGCCCAACCTTGTATCTTAAAAGAAAAAAGATAAGGCATAGGACGTTATAGGACGTATGGGACGAATAAAAGGCACCGACCGAACCCTCCCGACGCTTCGCGCCCCGGGGATGTGGGGAGCTGTTAAAATATTAAATAGCGCGGGGGCACTGGCCCCCTCGCCGCTTCGCGGCTCAGTTTGGCGTTTCGGCGGCGGCCCACGGCCAGGCGCCGAATCCCTGGGGCGCGGAGGAGACGCTCCCCCGCTCTGAAAAGTTCTTGTTGGGCTGCGCTGCGCTTAGCCCAACCTTGTATCTTAAAAGAGCAAGAGCATGGATCAACGGAGTGCCAGTTACAGGGCATCGGTTGACCCGAGAAGAAC
>JARLHP010000210.1 GCA_031292195.1 Syntrophobacteraceae bacterium
CATCCCGGGCTGGTTTTCAATCCATTCTACGGACTCGTTCCCCACGCTTTCCTCTACCCGATGGTCCTGCTCTCCACCATGGCCACCGTGATCGCCTCACAGGCCATGATAACCGGCGTTTTCTCCTTGACCCAACAGGCCGTCCAGATGGGGTTCTTCCCTCGGGTGCGCGTCGTCCATACCTCCGCCCATACCCAAGGGCAGATTTTTATCGAAAAGATCAACTTCGCTCTCATGGCCGCCTGCATAGGACTGGTGCTCGTGTTCAGAGAATCCAGCAGGCTGGCGGGCGCCTACGGAATTGCCGTGACCGCCACAATGGGAATCACTTCCATATTGTATTTCTTCGTGGCCACACGTGTCTGGAAATGGCCGCTCTGGAAGGCCCTGCCGGTTGTGGCGGTTTTTCTGGCCTTCGACATTTCCTACTTTGGAGCAAATCTTCTGAAAATCCTGGACGGAGGCTGGTTCACTCTGGCCATTGCCCTGGCCATTACCATCGCCATGGCCACCTGGCGCGATGGACGGGCGGAACTCTCCCAGAAGATGCTGAGCGCCGGGTTGCCCATGCCAATTTTTTTAGAGGATATCGAGTCGCACAATCCCGTGCGGGTGCCGGGGACGGCGGTTTTCATGACCGTCTCGCCGGTCGGGGTCCCCTTCGCGCTACTCCACCATCTGCGCCATAACCACGTGCTCCACGAGAAGGTGATCATTCTCTCCATACGCTCGGCCGATGTTCCCACGGTTGCGGCCGCGGAGCGTATCGAGCTCCGGGAATTGGGCCGGGGGTTCCATCGTGTGCTGGCCTTCTACGGCTTTATGGAGACCCCCAATGTGCCCGACATTATGCGGCAGGCTTCCTCTATGGGGCTGCACACCGAACTCTACGATACGACTTTTTTTCTGGGGCGGGAAACCCTTCTCACCACCGGTTCTTCCAAAATGAGCCACTGGCGAAAGTCACTTTTCACCTTCATGTCACGCAATGCTCAGACCCCGATGACTTATTTCGGTCTTCCCCCCGACCGGGTGGTGGAAATCGGCGTGCAGGTCGAGCTGTAGGGGGTCTTTAAGGAAAATGGCGGGAATTGGGGTAGGGCGCCGCATCCGGCTATTGGGGGAATTCAGGGGTCGTGAAACCCCTGAATTTCCCCCGGTCTTTCACGTAAACATGTTGATCTTGCAGTTTCGCGCGTGTTTCAGGTACTCCTCGGCGGTCTGGATCTCGACGCCCTCGATCAAATCTTCCTCCTTTAGGCCCATCATATCGATAGTCATTTTGCAGGCCACCAGCTTTACTCCCTCCAGTTGGGCTATTTCCAGCAATTCTTCCAGGGTCGGAATCCCGGCGCCGTCTATCTTTTTTCGCATCATCCGGCTGGCCACGGCGGACATGCCCGGGATGGCCCCCATTGTTCCGGCGGGGATAAAGCGGGCCTTGGATATTCCGCCCTTGCAAATCAGGTTGATTCCCATAAAGGTGTAGAAAACGTTTGCTTCCATCCCCAGTCGTTTGGCGTTTATGGCCAGGATGAGGGCCGGATAGGCCCCGTCCAGCGTATCGCGGCTGCAGATAAATGTGCAGGACGCTTTTTCCGGTTCGGCTGAGGCTTGCGGGGTGAAGTCGTTTTGCTCAAGGGCTGCTGCTGTGGACATCGTAGTTCCTCCTGAAAAGTTGGTTTCAGTTCTCTTTTGAGTTATTCCCGAACGGGCGCTGCCATACAGGCCTCAGGCCCATGTCTGCGGACGCAGTGGATCACTTCGATTACGTTTCGGTTGGCAACCCAATAGAAGACCTGGTTGCCGTTTCTTCGAGAAGCCAGGATCCCCTTGGCCTTCATCAGGTTCAAGTGGTGGGAAATGAAGGGCTGCGGACTGCTTAGATACTTGCATATCTGCGCTACGGACTGCTCGCCCTCTTCCAGATAGTCGATTATTTTGAGCCTTGCGGGGTGAGCCACTGTTTTGAGTATATCGGCGGCGCGCTGGATATGCTCGGAATCGATCTGCAACCGAGAGCCGGTTTCTTCAGACATAAGCGGTCCATGATGTAAGTGGATTAAACGTGCCTCAGGCCAAAAAGCCACATGCCAAACATGTTGGAATCTATATATGCCGATACTTGCATATTGTCAACTTCTTTCTCCTTCCCTCCCGCTTTTTACTTCCCAAGGCCGACATACCGCGCCCACCCCGTACCCAATGTCGTTAAGCGACTCAACTGGAATCGGTGCTGCTCTTTTAGAGCGACAATCATGATCCCGGAGGGATCAAAGCCATTAGCCGGGGGTTGAGGCCGTGAGGCCGATACCCCCGGAAAGTGAGGCCGATACCCCCGGAAAGCAACGAAAAAGAAGGAGACGACCCCGTAAGGGGTCGCAGATCAGAACCCTCAATCAAGATATCTCTTATCCTATTGAATCCCCGCCTTTTCGAGGAATTCTAAATTCTATCCACTAAGCACACTAAGGAGCACTAAGGAAGATCAGAACTTGGGCTGTTGCTTGGTGCTCCTTGGTGTGCTTCGTGGATCGTCGTGGCGCTCGGACAGGCGGGAAAAGCTCGGGATTTCTTAACTCACCCCCCCATGGGCTGACGCAACCTTTGCGCAGTTGATTTCCGGAAGTGCTTGTGATACAAGTTGCTTCAATGTATTGGCCGGCGTAGCTCAGTGGCAGAGCAGCTGATTCGTAATCAGCAGGTCGCGGGTTCAAATCCCATCGCCGGCTTTTACAAAATAAAAGAGCTTTTTTTGCCGTTAGTGTAAGAGGGATTCGCCTCTCTTGTCCGGGTTTTGGGGGACCGATCGATTCCAATACTGGGGAGTTCATCGGCTTCGCTGCTCACAGATACATCGCTGAATTAAATATCTATTTCCAATATGCCAGCCTGACCAATTTGCAAAAGACCTCCAGCAACGCAAGGGGAGCCTTTCCAGGGTACGTTTGATCCGCGGTTTAACTGGTGCGCCAATTTTACTGGTCCAACCATCACGAAAGGAAAGTTGCCATGAAGATCAAAGGAGCCGTACTTCGAGAGGTTAACAAACCCTACACCATCGAGGAACTCGAACTCGATGCGCCGAAGGCTGGAGAGGTTCTGATCAAGTACGCTTATTCCGGTTACTGCCACTCGGACCTTCACCTGATGCTGGGTGAGATCCCGATTGCGCTTCCCCTGGTCGCGGGCCACGAGGGAGCGGGTATTGTGGAAGACGTGGGGCCGGGGGTCACCTCGGTAAAAAAAGGCGACCATGTGGGTGTTACCTGGATGATTCCCTGCGGGGTTTGCCCTCAGTGCCGCAAAGGTCTGGGAAACGTGTGCAGCGGAAATTTCGGCAATTTTCTGCAGGGCATGCTGCTGGACGGGACTTCCAGGATCAGGGACAAAAATGGGGAGATGGTCAGGCACGGAAACTTTGTCTCCTGCTTTTCCAATTACTCGGTGGTCCCCGAACTCGGCGTGATTCCGATGCCCAAGGAGTTTCCTCTCGAATATGCGGCGCTCATGGGGTGCTGCGTGCCCACCGGTTGGGGAACGGTGGTCAATACGGCCAAAGTGCAGCCGGGCGAAGGGGTGGCTATCTGGGGTCTGGGGGGTGTGGGTCTCAATGTGCTGAGAGCATGCGCCATGCAACATGCCAATCCCATCTTCGCCATTGACCTGGAAGAAAGCAAGGAAGGTCTGGCCAAAGAGTTTGGCGCCACTCATTTCATCTGTAATTCCAAGGACGACCCGGTCCCCATCATTTTGAAGGAAACGGGCGGCGTGCAGATGCCGGACGGAAACTGGATGGGCGGCGGTGTTCAATACGCCTTCGAGGCTATTGGAGACCCGGGCGCCATCGTCCAGGCCTGGTGGTCCACCTGCATTGCCGGAAAGGTGATTGTGCCCGGCATCACCCCCTATGACCAGACGACCAATCTTCCGCTCATGCTTTTGCCCCTCCATCAGAAGTCCATCTTGGGAAACCTTTACGGGGGCATTTCCACTCACGTCGATATCCCCAAGTTTGTAAACATGGCCATGAAGGAAGATCTGAAGCTGGACAAGCTGGTGACCAACAAGTTCAAGCTCGAGCAGATAAACGATGTGGCGGACAAGATGAACAAACGCCAAATCCAGGGCAGATGGGTCATGGCCTGGGACTAGGGAGAAACGCTGTTTTTTGCTCTGAATCATTTTCGGGAGGTGGAGATGGCGGAAAAATACAAAGCCCTGATCGGCGGGGAATGGGTTGAGGCGGCCGGCGGCGAGACGACCACGGTGATCAACCCGGCCAATGGACAGGTTATCGCAACGGTGCCCAAGTGCGGGATCGAAGAAGTAAACGCGGCCGTGAGTGCGGCTGCCGCCGCTTTTCCCGAGTGGGCGGCCAAACCTGTCGGGGAGCGCTCCAAGCTGCTTTTGAAACTCTCTCAGCTGATCATGGCCAACCAGGAGAGCATTGCCAAGCTGGAGACCATGGAGCATGGGTCGCCGATTCGAAAAACCATGAATTTCGATGTGCCCCTTTGCGCCGAGCAGCTGGAGTACTTTGCGGGTGTGGCCAGAGGAGTGACCGGCGAGACATTGCCTGTTGGGCCATGGTGCATGTCCATGACCGTCCGCCAGCCCCTGGGGGTGATAGGTCTGATCACGCCCTGGAATTTTCCGGCCCTTATGCTCATCTGGAAGCTGGGTGCGGCCCTGGTCATGGGCAATACCTGTATAGTCAAGCCGCCGTCTATTGCGCCTCTTACGGCCCTGAAGCTGGGAGAACTGGCCATGGAGGCCGGCATCCCCAAGGGAGTGGTCAATGTGATTACCGGCCCCGGCGGGACCGTGGGGGAAGCCCTGGTGGAACACCCGGGTGTGGCCAAGATTGGTTTTACCGGGGATACGGCCACCGGAAAACGCATCATGAAGGTGGCCAGCGACACGGTAAAACAGCTGGGGCTCGAACTGGGCGGCAAGAACGCTTTTATTGTCCTGGAAGATGCGGATGTGGACTCGGCGGTCGAGGGGGCCGTTTTCGGGGCCTACTTCAACAGTGGGCAGGTATGTGCCGCGGCCAGCCGGTTCTACGTTCACGAGTCCTTGTACGATGAGTTTGCGGAAAAATTTGTGGCGGCCTCCAAGACCTTGAAGATGGGAGATCCCACCGATTTCGCCACCGTGTTGGGTCCGGTGGCTTACAAGGCGCACAGGGACAAGATCGATACTTTTGTGGAGAAGGCAAAGAAAAGCAGCGCAAAACTTCTTCTGGGTGGAGAAAGGCCCGCCGATCCGGCGCTCAAGGACGGCTATTTCGTTTCTCCCACGATTTTCGGGGACTGCACAAACGACATGGACCTGATGAGGCATGAGATTTTCGGCCCTGTGGTAGGGTTGTGCAGGTTCAAGACCCCCGATGAGGCGATTGCGCTGGCCAACGACACACCTTACGGCCTGTCGGCGTCGATATGGACAAAGGACACCCGGGCCGGTCTGGTCATGGCGTCGCAGATCAATGCGGGCACTGTGTGGATCAACGAACACCTGATCATCTTCTGCGAGACCCCCTGGGGCGGGTGCAAGGAGTCGGGCTGGGGAAAAGACCTCTCCACCATGGTGCTCGACGAGTATACCATGACCAAGCATATCTATGTGGACTTGACCGGTCAGCCGGCAAAACCATGGTACGCGATTCTGAAATAGGGAGATTCGATCCAGGATGAAAGAACACGAACGAGAAATAAATATATCGCAGTCCAAAGACCAGGATTCGGCCATCTTCGATATCGAAGAGATCAAGATTGAAGAGATGGCCATAGACGGAATTTGCGGAGTCTATTAGACTTATAAACGACGGGAGTGTTGACTGCCCCTGTTACCCGGGGGTGGTCCTCCCCCATTCGAGTCCCGAGAGGAGGAAGGCGCTGTCCGCATCGTCAGGGCCCCGCCGCCACCGAAGGTAGCGGCGTCCACGGCTTGGCCATCCCGACCGCGGCGGCACGCCGCCGGCTTGGCCATCCCGACCGCGGCGGCACGCCGCCCGCTATGGAATACTGGTACAGATTGGCAAAGGGAACATCGGTGCGTGAAGAGAGCTTCGGGCTCCTGTTTTATACCCGCACCGGACCACGACTATATTTCCTGCCGTCGGGCAAACTGTTGCGCTGTGATTTTTTCCAAAGCGATATGACTTTGGCGCAGTGGCTTCAGACCATGCCTGACCCGGTATCGTCCGTCCGGGCGCGTTCGCTCTCAGCCGCTCTGGGCGAGCTTAAAAATAAGGGGGTGATCGTTGAGTTCTGATCTTGCCAGGTACGGCCTTAGCGCCCCTGTGAATGTGACCTGGGAAATTACTCTCAAATGCAACCTCAAATGCCTCCACTGCCTCTCCGATGCCGGCAAAGCCATGCCGGAAGAACTCGATTTTGGCCAATGCCGCCTGCTGATCGAGCAGTTGGCCGCCATAAAGGTCTTTCAGGTCAACATAGGCGGCGGCGAACCCTTCATGCGCGAAGATTTTGTCGATCTGCTGGATTTGGCCCATCGCAATCAGCTGGTGACCTGTGTCAGCACCAACGGTCTTTTGGTGGACGATTCCCTGGCCAAACATCTGGCCCGCTTGGAGATGCTTTATCTGCAAGTCAGCCTGGACGGGGCTACGGCCGAGGTAAATGACGCCATACGGGGTGAGGGGACATACCACAAAATTCTGCGGGCGGCCGATGCCCTGGCCCGTCATGGAGTCCGCTTCAGTCTGAATACGGTCCTGACCCGCATCAACTATCCCCAGTTGGAAGAACTGCGCAAACTGGCCGCAGGCTACGGCGCGGATCTACGGGTATCGAGATTTCGACCCTCGGGGCGGGGTAAGTCGAGCAAGGTGGAGCTAGGACCCGACAAAGAGCAGCTGGAGTCTTTTGCCGTCTGGCTGGAAGAAAATCAGTTCGTGCGTACGGGCGATTCCTTTTTCTGCCTGACCTCGGAAAACAGGCGGCGCAAAGGACTGGACATGTGTGGCGCGGCCAAAATGACCTGCTGCGTTTCTCCCTCGGGAGACGTTTACCCTTGCGCCTTCCTGCAGGAACCCGCTTTCCTGGCCGGCAATATTCGCCGGCGACATATCAAGGACATCTGGGACCACGCTCCGGTTTTGGACCTTCTCCGCCGTTTGGACGTGAAGGCCTGCGAAACCTGTTCGCGGTTTGAACATTGCCGGGGCGGCTGCCCGGCCATGGCGTTCCACACTTATAACGACATCTCCATGCCCGATCCGGAATGCCTTATGAACCTGCGGGCCCTGTCCTCCGGCGATTCACCCAAGGGATTCCCGCTCTCTTGATCGGCCTTAAAGAGAATCGAATGTTTGGCCAGGTTCTTGCCTCCGCAGGGATGCTAGTTTGTACTTGCAACATTTTCGATAGAAGGTGCTTCTGGAAACGCCCAATTTCCTGGCGGCCTCGCTTCGATTTCCCCTGGTTTCCTCAAGAGCTTTCCGGATCAGTCCGTTTTCCAGATCACTGACGATTTTGGACGCCTCATTTCCCGCCCCGCCCTCCTCGGGAGTAGATTGACCCAAATAGTCGGGAAGGTGCTCCGGCATGATCGTATGCATATCGGTAACATGAACCGCGAATTCAATGGCGCTCATCAGCTCTCGGACATTCCCCGGCCATTCGTTGTACTGGAGAATCTTCAATGCCTCGGGATGAATCAGATTTACATTTTTCCCGCTCTTTTCCGCAAACTGTTTCAAAAAAGCGATCGCCAGCTCTTCAATGTCGTCGAGTCTTTCACGAAGCGGGGGCAGGAAAATTCGAATGGTGCTGAGTCGATAAAAAAGATCTTTGCGCAGTTCGGCAAAGGTTAAACCTGAATCGGGATCATGACCCGTGGCCGCAATGATGCGAACGTCCACGTTTTCGGACGAATGGGCGCCAAGCGGAGTGATTTCGCCGTTCTCGATGACTCTGAGCAGTTTACACTGGAGGTCCATCGGCATCGAATTTATTTCATCGAGGAATAGTGTTCCTTGGTTGGCAAGCTCAAACAACCCTTTTTTTCCCTCGCGGGACGCTCCCGTGAATGCGCCGTTCCGGTATCCGAACAGCTCGCTTTCCACAAGTCCGCCGGGGATTGCGGCGGCATTGATGGCAATGAACGGTTTATTTCTACGATGGCTCAGATTGTGGATTGCTTGAGAAAATAGCTCTTTGCCCGTGCCCGTTTCACCATAGAGCAGAATGTTCGCATCGGTGGAGGCAAACCGCTTGCCGAGGTTCACAGCTTTCAGCATGCCGGCCGATTTTCCGATGATGTTGTTAAAAGTGAAGGATTTGCCGTAAGCACCGCCTTGTTGGCCGGGCCAATGACGCTTGTGTTCTTCCAGTATGGCGGTAGCTCCCACTATATGGCCTGAGGCGTCATGAATGGCTTGGGCCTGAAGCCACAACTTTCTTACCTCGCCCGTTTCCTTCGAGCATACGGCCAACCCATGGTCCGCTTTCTTGGTGGACAAACAACACGATAAAGAATCGGATTTGAAAAAATCGCTATAATGCCTTGAAATCAGGTGCGATACGGGAGTCTTTAAAACGCTGCCGGCCCTCTGATTGGCCTGCAGAATTGTCCCGGACATATCGACAACCATTACGGCTCGATCCGTAAGGTTGACCACACTGCCTATTATTTCCTTGCTGACTTCCAATCCGCTCAGGCACTGCATCAGGTGCAACTCGGATTGAAGGCATTTGGCCATAGTCAAAGTCAGCCTATAGATAAACTCCAGCTTATCGGTATTTTCATGATTAGTAGTAACATTGATGCATCCCGCCACCCCGCCGTCCAGATTGAAGATGGGGGCCGCCGCGCAGCAGCACCAATGATACACCTCGTTGTAGTGTTCCTCCATCTGTACGATTATTGGGATCTTGTGGATTATCGCCAGACCGGGCGCGGTTGTGCCAATGGTACTTTCGAGACAGTTTCCGCCGGGAACAATGCCTGTCTTGTCAAATATTCCACTTATTGGCTCAGTCCCTGATTTATACAGCACGTAACCTTGGGCGTCGCTGAGGATTGTGCCGTGGGGGATGTTTTGTAGCGACGCTTCCAGGAGTCGAAGGCTGGTCTGAGAACCTTGGGCCAGTAAAGAATTACGTTCCAGGAGGCTTTTGACCTCCGGAGGCGACAGAACACGGGAGTGCTTTGGCCTGCGAGGGTCCAGCCCCATCTGCCTGCAACGTTGCCACGAAGCAGAAATGCAGGCATGCGCATCCCGAGAGACAATTCCACTGTCGACAAATGTCTCCCAATCTTTTAAGCGAGTCCCGGTAGGTAGCTTCCTGCTTGTTTGGTGCATATGACTCCACCTTCGTAGCAGTTGCGGACCACGTCGTTAACCTGTTGGGCGGAAGGTCAGGCGCATCGCCGGCTGCAAGCGGCTTAAGAGATATCGGAGGAGGAGTATGGAATATGACCTGGAGATTATCCGGAAAGTATTTTGCACCGGGCGCCGGCTGCCATTCTTTGACCGTAAATCATTTTATACTTAACGAATACCTCCGCAGTCAAGATAATTTTAGCCACTGCATGTGAAATATTTCCCAAAAACGTTTTGATTCATTCTGACCGCTCATGAACCATTGCTGTGTCATGTATGACACAGTGGAGTGATACACTCTATCCTTGCAAGCGATTCTTCGAATCCAAAATACTTTATCATTACAAACCCTTCGACTTTACCGCCGGCTGCTCATTAGATTGGCACATTGCTTGCTGTCTTGAAGTTAGGTGAAAAGCATGGATCTAGTGTTCATCCCGTATGGGCAGGATCGTTGCTTTATTAAAATACCTTATGATTAACGTATTTTAATATCGAAGTGTCTTATCACAGTGATCGGATCTATACAAATAGCCAGGAAGGAGCGAATAAGATGAAGGCAATGTTGCTGCATAGCGCCCCCCGGGGAGAATTAACCGTAGAAAATGTTCCTGACCCAAAATGTTCCGATGACGGCTTGATTATAAAAATGGCGGCTAATGGCATCTGCCGAAGCGACTGGCACGAATGGAACGGTGATTGGGGATGGCTGGGCATCGTACCCTATAAGTACCCCATGATTCCGGGACACGAAGGCACGGGTGTAGTCGCCGAAGTAGGCAAGAATGTCAAAAACTGGAAAGTTGGCGACCGGGTTGTTCCTCCCGTAAGTGTGGGGTGCGGAACTTGTCCCAGGTGCGTTGATTGGTCCAGGCATAATATGTGTGAGACTTTGAGAATTTTCGGCTATCACATCGACGGTCTGTTCGCCGAATACGCCCATGCGCCGGACGCGGATTACCCGGGCAATTTGATGAAGATTCCCGAAGAACTAACGGATATGGCGGCGATTGCCTCTTTTGGTTGCCGCTACCAGACAGCCTATCATGGCGTGGTTTCCCAAGGTGAGGTAAAACCCGGAGACAAGGTCGCCGTCTGGGGGCTGGGCGGAATCGGCCTGGTGGCCGTCCAGGTAGCCGCTTCCATGGGATGCTATGTTATCGGCATCGACATCTTTGACGAAAAACTGGAGTTGGCCAAAAAGGTGGGCGCCCACGCCGTGGTCAATGCCAAGAAGACCGATCCCGTACAGGCCGTAAAGGAGTTGACCTTCCAGTTTAACAAACAAGCCGGCGCTAACGTTAGCATTGACGCTCTGGGAATTGGCGAGACGGCACTGAATTCGGTGCTTTGCCTCACGAACAGGGGCCGCCATGTCCAGATCGGTCTCTCGACCCGCGAAGAAAATGGCATGGTGGCGCTTCCGATCGACGTCATGACGGCCATGGAGCTTGAGTGGCACGGCACTCTGACAATGCCCTACCCGCAGTACGGTCAGATGATGAAGCATGTCTTGAGCGGAAAACTCCATCCCGAACAGCTTGTCACCAAGCGGGTGTCGCTGGAAGAAGCTCCGGCCATCCTCAAATCCATGACGGAGTTCGGAACCTTCGGCATGGAAGTTGTCGAATTCTAAAACCAGGGGCTAAAAATTATGTTTACCCGGGATTGGATCGGCAAGCCGTTCCAATCCCGGGCCCGCCTCGGCAGGGTGAAACCGCTGGAAATGGTGGATATGCGCGTGATCACCATGGACACTTGCAAGAAATTTTGAAGATTTCAGGAATAGTGGTTTTGTGCATCC
>JARLHP010000211.1 GCA_031292195.1 Syntrophobacteraceae bacterium
ATCTCCATTTCCCGTTCGAAGCGGCCGATCTTGGTCTTTAGCGCATCAAAGGGAAGTTTTATGGCCTCCTGCTCGAGTTTAAAGGACAGGGTCTCGTCGGAGATCAATTTCAGCAGATTGTTGACCACCGATTTTAGAAAAACTCCGCCCTTCTCGCTGGTAAGGAAATCGAGGAGCTGTCTTTCAAATTCGGGAAGCAGGCTGCTCGCGAGCAAGGCCTTGTCGCCCGAGAGCTTGGCATCCAGGGCGCGGCGGGCCGAGAGGGGATAGATTCTCACTTTCCCCGCTCCGACTTCTTCTTCGATCACCCGCGTGGTAAACTGCAGCGATTCCCGCTGGTCGTATTCATCGACCTGGTCAATTTTGTTCAGCACGAAAAAAACCTTGTCCGCAAACTCCCGGACGTCTTTTAAGAACTCGCGCTCGCTTTCGGATAGCGGCGGGTCGACCGACACCACGAATATTCCGGCATCCACATTGGGCAGGTAGGCGTATGCGGCCTCCGTGTTGTGACTGTATACCGAGCCGGCGCCGGGAGTATCGATGATGCGGACCCCGCCCCGCAGGTATTGGGAAGGGTAAAAAACCGTCACTTCCTTCACCCTTTTTTTATTTTGGGGGTTTTCGCGCTCGGTGATAAACGAGGCCAGAGCGGCAAGGTCGACTTCTTCCACCCGTTCGTCCAGGTATTGCACTTCCACCTTGAGCTTTTGACCGTATCGCAGGATGGTGACCACGGAGGTGAGCGGCACGATGGCCGTAGGCAGGATCTTTTCACCCAGCAGGGCGTTTATGAAGGTCGATTTGCCGCGCTTGAACTGGCCGAGGACCACCAGGTTAAAAGCTTCCTCCTCCAGCTTGATCCTCGTTTGAGCAATGGATTTCGAACCGGTGTCGCGCACGGTGTCTTCCAGACGGGCGAGGATTGCAAAAAGTGAGTCTCTTAGCTGCGCATAGTCGAACATGGGACAACCTCCGTCAAACGGGCGGGTAGAGTCTCCGCGGGCGTCAGTGTGGAGTTATTGCCTCAACTCTAATGGGGATGAAAGATCGTCCGAAGAAGTGTCTCCCTGCTGATCATGCCTTTGAATTTACCGTAAGAGTCGAGTACCGGCAGTCTTTTGAGCGCCTTTTCGAGCATAAAGCAAATGGCCTCTTCTATGGATGTATCCTCCCGGACAGTGACAATATCGGTGTTCATCACCTCGGCGGCCGTCCTCATCCGCAAATGATCTCTAAGTTCCTTGTGTCTTTTGCCGCGCTCGCTGAAGGGGACCTTGCGGGCGAAATAATCCCAAATCCCCGGGTCTTGACCCGAAAAGGCGAAAAGCAGGTCCTGATCCGAGATCAGTCCCTTGAAAAACCCCTGTTTATCGACCACGCAGACCCGCTGGATATCATTGCAGTCAATGACGCGAATCACTTCTTCTATCGGTGCGTCGACCAGAACCGTGTGAACGTCGCAACGCATGATATCGGAAACATTGTGAAGACCTTCGACCGAAATGCTTTTTTCCTGGAATGCCGGCCAATTGGGACACACATTCATGATGGTCCGAAAGATATCGACCCGCGAAATATTTCCAACCAGTTTGCCCGATTTATCGACCACGGGAAGACGCTTCACCTTCTTTTTGAGCATCAGATCGACAGCCTCGGTGACCAGCTGATCCTGTTCTATGGTGATGGCGGGCCGCGTCATGATTTCCCTGGCCTGCTTGGGATCGAGCCCCTGGATAACCCGGGCGATCTGATCGCGGTCCGCCGTGGCCAACAGACCGAAACGCATCGGCAATTCGGCCTTGTAGATCAGGTCTCCCTGGGCGATGATCCCAATGGGACGATTTCTTTCATCCACCACCGGCAGCCCGGTGAAATCCGAGGAAAGCAGGAGCCGGGCCACCTCGCTCGCCGCCGTATCGCTTCTGACCGACCGGGGGGCGGGGGTCATAATTTCGCGGACCCTGGTGTTTCTTGGCAGGAGCGTTCCGACGGTCTTATGGACCACCACCTCCACGTCGCGGGTGGCGATGATCCCCTCGGTCACCATTTCACTCACTTTGGAAAGAACGATCTCGGAATCGACGGCCGGAACAATGATGGTGATGCGAACGGGCATGTGATAAGAGGCGATTTCAAGTCTTGCGGTGGCAATTTCACCGGTTTCGTAACAGCCCTCGATTCCCCGTGTGACCATGCACCGCGCGGCGATCTTGAGATCCCTTACACACTCCACCACCGCACTGTACAGCGGCCTGCCTTCCCAGCGTTCTCCCTCACTCGTAAATATCTCGATCACTTTGTACTGAAGCATGATGTTTTCTCTTACAGTACTCGGCCGACCCACAGCCCCACAAAGACAAGAGCTCCGCCGATTAAATTGTTGGATAAAAAATTGGCCGCGGTGACCAGATAGGTCCCGACACGAATCGTGTTGACCGTCTCCACCGCGAAACTGGAAAAGGTTGTCAACCCGCCGAGAAAGCCCGTAATGAAGAAAAGGCGAACCGTCGGGCTCATGATGTTAAGCCCCCGCTCGGCCAGGGCAAAAGAGACTCCGATCAAAAAACAGCCCGAAAGATTCACGATTAGAGTGCCGAACGGAAATCTCGTTCCAAAGAGCTTAACGGCCAGAAGTGAAACGCCGTATCTGGTAAGAGCACCCAGACCTCCACCAACCAGGACAAGAAGTACCTTAATCATGCAATCCCGCAGTCTCCAAAATCGTGCCGCTTGCGGTTTGGCCGGTTTTAGCGATGTCCAAACCCCGGGCAACCGGGACCAAATCGCCGGCGACAGCCGAGTCTGTATCACTCCCCCATTCGGCGTTACCGAGTTTAATCCGGGGCAAGTCCCCGGATTTTTTTCACTTCACGCCAAACGGGAAAACGGGGGGGCGCTTTCAGCGGGCCACAAAAAAGCTCTTCCAGGCATTTACCCGGTAAGAGCTTGCTCTTGCAAATCCCACAACCCCTACCAGGTCCCACTAGATACAGCTCCCCAGGTAGGAGTCATCAGCCAATTCGATGGCGGTTGAGGTGGACTCCATCACCGCATATAATAGTGTGTTTTTTATAGTTAAACGTAGCGAATATGTCAACACTTTTCCAGGACGTCTCTTTTCATTCCAGTCCCAAATGCAGGCTGACAGCCTTGTCGACTCCAGACATGATCTCCCGCGGCAACTCTCCTATCCGCTTGATCAGCCTGTTTCGCTCCAACGTTCTTATCTGATTGGCCTTCACCTTCGAATCCTTCGGAAGATTGGCGGTTCCTTTCGCAATCGGCCCCTCGAACGGGTAGAGCTTCTCCAAGCTCCCGGACGTGATCGGAAGAACGGTGATCGTGCCTGCGAACTCATTGTTGACGTCGTTCGATACGATGACCACGGGTCTGGTCTTCGAAATTTCTCTTCCGACCACAGGGTCGAGGGCGGCAAGATAGACTTCTCCTCTTTTAATAATCATCCCAGCCCTCCAGATCAGCGGCCTCGAACTCCCTGATCAATTCCTCATCCTCCTGCCTGGCGGCCCGGTAGCCTTCCGCCATCGCCCTTCGCAGACGATCCTTTTCGAGATCGAGGATTCGCCGTTTGACCGCCTCGGCGATAAACTGACTTCTCTTCCGCTTCCCGGCGATCTGGTCGATTTCCCGGATCAGAGCGTCGGGCAGCACAATATTTAGCCGAGTAGAGTTCATAATAAAGCGCTCCTCTGTGTGATTTAGTATCCACACTATTTTAGACCATAAAATGGGACCAATCAAGACCGAACCAGCCCACATCGCAAACCCCGCAAAAGTGTGAACGCTCGCCACGTATGACCCCGGAGCAAGAGGATTCCAAGTTGCTGAAAACCGCCTCCACATGGGGCGGATTCCCCTTGAACCAAAGGAAAGGGGTGGCCTGTGGCCAAGCTTCGGTTCTCCGGCAGATACTGATCCACCGGCCCCCCTCAACAAGGGGCCGGCATTTGTTTTCCCCAATCGAGTTCAAAGACGACCCTGCAAAAATGGCCCGCGATCGATTTTCCCGGCTCGGGGTAAATTCCAATCTGGTGGGTTGGTATGAACTATTGGAGTTGTCGACCTTCCTGATCGCCGGCAAAGCGTTTTTAACGCGACGGATCTGCCATAAATCAAGCTCTTTGACGCAAAGATGATCTGTTTCGCTTTTTCTGGTATACTGATTATAGGATTGTAAAAGCGCAGCAGCCATCTTCGTTGGTTGGCAGAAGAGAGGACACCATGAGCAAGATCATCGAAAAAGCAATCAAGGCGGGCGATCTGCCTCCGCAGTTGCGCGGGGACATAGAAAAGGACGCTTCGGTGCTGGTGTCTGTGCGCCGATTGACCGACAATGGCTTTACAGAAGATTTTGAAGAGGAAGTATTGGCGGCGGAAGAAGAAACCGAAGGAATTCCTTTTCGACCGGCTAAAGAGATTATCGAAGAACTGAAAGCCTTGGCCGCCGATGAATCTTAGGTCTTCGCAAAAGTTTACCTCGTCCCTTCGTAAACTGGAGGCGCCAGATAAGATAGCCGTAATTCATGCGGTCGAGTTGTTCCCAGAAAATCCTTTCGAGCCATCGTTACGCAATCATGCCCTCACCGGAAAAATGAGCGGAAAACGGGCGCTGGTCGTTGGCCACAATCCGCGGATGATCTTCACGGAAGGGGCAATTATCAGGACGTAACCCTGCTGGATGTCGGCGGTCACGCTGAAGTTTACCGGTACTGATACCCATAACATGCCCCTTTGCCTCCACCACCTTTCAAATCGCGCCGGATTTGGTGCCGTGTAAATGAAAATGTATGCCGGGTGTCGCGGCGCCGGAGGTAGTCCTGAATGAGCCTTGTGTCTGCACCCTGATCGGCCAAGGCGAAGCCTCACCTGCAGCGATCCTTGGCTTGAACGCTTTACAGGGCGTTGGCCTCCAATAAATTGTCTTGACATTGTCGGGCGGCATGAGTAGGTTGCAAGTATGACTACTAAACGCACAAACAGAACCGAAAAACTTGATCTGCGGCTTAGCCGGTCCGCCAAACTGACGTTGCAAGCCGCGGCGACGGCGGCGCGCAAGTCCGTCAGCGAATTCGTTCTGGAAACGGCACTGAGCGAAGCCGAGGAACGGCTGGCGGATCGAACCGTCTTCACGCTCGATGCGGAATCTTGGGATGCTTTCGTTGCCGCTCTCGACGCTCCCCCACGCCGTCACCCGCGCCTCGAACGGCTGTTCCGCGAATCATCCGTTTTTGATCCCGAACGGTGAGCGCCCCTTTACGCATAGAAAAACTGCAGCGGACACATGCAGTCGAGGCCTTCACCTGCGGTCAACCCGGGCTTGATCGTTTTCTCATTCGCCATGCCCTGCAAGCGCAACAAATGAATTCATCGCAAACCTACGTCGGCGTAAGTGACGCAACGGTCGTTGGGTACTACACGATTGTAGCGGGCGAAGTCCGGCACGCCGACGCGCCGGAGCGTGTTGTCAAAGGCATGCCACGCCATCCGATACCGCTTCTCATTCTGGCGCGTCTCGCCGTGCACAGCGAATGGCAAGGCCGACGCATTGGTGCGGGGCTGCTCTTGGATGGTTTGGGACGCGTCCTCCAAGTGGCGGATATGGTCGGCGTGCGTGCGCTTTCCGTTCACGCAAAAGACGATTCTGCCGCAGAGTTTTACAGGCACTTCGGATTTGCGCCCTCAGTCACAGATAGACGCCACCTGTTCATGCTCATCAAGGATATCCGCGCTGCGGCAGGCGATTGACACCGTACATTTTTTCTCTTTCCGGTTGCCCCGTCTTTTTGTCCGGTTTTCGCCCCTCGCGACCCCGCGCAAGCCCGTGCTGGGCTAGGCACAGATTCCACTTAGGGACACACTTGCGGGGATTTGTCCAGTTATCAAGTTAACTCCCTGCGGGACCAATGCAGGCGTGAGTCAGGGTGAGTGAAGTTTTCCCATTCATCCGCTTGCGATTCCAAGTTGCTTAAAACAGCTTTCGCCTCGGGCGGATTCCGCTGGAACCAAGGGAAAGGGTCGCCTATGGCCAAGCAACAAATCGCCCATGCCCGCAAGCTGATAGAGCAGGGGGAAGGCGCGCGCAATGTGACTCGATGGCTCAACGTCTCGCGGCGAAAGCTTTGCAGGGCGTTAACGGCGGATACACAATAGCGGCCTTGGGAAAGATGTGTTATAAAGAAATGAGGTAAAGGGAGGCTTAATCTATGACGGAAAACCAAATAAACGCACTTTTGACGCGCATCACAAGCGATCCCGCCATATTTGGCGGAAAGCCGATCATTCGAGGCAAGCGGTTGGCCGTCGAGCATGTCTTGGCCGACCTTTCCGCTGGGGAAACACCGGAATCCATCCTTGCCAATTTTCCATTTTTGGAGGCCGACGACATTCGGGCGTGTTTGCTATTTGCTTCACGATAGCCAGGTCAGCCTTGGACAAAAAAACCCCCAACACAAGGAACGAATGCGCTTATTAGTTGATACCTGCGTTGCGGGTTCCGTTGTCTATGCTTTGCGCTCGGCGGGCTTTGATGTCGAATGGGTGGCCGATTGGGAACAAGACCCCGGCTGACAGCTCTATCTTACGCAACGCCCATAGAGAAGGACGCGTGCTCATCACGCGGGACAAGGATTTTGGAACACTGATTTTCCGCGATAAACATCCCCATTACGGTGTCTTGCGAATCCCCGGAAGTATGACCTATAAAGAACAAGCCGAAATCGTCTTGCAGACTGTCCGCCTTTATGCGGAAGCGCTTGAGCGTTGTTGTCCGGTAACAATTGAAACTGATGGTGTGCGAGTGTCGGAAGAACCCGCAAGACATTAACCCCACGTTCGGCTTTTCTCCGGTCTTCGATTTCTTCTGCAAGGCGTGGATGACCCAAATATCAGCGCCAATCTTAATGGCATAGGTGACGCGGAAAGCATCTCCTCGATGCCGGAGCGCGATTTAGAACACGCCGCCGTCAATACCTTTGAACGGCTGGCCTTGTCCGATTCGCCGCCCCCCGGCGGCTACCGTTAACGCGCTGAGCATGTCGCTTTGCACGTCCTCGGGAAATGCCTCGAAATCCCTCCGCGCCGCCATGATCCCTGAAACAGGCCGTGTATTTCTCAACTCCCGAATGGTGAAATATTTGTCACCATTCCGCAAGTTCTTCTTCCGCTTTTCGGCCCGGGCGCGTTTTGCCCAGTTATGGGCTTGCGCGGCGGCCCGCAAACCCGCGTAAAACCGGGGGGGGAGTTTTTACCTTATGGATAAAAGACGTTCAAGAGTCCATAAAGAAAGAATGGAAGCTACGCCAAAGCTGTGGCCCGCCACGCTTTCCCTATGAGATGATTTACTATTGCTACCACGCTTCCCTGCCGGGGATTTCCTACGCGTACTTGCGACCGACAAAAATACAGCGTTTGGGCAATTAAAAATGGAGTATTCACAGTATATGGCAAATAAACTAACCTACGCGTTTTTCCACCGACCGTCGGAATATTTTACATATTTATTTAGTGCTCCTAACTAGCAGTAATTAAATACAATTTAGAGTAAAACCCTCATTTTGGTCGTTATTTTCTGTCGGCTGTATTTACACTTTGCAATCTGCACACAAAGCCTAAAAAGCCGCCCAATCCAATAAGTCATTAGAATATTTGCTGTTATTAATTAATAATGTTCGTGGAATGAAAATTGCTCTCCAGTGGGTGTCCGACAGAGAGACTCTGCGAAAAAAGGCACAAATTCACAATCTTTAAAAATGAAAGGGCTTACTCATGAAAAGAAAAAGTTTGGCAAAATTTGGGATGGCTCTCGCCGTTGCCGCAGCGGTAGTGATCTGGTGCGCTCCGGCGCAGGCGGTGACCTTTGGCTTCGATGATATTTGGTATCTCTCCTCAGGGACAGCCTTCAGCTCTGTAGTCACTGGAGCGTCAGGATCGGCCAGTTCAACAGGGTACTGGCAAGAAACTCAAACTGCCTCAGGTGGGGGAATTGCGTTCACCAGGCTAAGCAATGGCTCCGGAGTTCCTGGTGAGTTTGTGCAAAATACCAGCAATGGTAGCGGTCTCTCCCTCACCGGCTGGACTCAGTCGAGCAGCAACAAGCAGCTAGTAGATTATGTGTTCAATGTCAACAGTACTAACGGTTATTTCAGATATACGACAGGGGACACGGGCGGATATTTGACGACGGGAACGCCTACCTCGTTCACTTTCAACAGCTTTCAACTTAAAGGTGGTGGAACATATACCTTTGTGGGGGATAATCAGAATTTCCAGCCAATCGCTGGGTACTCAGCCACTGTCACACTAAATGGTAATTGGCAAACTTTCACGGAGAACTGGACGAACGTCTATCAAATATATTTTACTTCGTGGCCTGGCGGCTCGAACGGGATTGAAATGGACGAGGTGCACATCAACGACCCCATCCCCGAACCCTCCACCCTGCTCCTCTTCGGTGGCGGACTGGTTGGTTTGGCTGGATGGAGATTGCGAAAAAGAGCTTAACTGCAAATTCCCCGGAGAAGACCATAAGAATACTAACAATCTGCAGTATCTTGCGGACTGCTCCTTAAAGGCAGGGTCAGGTAATGACCCTGCCTTTTCTGTTTTGATAGTATTCAATAACGGGACAGTTTGTAGAGTAGAGATGTGACGCGGTGGCGTTAGGTTCAGCCTATCTGTTTCCGTCCCTTTCGTTCGGCGGTGCCTCACTAGCTTAGCCATGACTCCGTTTTCACATCCCCCTCATCGAACCGGACGTGCGCTGCTAACGCATCCGGCTCTCGGACAGAACATCATGCCTTCGCCCACGGAAAGCTTTGGGAAGCATGGGCAGGCGGATGAGTCTCAAATGCTTGTATAGATACTCATCGGGGTAGCGCTCGTTACCCTTGCCGCTCTGTTTATGCTTCTTGCAAAGCCACCGGCGGAGCCGATTCGTGGTGTACCAGTCTATGAACCGATAGGCGGACGTAACCGGGCCGTAGCAGAAATAGTTGGCCCATCCTCCGAGTTTTCGATTCAATCGGGTCACCAGTTCTTCGGCATCGAGCCATGTCGTGTTTCTACCTGTCTCGACATGCACCGCTTCGATCATGCGCTTGACGCTCTTCTTCGACGGGCGGGGGGCTATATAGGCCCTCCCGGTCTTCCGCCAGTAGCACAGGCCGAAGGTATATCCCAAGAAGTCGAATTTGTCGTCCTGTATTCGGCAAGTACGGGTCTTTTCTTCATTTATCGTCAATTTAAGCCTCGTCATCATTTGCCGCATCGATTCAAGCGCCGTTTCGGCGCCGTTGCCCCTACAGCAGATGACCAGATCGTCGGCATAGTTGACGATCCGTGCGCCGAGTCGCCGCTCAAGGCCCGTCTGCTTCCACCCCAGGATGAACCGTCGCATGTACAGGTTCGACAACAGGGGTGAAATCGGAGACCCTTGCGGGATGCCTTTCTTGGCGTCCCGGTTCGTCGTAGTGCGTCTCTTCAGGCCGCGTTCGTCAAGCTCTTCCACCGGGGCTTCGAGCCACATCTTCACAAGATGCAGCATGCGCCGGTCGACCACCCGGCGCGCCACCGATTTCATAAGTTCGGCGTGCGGGATTGTGTCGAAATAACCGGACAAATCGGCGTCGACGACATCCCTGTAGCCACAGGCCAGCAGCTCGCGCACTTCGAGCACGGCGCTTTGCGCATTCCGGTCCCGCCGGTAGGCGTGCTGTTCCGGTTGCAGATCGGCCTCGAAGATCGGCTCCAAGACCAGCATCGCAGCCGTTTGACATACCCTTTCGGCCAGTCGCGGAATGCCCAACGGCCTGAGTTTGCCGTTCGGTTTCGG
>JARLHP010000212.1 GCA_031292195.1 Syntrophobacteraceae bacterium
CAGGTAAAGCTAGCGAGGACCACCCCAGGATGTCTCAACTCTATGTTTCCGTTTTAGCCGTGATTGTCGTCGTGCTTCTGGCCGTCGCTCTCTATCGCACTTCCCAGGTGTCCCTGAGTAACCGACTCTTTTATGTCTTTGGGGGCTTCGGCGCATCCGGCGAAGAAAATCCCCCGGGTGGCCGCGTCAACCGGTTGAAGCTTGGGATGGGCCTCCAGGAAAAATCCATCGGGCGTAAGCTGGAGTCCCAGCATTTCCTGGAGTTTTTTGGTCGACTTCGAGGGTTTGAGACCGACCGCCAGCACCAGCATGTCCAGGTCGTGGAAAACAATCTTTCCACTGGCGCCGTTATCGACAGCCACCCGAAGACCTTTTTCGTCCGTTTCCACGATGCTTCCCGGAAGACCTCGTATGTATTGTACTCCGAGGCTTCGGCTCTTGGTGTAGAGGTCTTCGAAGCCTTTGCCGAAGGCGCGGATATCGATATAGAAGACCTTGATCTCGATTTCAGGATGGTGTTCCTTCAAAACCAGCGTGCTCTTTATGGTGTTCATGCAGCAGATATTGGAGCAGTATGAACCGCCTTTTTTGGCGGATCGAGACCCCACGCACTGCACGAAGCCGATCGATTTGGGAGCTTTCCTGTCGGAGGGCCGTATCAGTTCGCCTCCACTGGGGCCCCCGGCGCTTACCAACCGTTCGAGCTCCAGGCTGCTCAGCACATTTTCAAACCTCGTGTAGCCGTACTCGTCGAGTTCGGTCGGGTCGTAGGGTTCAACGCCCGTTGCGACCACGATGCCTCCCACCTTTTCCAGCACTTCCTCATCGGACATGTGGAAGTTTATGCACTTCTTCTCACAGACTTCCGAACACTTGGCGCAGACCACCGGGTTGTGGCCGAGGCACTCGTTGATATTTATGACGTAGGCCGAAGGCACCGCCTGGGGAAAAGGGGAGTGAATGGCCCTCCGGGAAGAAAGACCGGAATTGAATTCGTCGGGACGCACCACCGGGCAGACCCTGGCGCATTCGCCGCAGGCGGTGCACTCCTTTTCCGATACGTACCGGGCCTTCTTTAAAATCTTCACTTCGAAGTTGCCGACATATCCCTTAACATCGATGACTTCGGAGAGCGTGAGCAGCTTGATATTTGGATGCCGACCGGCATCGGTCATTTTAGGACCGAGTATTCAAATGGAACAGTCCATGGTGGGAAATGTCTTGTCGAGCCGCGCCATGTTGCCGCCGATCGAAGGACTTTTTTCCACCAGGACCACCTCGTAGCCGTTATCGGCCAGATCCAGGGCCGCCTGGATGCCGGCAATGCCGCCGCCAATGACCAGGGTGCGCTTGTTTAGGGGTATCTTTCGGCTCTGGAGGGGTTCCAGGCGGGAGGCCCTGGCCACCGCCATTTTCACCAGGTCCACGGCTTTAGCCGTTGCGGCACCTGGTTCCTTCTGGTGGACCCAACTGCACTGTTCCCTGAGGTTGGCCATTTCCAGCACGTAGGGGTTGAGGCCTGCGCGCTCCAGCATGTGCCGGAAGGTCGGTTCGTGGAGCCTTGGGGAGCAGGAGGCGATCACGATGCGGTCGAGCCCGAGTTCGGCTATGTCCTTGGTTATGGCCTGCTGGCCGGGTTCCGAACAGGCATACTGGACGTCCCGTGCGTGGGCCACGTTTTCCAACCCAGCGATTTCGGCGGTCACCTTCGGACAATCGACCGTCCCCGCGATATTCAACCCGCAGTGGCAGACATAGACGCCGATTTTAGGAGCATCATCGTTTGTGGAATTTTTCTTCATTTCGCGACACCGTGACTAGCTCAAGTATTAAAACGTTAATGGGCGCAAACTTTGCGGCTCAGCCGTTCGTTTTTCCGATTCACCCACTCACCGATTCACCGGCCCTAGTTCTTCCGATTCACCGATTCACCGGCTCTCATCCCTGCCATTCAATGGTTTTGGCCAGAAGGGAGGTCAAATCCATCATCTCCATGCGGATCTCGTTTTCCAGGAAGGGGTCTTCCATGGCGCACCGCAGATGAATCTGGCATTTGGGGCATGCCGTGACGAGCAGATTGGCGCCGGCTTCACCGGCCTGTCTCAACCTGTTTACCTGCATGGCCTTGGAGTAGCTGTCGCACCCGGTCCAGGCGCAGTTGCCGCAGCAAAGCGAAGAGGCGCCATGGTCTCGCATTTCGGTGAAATCGGCTACATTCAATCGTTTTAGAAGGTTGCGGGGAAGTTCGCACCCGGTCTGCGTGCGGCTTAGCCTGCAGGGGTCCTGGTAGGTGATCTTCCTGTTGAGTTTTTTAAATCCGACCGCGCCCTTGCCGATCTCGGCTTCGGCCAGCTCGAAAATATGTTTTACCTTGAACCCGGTCTTGATTCCGTTTTCGGGATAGTCGCGGGAAAAGGCGCGGTAACACTCGGGGCACGCCGTGACAAGTTCTTCGATCCCCATGGCCGAAATCATTTCGACGTTCAGCCGGGCGAGCTTCAGGAAATTCTCCCGGTCTCCGGACCACAGCAAATCGTGGCCGCAGCACCTCTCGTTTTGCAGGATGGCCGGGCGAATGTCGAAAAAGTTCATGAGCCTTAGCGCATCGACCAGAATATCGCTGGTGCTGATGTCCAAAAAGTTTTTGAAAAATGTGTCGAAGTAGGGAGCGCACCCTCCGAAGAAAAGAGTTTTGCTGTTCGGGTCGGTCTGAATTTCGGGAGGCAGCCAGTTCCAGTGTTGGACGGGAAGCCCTGGGGAGGTCATGGCGCGCATCAGCGAATGAAAAAAACCTTCGTGGGCGTTGAACTTTCCATTGGCCGAGGTGGCGCAGCGCATGTCCTTTATGAAATCGGGAAAGCTTACCGCCGAGGGACAGCGGTCATAGCAAAGCCCACAGGTAAGACATGACCAGATGTCCTCACGGATGGCCGGCGAGTCGAGGTCACCGGCCGCGGCCGCGTTGGCGATCGCCCTGGGCGAAAATTCCTTGCCCGTAAGGGCCAGCGGGCACGCCGACGAACACTTCCCGCAGTCCTGGCAAACGTAGACATTGTGCGCCCGACTGATGGAGGCCGCGGATTCGGCGGAGAGGGCAATTTCTTTGGCCCGGGTTGCGGGAACCACCGGTGTTTTGCCAAGCTCCGCTATCTTGTTTCTGAATGCGGTCAGGTAGTCGAGCAGTTCGCGGTGCTGATCGGGATTGAAGGAGCCAAAACCGAGTCGTTCTTCTCCAAGCCCCAGCAACTTGAGAATGCCCCGGGTGTCCTCGACGTTTCTCTGCGCCACCCTGGTCCCGATCCCGTAACGGCATGAGCCCGCTTCGCACCCCAGAAGGACGACTCCGTCCGCACCGGTCTCGAAGGCCTTGAAGAGCAGCGACTTGGTAATGCGCCCGCTGCAGGGAATCCGGATCATGCGGATTTCAAGGGGCAGGGGCGCCAGAGTGTCCTGCAGAGTCTGGTATGCCGCGTGCGGGCTCCAGTTGCATAAGAAAAGAACTATTTTGAGATCGTCATTCATTTGTGAACTATTTCTTCTATGGCCTGTTCCAGGAAACGCCTGTCGCGATAGGGACTGTCCGCAGCGCCCGAGGGACAAACCGAAATGCAGTTGCCGCAGCCCTTGCAAAGGGTCTCGTCGACCGCCGCGTAGCCGGATCGCGGAGCAACATTGGCGAAAAAGCCGATGGCCTTATAGGGACAAGCCTTCAGGCACCGGCCGCATCCTCTGCAAAGGTCCCGATCGATTGTGACCGTATAGCCCTTGTTTTGCCTGGGGCCGCGGGGCATGACCGTGGCCGCCAGAATCCCGGCCGCTGCGCCTTTGAGCCGCTCGGAGACATTGATACCGGGCGGGCTGGCCAGAAGAAGCCCCGATATGGAGGTCGCGCCCGGAACGAAAAACGGTACGCCCAAACGGCCCTTTTCCTGCATGGAGCATTCGAACTCATGAGGGGGCATGTCCGGATGAGGCATATAGGCAATGGTCTTTCGAGATCTATCTCCCAGTATCACCGCCCCGGCGCTGAAAACCTGGTGGGTGGAGTCCTCCATGCTCACGATCACCTGAAAGTCTCCCACCGTGCCTTTGAGAGAGCGGGCGCTCGAGCCCGGAAAGGCGTGGACATTGGGGTAGTCGGGAGTGTGGGTGAGCGGTCTTTCCCGGCCTCCGAACAAAAATACTTCCATGCCCATTTGCCCCAGAGTTAGGGCGGCCCTGAGAGCTGCTTCGGATTCTCCGATCACCGCGGTCGTAAAGTTGTACTTGCGGGCCGGAGTGGGGTAGGACTTGAGGCGCGCCGTGCGCCGGATGGACCTTTGAAGGAGCCCCTCAAAGCGGCTTATGGCCAGCTGGCGGTTACTGCCCAGGAGCGCCAGCGCCTCGCCCCTCAGGTTGCAGGTCTCGGCCATGGCCCGTGGAACGCCGGTCCCCTGGAAAATGGCGGTTTTCAGCCTGCTTCGCTGGTCGGTGCATGCTCCGCATATAAGATCGAGCGGGCAGCACACGCAGGAGGCCAAAACGAACCGGGTGAGGCCCTTTTCCCGAATGGTCCTGAGGATATGGGCCGCGCCTTCCTTCGTGCAGGCCGAAGGGATGGACTCGGCATGCTCCACCGGCGAATTTTCGGGAAGATAGGATATCAACCTGTCCAGTTCGGGGTCCCAGCCCAGCGAATCGTTGCATCGGCAGACGAAAACCCCGATGCGCAGTTCGGGCGCCAGTTGGGGCTCGGGGGGCGAAAACAGAAAGCCTCCGCCCTTCACCCTTGCGCTCCTGTCGCCCAGCAGCAGGGCTGTTTCGGCTGCCGCCGCGAACCCGCGCTGCATCATGGCGAAAACGTCAGGCCGGATGGCCTTGGGGTTGTAGGCGCGGATGACGTCCTCGCCTTTTACGCTGGGCGCCAGAGTCGGGTCGGTGATAATGACCACCCCGGCATGCTCGATTTCCTCGGAGGATTCCGCGGCCTGCATAACGGCCCCGGCCGCCGAACAGGCTTCAACGCACTGGCCGCACTCGGAGCACACCCCGCACTGCAGGCACCTGGAGGCCTCCAGGCGGGCCTGGTCTTCGCTAAGTCCCAGTACGACTTCGGTGGTAAGTTGCAGGCGCGAAGCCGGATGGCTTTCAGACGTCATGACGCGAGGCACGGACGCAATCTGCTGTGGGATCACCGGATAGTCCAGTTCCAGGGGCCGGCAATAGACACACTCTTCCACCGGTTCTTCTCCGGTAAAAAACCGGTGGACGGCCTTTGCCGCCGCGCGGCCCGAAGCCATGGCCGAGACCACGGTAGAGGGTCCGCTTACCGCATCGCCCGCGGCAAAGACCTTCGGGACGCGAGTCTCGCTCTTTGCGTCAATCCGTATCAGCCCGGAAGCCGTGGTGAACCCTTCTCCATAGCCGCCCCAAATTGCCGGGGTAGCCGTCTGGCCTATGGCGACCACGGCCCGTTCGAATTCGATCTCGACGGGCTTACCCCCCTTAACCGCAACGGGCCAGGGGATTCCGTTGACGTCGGGCGGGCCGGGAACGGTCGGAACCAGGCGGATGGCCTTGAGTCTGCCGCCCTCGCCCAGGAACTCGACAGCCCTCAAGCTGGTCTTTATGGCAATTCCTTCTTTGGCCGCCTCTTCGACCTCCTGCTCGTCGGCCGGTATCAGCTCCCCCGGAAACCAGGAGATCAAGGTGACTTCGGCACCCAGACGAGCCAGGGTCCGTGCGGCTTCAAAGGCGGAATTGCCGTCGCCTATGACCGCCGTTTTTCCCGAAAGCGACTTTATCTCTCCCCGGTGTACGGCGCAAAGAAACGACAAGCATCCCAGGACGGTTTCCAGGTCTTCTCCCGGTGCGCCGATCTTTCGATCTTCCCACAGTCCCGTGGCCAGGACGACGGCGGAAAACTCCGCTCCCTCCCGCGCCGTGAATTCGCTTCCCAGGTGGAACTGGACCCCCAGGCCGTGCAGATAGTCGACTTCCCGGTCGATCACACCTCGCGGAAGGCGGTGCGGTCCGATCCCGTAACGCAAAAGTCCCCCGGGCGCTTTTTCCTTCTCGAAGACCGTTACCCCGTACCCCAGGCGTACCAGATCGGAGGCGGCGGCCAGCCCCGCGGGGCCCGAGCCCACCACACCGATTTTTTCAGGCCGGGGCTTAACCGGTTTCTGCTTGAAGGGCGCAGGCGGTGCGCTGTCGGCCACGAATCGTTTAATATCGCGTATGGCCAGGGGTTGGTCGATTTCGCTCCTGCGGCATGCGGCCTCACAGGGGTGGGTGCACACCCTGCCGCAGATACCGGGCAAAACGTTGTCCTTCCTGATCAGCTCCAGTGCCTCGGCATACTTTCCGGCGCGCGTGAGGGCCATGTAGCCCTGGACGTTTACGCCCAGCGGGCAACTTGCCTGGCAAAGAGGCGTCATGCGCTTGTCGATTGCCGGTCTGCCGGGAAGAGCGTGCCTTCCGCCGTATTTCAGCGCCTTTTCGCCGTCCGGTCCGATAGCCGGGCAGGCCTGCCGGCAAAGGCCGCAAAGCGTGCACTTGTCCCCGTCGATGTAAGTGGGCGCCTTCCGGTAGCGGATGGAAAACCCTTGCGGAGTGTGCTTGATTGACTTAACGGAAGCAGGAAGCACCAGCCTGGTCCGAGGATTTCTCATTATTCGCAGAAGCCCGGGGCGCATGGCGTAGTTGAAGCCTACCCCGGAGTCCATCCTCCAGGCTTCGGATGAGAGTTTGTCATTCAGATCGACAGCCTGGTCGATCAGCGTTACCGGTATCCCCATCTCGCCCAGCTTGTTGGCCGCAGCAATTCCGGCAGGCGTTGCGCCTATGATGCACACCTTTTGAAGGCGTTCCCCGGGGTCTTTCATCAGTGAGCCCTGTTCTTTGTTTTAAAGCCTGGCGGCGGCCTTTTTCATTCTGGCCTTGAGCATCGCCTGGCCTAAATCATAGCCTTTATTGAAGGCCGCAATATTTGTCTTCTCAGTTCCCTTCGGCACCGAATCGGCTACCGATGAAAGCATCCCCTTGAGGGAAACGGCCTCGGTAACCGAGGTAACAAAGCCGAGCATGACGATATTGGCCATCATTTTTCTGCCAAGTTCTTCGGCCATGCGGGTGGCGGGAACGGGGAAAACATCCCCGGTTGCGCCCTCGACCGATCTCACCATGTCCTGGTCGATTATGAGGGTCCCTTCGGCCTTGAGCATCTGGCGATATTTTTCATAGCCCGTTTGCGACATGCAGACCAGGATGTCGGCATTGCGCACGTAGGGGTAATGAATCTGTTTGTCCGAGATGATCAGTTGGGCGCTGCAGGCGCCCCCCCGCGCCTCCGGACCGTAGGACTGCGTAAAAGTGGCCTCCAGATGGTCGGATAGGCAGGCGGCAAGTCCCATTACCTGGCCTGCAAGCACTATGCCCTGTCCTCCCAGGCCTGTTATAAGGATCTCTTTTCTCACAAGTCACCAATTAGAAGTCGCAAGTCAAAGGTCACTAGTAACCAGTCACTATTAACCAGTCACAAGTCACTAATCACAATTCACCGCTCTATAGTTATCGGCAAAGGTCGGCCGGTCGAACTCCACGAACTTGCCAAGAGTAATTCCCTGTTCCAGATCGAGGATTGTTTCGGCGGGGTTGGCGCCGTTTTTCACTATCGCCTTTTCCTGGTAAATCCTTAGCAAGTCACTGTTTTTGAGCTTGTTCTTGCGGCCGAAGCCGGTAGGGCAGGGGGCCAGCACCTCGATGAAGGAAAATCCGGTGTGCGTAAGGGCCTCGGTTATCGACTGGGTAAGGTCCCTGGTATGCAGCATCGTCCAGCGCGCGATGTAGGTGGCCCCGCACGCGTAAGCCAGCAGCGGCAGGTTGAACGGGCCTTCGGGGTTTCCCATCGGCGTGGTCGATGTCTTGGCGCGGTGCGGGGTGGTCGCGGCGGCCTGCCCGCCCGTCATGCCGTAATTGAGATTGTTCACGCAGATCACCGTAAGGTCCATGTTGCGCCTGGCGGCGTGAATGAAATGATTGCCGCCGATGGCAAACAGGTCCCCGTCGCCGCTGAAAACGACCACTGTGAGTTCGGGATTGGCCAGCTTCATGCCCGTGGCGAACGGAATAGCCCTGCCGTGCGTGGTGTGGTAGGAATCGAGTTTGACGTAGCCCGCGCCTCTACCTGAACAGCCTATCCCCGAGACCACCGCGGTTTTCATGGGGTCGGTCCCCGTTGAGCTGATGGCGATAAGAGAGGAGGAAAAGACCGTGCCGATCCCGCATCCCGGGCACCATATATGCGGTATACGGTCGGTGCGGAGCAGGCTGTCCAGCGGATGTTTGGGAGATGTGCTGCCGTTCATGAAATATCCTGGTTGTAATAGGTACTATAAGTCCTATACGACCTATAGCCCCTATGGAATTATTTTCCTTGGGAGACCAGTTCCTTTATTCTTTCCAGTATCTCTTCGGGCGTGATGGCCGAGCCTCCGACATGACCGGCCAGAAGTGCGGGGGCTCTTCCTTCCGCGCACCTCTGAACTTCGAGGTGAATCTGCCCCAGGTTGAGTTCCACCGTGATGAACCCCTTCACGCGTTTTGCAAGCTCTCTAACGATGTCTTCCGGGAAAGGCCAGACCGTCAAAAGCCTCAGCAAGCCGGCCTTTATGCCCCGCTCCCGCGCCTCGTCAACGGCCGCCTGGCTGCTTCTCGAACTGATCCCGTAGGATACCAGGGCCACGTCGGCATCCTCCAGCCGGTAGCGTTCCACCTGAATGATCTTGTCCAGGTTCCGGCGGATTTTACCCGTAATGCGATCCATCATTTCGGTCTGCGCCTCGACGGTCATCGCCGGGTAGCCCCTCTCATCATGGGTCAGGCCCGTGAAGTGAACCATGTAGCCCTCACCGGCGTGGGCCATGGGGGCCACCCCGTTGGGGCCCGGGTGAAAGGGCTTGAAGCGGTCCTTTCTTCCCGTGGGGCGCGGCCGGGACTGCAGCTTGATTTTCGAAGATTCCGGTATGATCACCCTCTCGCTCAGGTGGCCGACTATCTCATCGGCCATTATGAGCACGGGGATCCGGTAGGTCTCGCTCAGGTTGAAGGCCGTGATGGTCTGGTAAAAAATCTCCTGGGGCGAGGAGGGCGCCAGCGCAATGATTTCGTAGTGGCCATGCGAGCCCCACCGGGCCTGCATCATGTCGCCCTGCGCGCCCAGAGTGGGAAGGCCGGTCGAGGGGCCTGCCCGCTGCACGTTTACCAGGACGCACGGGGTCTCCATGGCTATCCCCAGCCCCAGGTTTTCCATCATGAGGCTGAAGCCGGGGCCCGAGGTGGCCGTCATGCTTTTCACCCCGGCGCAGGAGGCGCCAAGGATGGCCGCCATCGCGCTGATTTCGTCTTCCATCTGGATAAACACCCCTCCCACCCGCGGAAGCCGCTTGGACATGTGCTCGGCCACTTCGGTGGCGGGCGTTATGGGATATCCGGCAAAAAAGCGGCATCCGGCGGCCAGCGCGCCTTCGGCGCAGGCCACATCGCCATTTAAAAAATGTTCTCCGGTGAGAACGGCAGGTTCCATAGTAAGACTCACTTGCTCGGAAGCTCGGAAGTTGGTTGCGCCGGGGCTTCCACCGAAAAGATGGCAAAATCGGGGCAGACGGCCTCGCAGTAGTGACAGTTTACGCACAAGTCGGGCTGCTTGACCTCAGGGGGATGATATCCTCTGTTGTTGAACCGCCTGGAAGCTTCCAGAACCCCTCTCGGGCAATAGTCGATGCAGTAGCCGCACCCCTTGCACCGATCCTCTATGATATGGACCACTCCCCTGGTTATGACTATCTCTTCGGTATCGAGGGGAACTCGCCAGAATTTCATCTTTTGACCTCTGCAAACATAGTGTGCGTGATAGCCGAGACCCTTTCATATCGGGCAATTTCGAGAGCAAGTCAAGGCAAATGATAGGGGCAACCCCCAAAAGACGACGTCGGGGGTGAATTTTCAGGGGGGGTAACGGGAAAATTGTCTCGATTCGAAGGCCATCGATGGATCGCCAGAGACAAAAAAAGAGCCTTTAAAGGGCAAAAGGGAATATGCTGGTATTTCCAAAATCCCAAACTGTACTTTTCCTGCTCCAAAAAGAGCGGAGTGTCAGGATTTTTGCGCCCCTTACTCCGGAGAGGAAACGGGCCTTGTGGAACCAGTCGCGGCATGGACCCGGGCGCGCTCTTTAAATATGAGGGCGAGATTTCTCAAGTAGATCAGAAGCCCCCCGGCCTGCCCCAGGATGAAGACAGGGTCCTTTTTGAGGACGGCGTAAATGAGAAGAAGGCCTCCACCGCCGATACTGAAATACCAGAAGGGGACGGGGACAACGCTTCTGCGCTGTTTTTCGGAGGCAATCCACTGGACCAGGAACCGGCCGAAAAACAGTCCCTGGCCGAGGAAGCCCAGGATCAGCAGGGAATGGGTGGCTAGAAATCGTACCGGATCGTTCAAAGCTGCATTCATAAGACTATCCATATAAAAGTAAAACAGGAAAGACCGGGATGGGTTGCGCGGTGCACGACCCATCGCATACTTGTCGAAAAGCGTAAAGGCGCCGCGGTGGGACGCATTTCATCGAAAGCGACTCTGTGCGGATACCGGCAGCGAAAA
>JARLHP010000213.1 GCA_031292195.1 Syntrophobacteraceae bacterium
CCGCGGAAGCCGACGAATACGCTCTTCCCTCTACACCTCTCGAGCGGCCGTCTCTGCCGGTTTTCAGCCTCTAAAATACCGCTTTTCCCCCATTTGATCGCACCGGCTCACTGCATAACTTGTACCCAGTGAAAAACAGGGACCTTTTACCCCAATCCAGCATCGAACCCGTTCGAAATTGCACCGCAAGCTCCTCCGGGCTATTCTTCGAAACGGAGTAAGGGCCCTGGCCCGTGACTTTTTCCATTTTTTGAAAGGACGGCCAGGTTATGAAAAACACGATCATTTCGGCCACGGCCAGCTATTTGCCCGAAAAAGTGGTCCTAAACGAACATTTGACCCAGTTTCCCGAAAGCTCCAGACCGCTCATAGCCGCCAAAACAGGGGTCCTCTCCCGGAGAGTGGCGCCGGAGCATTCCTGCACGAGCGACCTGGCGATCGAAGCCGGTCAGGCCTGTCTTAAAAGGGCGAATTTTCCGCCCGAAAAAGTGCAGGGCGTTTTGCTTTCCACCTCGTCGCCCGATTGCGTGCAGCCACCGACCGCCGCCCGGGCCCAGGCCGGCCTGGGCGTTAGCAACGCTTTCGCCTTCGACATGAATTCGGTCTGCTCAGGCAGCACTTTCGGGATTTGCATGGCCGACGCCCTCATCCGGTCCGGAAGGTTTGAAAACATATTGTTCATCGCCGCGGAAATGTACTCCAAGATTCTAAATCCCAAAGATTTCGGCACCGCCCCCTATTTCGGAGACGGGGCCGGGGCCATACTGTTCGAAGCGGGCCAAAGCGACAGGGGCGTCCTTCACTCCTGCCTGGGAACCGACGGCGAGATGAACGCAGAAGTGGGGGTTTTCGGGGGCGGTACGCTAAACCCGCTTAACAGGCTTCCCAATCCGAACTCCATTTATCTCAAGATGAACGGGCGGGCCATCATGGAGTTCGCGCTGCGAAGAGGCTCGGAAATCATCAGAAGGCTTGCCGGTGAAACCGGTATAACCCTGGGCGAGGTCGACTGCTTTATCTGCCACCAGGCTAACATAAATATCCTGAGGCAGCTTGCGCTCATCTTGGACGTCCCCTTCGAGAAGTTCTTCGTAAATCTCGACCGGTACGGCAATACTGCCAGCGCGTCGGTGATAATAGCGCTCGACGAAGCCATTCAGTCCGACATGATCCACAAAGGAAGCCTGGTAGTCACTGTCGCGTTCGGGGGCGGGCTGAGCTACGGGGCGAATTTGATCCGGTTTTAGCAGAGCCGGTGGGACAAGGGCCGGTGAGTCGGTGAATGGGTGAATGGGATAAGAGCCGGTGAGCCGGTGAATGGGTGAATCGGAAAACCTCCCGTTACCTTCGTTGAAAAGTTTTCCCGCGCGGAGTCGCGAAATCGCGAAGGGAAGAATACTTTCATGATTTTAGGATGTCCGCTTTAAAAGCCGGTGAATCGGTGAATGGGAAAACCTCTCTTCACCTGCTTTGAATAGTTTTCCCACGCGAAATCGCGAAGGGGTAGTGCCTCATTATTTCTGGTGTGCCGTGGGGAGGCAGGGAACCGCTCTTTCCCATTCACCTATTCACCGATTCACCTACTCACCGGCTCTTGTCCCATTCACCGATTCACCGGCTCTCGATCTTTTCATACCAAAACGAGCGGCCCCAATAAGGGCCGCCTCGTCGCCAAGGCGGCTTCGCAGCACAAGAGCCCCCTCCGGTCCGAGCATGGAGCAGTTCCGCGCCAGGTTTCTTTCAAGCGAACCGATGAAAAGGTCCCAGGCGCCGCAGACGCCTCCCCCTATTACGGCGCGCCGGATTCCCAGGGCCGAAAAGAGGTTGGCAAGAGCGATCCCCAGCGCCCAGCCCATTTTGTCGAATAGTTCCAGGGCCGCCGCGTCTCCATTTTTGGCGCAGGCATAGATCGATTCGGGGCTGAGTCTTCCCGCCGCTTCGAGTTCGCCAAGGGGGCCCGTTCTTGTTCCCGCAACGCACAGTCTTCTTCTTGCCCCGGAAACCAGCGCCCGCGCCGAGGCGAAGGCCTCCAGGCAGCCCTTCGAGCCGCAGGGGCAGGCCGGCCCTCCGGGCTCTACGATCATGTGGCCGATCTCGCCCGAAAACCCCAGGCCCTCGCCCTCCCACAGCTTGCCGTTTAAAAAGAGGCAGCCTCCCGTTCCGGTGCCCAGCACGATCCCCACCCAGTTGGGAAATCCCCTGGCGGCCCCCGTAAAGCTTTCGCCCAGCCCGAAGACGTTGGCGTCGTTTTCCATGTAAACCGGAATTTGCACGATCTCGGCCAGGCGGCGCCCCAGGGGATATCCGTCAAGCCTTGGAAGATTTGGGGAAAAAACCACACTTCCTTCTTCCGCATCGATTTTTCCGGCCACCCCCAGCCCCACGGCCACCGGTTCCAGCCCCCGGGCCGCCCCGCATCGCGCAAGTTCCCGGCAGTGGACCACAAGTTCCATAAGAACCGCTTCCGCACCCAGTTCCGCCGCAGGACTAAGGCGCACATCCAGAATTTTTCCCGCACGGCTCACCAGGGCCGCCCTGAGGTTCGTTCCTCCCAGATCTATTCCGATGCAGGCCAACTTTTTGAGCTTTTGCATGGTCCTTCTTTGCATGGATGGCGGTTCACCGCAAGAGGAAGGCTTCCGGCACATAGAAGACGTAATGAGCCGCGAGAAGGTCGAACTGGGAATCCGTTTCCCTTTCTATGCCCCCCAGCAGCTCTTTTAGGGAAGGCGCCCCGCTCACGGTGGTCATGAATAGGGAGGGGTCATAATGTTCGATTCTAAGGGGCAGAAGGAAGCTGAGGACGTGTCCCTTCCAGGAAACGTTCAGTTTTTCGCGCTCCTCGTTTATGATTTTAAAAAACCTTCTTACCAGATCGGTTCTAAGCACCGGGGAGGGAGCGCCCGTGGCGCATTCCATAAGACCCGCCAGCCGGTAGAGACGGCGCATGCGCGCTTCATCTTCCCGGAACCTGAAAAGCCACAGGCACGTGTAGTGATGGCCGCCGTCAAGCGTTCGAGATTGGGGGACAAGCGTCATGAGGGGCCGCTCGGGTGTCGATTTCCTGCGCTGGGACTCCAACTTTGCCGATTCTTCCCGGGTGCACAGAATGGCGCTGCCCGACGGCCACTGAGCCTTGCGGAATTCAAGAGGGGACACGGCGATAAGGTTGTTCCCCGGCTTGAATCTTGAGAATAAATCGATGATGTCCGCCATTCAGTTTATAAAGACACTCCTGAAGAAGTCGACGTGATCGATAACCGCACCTGCTCCGCGGGCTATTGCCGTAAGGGGGTCATCAGCTATATTGACCTTGAGACTGGTTTGCTGGGCGAGAAGCTTGTCGAGGCCCTTTATGAGCGCCCCGCCGCCGGCCAGCCAGAACCCGGTTTCATGAATGTCCGCGGCGAGATCGGGAGGCGTTTTTTCCAGGGCCCGCTTCACCGCCTCGACGATGATAACCACCGGCTCCTTTATGGCGAAGCGGATTTCCTCATCGGTGACCGTAAATGTCTTCGGTATGCCCGAAAGAATTTCCTTGCCCGTGATTTCGATCGACTCCGGCTTTTCCAGAGGCACCGCCGAGCCTATTTTCATCTTCACCGATTCGGCCAGGACCTCGCTTATTATCATTTGACGCTCCCGCTGAATGTAGCGCAGGACCGCCTCGTTTGCCTCGTCGCCCGCCACCCGAACCGACTCGCTGTAAGCCACGGCGAACATGGATATTACCGCCACTTCCGTGGTCCCGCCACCGATGTCCACCACCATGTTTCCACGGGGCTCATCGATGGGCAGACCGGCCCCGATGGCCGCGGCCATCGGCTCTTCGACCAGGTGAATGTATCTTGCGCCGGCCTGTTCGGCGGCCTCGATCACCGCCCTTTTCTCCACCGAGGTGATGCCGGTGGGGACCGCCACGACCAGTCGGGGCCTGAAGAGCTGGCGCTTTTTCAATATCTTGGCTAAAAAATATTTGATCATCACCGCCGTTACCTCAAAATCGGCGATGACCCCGTCTTTTAGGGGCCGAATGGTCACTATCCGGTGGCCGTGCCTCCCGATCATATGCCTGGCTTCCGTGCCCACCGCAATGACCTGGTTGGTATCCTGGTTTATGGCCACAACCGAGGGCTCATTTAACACGATCCCTTTGCCGCGCATGTAAATCAGCGTGTTGGCGGTCCCGAGGTCCATGGCCAGGTCTTGCGAAAAATATGATAGAAGCCATCCGAGCATACATGAGCCTTCCATTTTATCTTTTGAGCAACCGTTTGATTCAGGACGCCCCTTTTGCGGACCGTCTTCTTCGGGAGCGATACATCCAGTTACAAGAGAGTCTATAGGCATTGAATCGGCGGGTCAACTGTTTATGAGACGGCTTTTTCCGGTCTCAAGCCAAATGCCGCAAAGAGCCGCCGGCTGACAAGGGGCCATAGATCCTCCATTTTTGCCGCATCCTGCGGAAACCCCGCGGAAGAGATATAGGGGTGAAGCTTGACGCCTTTTAGTCCCTTGCGGGCGATCTTTCCATAATCGGCCAGTTCGGCCAGTTGGCTTTCGGCCTCGTGGACCGCCGTTTCGGCAAACAGCAGGCCGAACCGGTTTTGGGCAAGCTGCCCGACCAGGACCCCCGTGGGCAGGGCGTCGCAAACAGAGGCGGCCAGTTCGCGCTGCAACTGCCGGATCCTCTGGGGCTGGACCTTGGTGGTCAGTATCTGCCACGGTTCGAACTGGATGAGCCCCAGGGTGAAGGGGGCGTTTGACTGCATCGAAGCGTGAAAGATGCCCTCCACCCGCGATTCGAAGGCGGGGGCGCTGAAAAGACCCGTGCACATATCGTAGGTCTGCAGGGCCTCGTTTTCCTCCTTGCAGTAAATCTGTTCGAGCAAAAGAAGCAGGAAGTGGAAGGCGTACCCCACGGCGTGTTCCGAATCGGTGTTCCACTCCACCGGCTGGCGCGACAAAAAGACCGTGGCCAGTTCGTATCCAAGAGAGGTCTGCCCGCGCGTTCCCCACACCGTGCCCTGGTGGGGCAGGTTTTCGCCCTGCGAAAACAGGTAGTGGTCGGAGGTGGCGGGATTCATGCGCATGATGAGCAGGTTCTTCGGATTTTGCAGCACCCAGCCGATAAGCCCCTTGGCTACCGGAAAATTCTGGGTGACCAGACCTCTGGGCGTATTGGCCGTGGCGCCGATGATTCTGTAGTTTTTACCGCCCGGTTCCTTTAACACCAGAAATCCGTAATCCATGCCCAAAAGTCCCGCCCACTCGGTGGCAAAGACCCCGCAGTAGTTGTCCAGGTCGCACCCCTTGAAGGCGATCTCATCGAGCCGGTGCAAAACATCGAACACCCTGGCGTAGTTTTCATGGCGACCTTCGGCCAGGTGGTTCAGCAAAAGCCCCCCCAGGATTTCGGAAAACTCTTTTATCCACTTTTGCTGCTTGTCGGTAAAGCCCCAGCCGTATTTGGTATCGACGTAGAGTATGCCCGCGCCGCCGGCTACCGGCGCCGCAAAGAGCCCCTTGATGTGAGACTCTCCCTCCCGGTAGAAGGGCAGGGTCAAAGATATGGAGGAGGTCGCTTCGTGGAGCTTGTCGAGGTGAATGGTCTGCCCCACTTTTTGCACCTGGGCCAGAATCCCGCTGCCTTCCAGGGGCAGGGAAACCTCGCGGGGAATGAATTTACTAAGACTCTGCATGGCCGCAAGATGGAGCCGGCGGCTCTTTTCGTCGAAAATAAAAAAAGCCGTGGTATAGGCTTCCAAAACGTTTGAGAGCAGATTCACCAGAGGCTGAAAACGATTTAAATCCATTAGTTTACTCGACAGGTGAAGAGAAAAATCTTGCCGCTGCTGCCCAAAGCCGCCAGGAAAATCGCCCCGTTTTGCATCCCGAGGACCTTCCGGTATGATATAATGGAAAGAAACAAAGTACTTTGTAACTACCGGATAGAGAGTTTTCTGTCAATAGTCTTGAGTTCTGGGAGGAGTTGGTGGGCAAGATAGCGATTTTACCGGATATTCTTTGCAATCAAATCGCAGCCGGCGAAGTCGTCGAACGGCCCGCGGCGGTTGTAAAGGAACTGGTCGAAAACAGCATCGACGCCCGGAGCACCCGGATATCGGTCAGTCTTCTCGATGGCGGGCGCAAAGAAAAATGCGTAGTGGATAACGGCTGCGGGATGAGTTCGGAGGACTCGCTTTTGACCATCGAAAGGCACGCCACCAGCAAGATCCGGTCTATAGAAGTTTTGACCGCCATATCCTCGCTTGGCTTTCGCGGAGAAGCCCTTCCCTCCATTGCTTCGGTTAGCCGCTTCGAGCTAAACACCTGCGAGCATGGCGCACTCGGGGGCACTTTCATCCGAGTCGAGGGGGGCGTAATAAGGGATGTGCGCGAAAAGGGGCTCCCCCCGGGCACCCAGGTGCTGGTGCGAGACCTTTTCTACTGCCTTCCGGCCCGGCGCAAATTCCTGCGTAAACCCGAAACCGAACTGGCCTACATAACCGATAATTTCCTGCGGGTATCCCTGGCCAGTCCACACATCCACATGCAGCTAAAAAGCCAGGAAAAAACGGTCTACGACCACCCCCGGTGCGAGGGCTTTCTGCCCAGGGCCTCACGGGTGCTCGGTCCTGAGATCGCCGGCTCTTTTTCCCCGCTCGCGTTTGAATCCGCGGGCGTAACCGTTTCGGGCTTTCTTGCCCCCCCCGATATTCAAAGAACCAACAGCCAGGGCCTTTTCCTCTTTGTAAACGGAAGAAGCGTCTACGACCGGCTCCTTCAAAGGGTGGTGCTCACCGCCTACGAAGCCCTGATTCCCAAAGGGAAATTCCCGGTCGCCATTCTTTTTATCACCGTTTCCCCCGAACGGGTGGACGTTAACGTTCATCCCGCCAAACGAGAGGTCCGCTTTAGAGACCCCGGGGAGGTGAGCGCCACAGTTCGGAGCGCCCTTTTTGAGGCCCTGGCCAAGCAGCGGCCAAAATTTGGCGGGTTTTCTCCCCGCCAGCCCGAAATGTACGCCCGCGAGCCCCGACCGTCATTTCCAGGAACTGCCGCAGGCGATGTTACGCCAATCCCTCGCCGCACCATCGGTATTTTCGAACCGGCGGCCCCGACCGGTCCCGCGTCGCCCGCGCTGCAACCGCCCGCCCCGCTGGAAGAGCGCGCCTTCGCCCGCACCTTTTCCTTTTCCACACTGAACCTTATCGGACAGCTGGGAAACTCCTTCATCCTGCTCGAATCCCCGGAGGGCCTGGTGGTAATAGATCAGCACGCCGCCCACGAAAGGATCGTTTTCAGCAGCCTCAGCGGCAAAAAGGCAAAGGCCGCCCAGCTTCTTACCCGGGCCGCCGTCGTCGATCTCATGCCCAAAGAAGCGGTGCTCCTGGAGAGTCTGACTCCCTCCCTTACCGCCCTGGGCTTTGAAATCGAGCCTTTCGGCGCGGGAAGTTTCGCCATCCACGCGGTGCCCGCCTGCCTCTCCCGGTTAAAACCGGAAGAAATAGTGCGCGATTACCTGCGTTACGCCGAGGAGGAATGTCCCACAAACGAAGGGGAAATCATGCTGGGCCTTGCCAGGACAGCTTCCTGTCACGGGTCGGTGCGCGCCGGGCAAAAACTAAAGCTGGAGGAGATCAAGAGCCTGCTCGAATCCCTTGATGCCATCGATACCCCCTTTACCTGCCCCCACGGCCGGCCGCTTTCCTACACTGTGACCTATGACCAGATCAATCGATTTTTCAAAAGAACCTGAGGGGTGCGTCACTCTTCCCGCAGTGCTTTTGGCCGGACCGACCGCCTCGGGCAAGACTTCCCTTTCACTCGAACTCTTCCGGGCCATGAGCGGCCACATGCCGGTGGAGATAGTAAACGGTGATTCCATGCAGGTCTACCGCCACATGGACGTGGGGACCGCAAAACCGACCCCTTTGGAGCGAAGCCTTGTTCCCCATCACCTGCTGGACATAGCCGATCCCGATGAGAATTTCGACGCGGCCAGGTATCTCGCCGTCGCCCGCCCGAAGATAGAAGAGCTCAGATCGCGCTCCACGCTTCCCCTGGTGGTGGGGGGCACCGGCCTCTACATGAGGGTGCTCACCCGAGGTATTTGTTCGGGGCCCCCGAGCGACCCGCAAGGAAAAGAACGGCTGATTTCCCTGGAAAAGTCCCGAGGCCTGGCCCACCTCTACCAGGACCTTTCGCGGGTCGATCCCCTGTCGGCCCAAAAAATCCACCCCAATGACCGGCAGAGAATTATCCGGGCGCTCCAAGTCTTCTATTCCGGCGGGGTGGCACTCTCCCTCCTGCAGAAAAGCCACGGCTTTAGCCAGGAGCTTTTCCCCACCATAAAGATATTTATCAATCGGGAGCGGGACGCGCTTTACGAGCGGATAAACCGCAGGGTCGACCAAATGCTTGCGGAGGGACTAAAAGCCGAGGTGGAAAGACTTTTCTCCATGGGCTACGGTCCGGAACTCAAATCGATGCAGTCAATCGGGTACCGGCAGATGGCCGCACATCTGGCCGGCGCCATTTCCATGGATGAGGCCGCCTTTGAGATAAAGCGCGAAACCAGGCGCTACGCCAAAAGGCAGATCACCTGGTTTCGCGGAGACGCCGAGTTCCGGTGCTTTGAGGCAGAAGACGTCGAGGGGATATATCGCCACATCCGGCAGGGCATCGAGAGGATGGGGCGGCAGCAGTGATCGGCGGGCCAGATTAAGTCTCATTCTGGTCCGATGGCCCCTGCCGCCGTGGTTCGGTGTGCCTGCCGCCTATCCGCCGAAGGCCTGCCCTTTTGACCGGCCGTCGTCTCCCGGCCGGTCAAAAAAAGAACTCTCTGTGCCTCTGTGTCTCCGTGGTGGATTTTCCTAATTTTTATAGCGTGAGAACAAATTTACCGTGTCTCTTCCATGGCGCCACGCCCCTAAAATAGGCTATTATAGACAGGACCGGGCGTGTTTGCCTCGGTTTAATCAATTTTTTCGGAAAAGAGGTCGCTAAGCCGTATGAACGAAAACGAAGAATCCAGGGAAGAATTCGACGAAGAGGAAAGTTTTGCCGATCTTTTGCGGGAGAGTACGCTAAAACCGGTGCGATTCGATCCGGGGCAGAAAGTGAAGGCCCGGGTGGTTTCCATTTCCTCCGAGTCGGTCTTTATAGATTTGGGGGCAAAGAGCGAGGGCTACCTCGACTCCAAGGAATTCCTGGACAAAGAAGGCCGGCTTACGGTTGCCGAAGGCGAGCTGATCGAAGCCTATTTCCTCTCCTCCGATGACAACCAGATGCGTTTCACCACCCGGATTTCCGGAGGCGAGGCGGCAAAGTACCACCTCGAAGACGCATGGCGAAACGCCATCCCCGTGGAAGGCCTGGTGGAAAAAGAGGTGAAGGGCGGCTTTGAGGTAAGAATAGCCGGCGGGCTTCGCGGTTTTTGCCCCTTTTCGCAAATGGGGCTGCAGAGGGAAAACCCCAAAGACCTGACGGGCCGCCATCTCAACTTCCGCATCACCCAATACGGGGAAAAAGGGCGAAACATAATCCTTTCCAACCGGGCGGTGATGGAGGAGGAGCGCCAAAGGCAAAGAGAAGAGCAAAAAGGCCTTCTGCTGGAAGGGGCCAGGGTCCGGGGAACGGTAAGCTCCATCCACAATTTCGGCGCCTTCGTAAAGGTCGGCAACATCGATGGACTTATTCCCATTTCCGAAATCGGCTGGGACCGCACCGAAGATATAAACGAAGTGCTCAAGGTCGGTCAGGAAGTCGAGGTAATCGCCATGAAGCTCGACTGGGAAAACGACCGGCTCTCCTTCAGCTTGAAACGGGCGCTTCCCGACCCCTGGGACAGCCTGGAAAAGGACTTTCCGCCCGGGTCGCGCCACACCGGGACAGTCGTCCGGTTGACCAATTTTGGCGCCTTCGTCTCCCTGGCGCCCGGAGTCGACGGCCTTCTGCACATCTCCAAGCTCGGTGCGGGAAAAAGAATTAAGCATCCCCAGGATGCGGTGGCCAAAGGCCAGGTTATCGAAGTAAAGATCGAGGCGATCGACAGGGAAAACAAGCGTATTTCGCTCTCGGTCGTGGGAAGCGGGCAGGAGGAAGAACAAGGCGCGGAAGACTATTCCCAGTACACGAAGGGGAGCCCCGCCATGGGAACCCTGGCGGATCTCATGAAGGCAAGGCTCCAGGAAAAAAAGAAAAAATAACCGACTTTCTACATGGCGTACGCCAGTATGTCGCGTTTCAAACTATCGCCGATCCTGCTTTGGGCGATGCAGACGTCGTAGTCCGTCTGGAGGCCCAGCCAGAAATGCGGCGAGGTCCCGAAGTAGCGCCCCAGTCGAAGGGCCGTATCCGCGCTGATTCTGCGCTTTCCAAGCACGATCTCGTTGATGCGGCGCGGCGGAACGTTGATGAAGAGCGCCAACTGGGTCTGACTTATGCCCTTGGGCTTGATGAATTCTTTGAGCAGGATTTTACCGGGATGAACAGGTCTCACGCTCTCCTCTCCCATTTTCAGAACCCCTCCTGATTGGAAGTTGCGTTCAAGACGCGTCAAACAGATGGGTTTTACTGCGTTTCACCCATCCCACAGCGGCTCTCGGCGGGCTGGCGTAGGATGGGTGGAGCGAAGCGCAACCCATCAGGCGAATCTTGAACGCTACCTGGTACGAAGCATACTTGTTCCGCGTTTCCAGTGCATCCGCCATGCCAGTGGAAAGCGCTTTTCGAGGCCGGGGTTCCAACGCGGCCCGAAATGGCGGCCGCATTGACAATAGAGGCAAGCACACAACTTTTCCCATAACGCCGGCCGTTATGGATATCAATTACGAATACGGTATCCGCTGCCGGTGTCAGTAGTAGCCCCCCGGCGACACCTTGCCCCTGAAAACGTAATAGCAATAGGAGACATAGGCCAGGATGAGCGGCAAAACGACGGCGGTTCCGGCCAGAAGGAAGGCCTGGGAGGAAGGCGCGGCGGCGGCCTGCCGGAACGTGACGGCAAACGGGACCAGCCAGGGCCACAGGCTTATTCCCCATCCGATATAACCAAGAAAAAAGATGGCAAGGCTCATGAAGAAAGGACTGTTGTCAGCCCCCCGGGATAACCGGTTCCAGATGCCCAGAACCAGGAGCGCGCTCCCCAGGGGCATGGGGGCAAGGTAGAAGTAGTGGGGTGAGGTAAACCACAGGGCCCGTATCGAATCGTTCATTATCGGCATGCTGATGCTGACCACACCCAGGAACAGCGCGACGTAGACCAGGACGTAGGAGGCGCACTTCCTGGCCCAGCTCTGAGTGAACCCTTCGGTCTTCATCACCAGCCAGGTGGACCCGAGCAGCGTGTAGCCAAACACCAGCGCCACCCCGGTCATGAAGCTGTAGGCGCTCACCCAGTCGAAAGGCCCGCCGGCAAAGCTGCGCCCTGCTACCTGAACGCCTTTTACGTAGGAACCAAGGATCATACCCTGCATGAAAGCGGCCAGCACCGAGCCGAAATGGAAAGCGTAGTCCCAGACGCGGCGGCCCCTCACCGCCTTGAATCGGAACTCGAAGGCCACCCCGCGAAAGATAAGGCCCAAAAGCATCAGGATTACCGGCATATAGAAGGCCGGCATCAGGATGGCGTAGGCCAGGGGAAAGGCCGCCAGAAGCCCGCCCCCGGCCAGGACAAGCCATGTTTCGTTTCCGTCCCAGAAAGGCGCGATCGAATTCATCATCAAATCTCTGGACTCTTCCGAGGGAGCGAAAGGGAACAGTATGCCCACTCCCAGGTCCAACCCGTCGAGAAAAACATAGAGAAACAGAGCCGTAATGAGCAGGCAATACCATACCAGAGGGATTTGAGACATTTTATCACTCCTTTTTGGTAGCGGGGTCAGTGATGAGAGCCGGTTCGCTCAGGCCGTGCGAACCGTAGATTTGCCCCTCCGCTTCGGGCCCCTTCCTGATCAGCTTCAGGATGTAATGGACCCCGGCGCCGAAGACCACCGCATAAGTGAGCACAAATGCGCAAAAGGACAAAGCGACCGCAAACCCCTTCACCGGCGATACAGCCTGGGAGGTGCGCATCAGGCCTTGGATCACCCACGGCTGCCGGCCGGTTTCCGAGATGCACCACCCCGCCAGAACGGCCAGGAAGCCTGCGGGACTCATGGCCACGCACCAACCCAGAAACCAGCGGGTATCGAACAAACGCTTTTTTAGAAAAAGCACAAGGGCCGTTAAACCGGTAAGGATCATGAGGACCCCCAGTACCACCATCACCCGAAATGCGAAGAAAACCAGCGCAACCGGCGGCCGTTCGTCTCTGGGCCACTCTTTTAGACCCCTTACCAGGCCGTTCAGCTCATGGGTCAGTATGAGGCTGGAAAGCTTTGGTATTTCGATTGCGTATTTGGTAACTTCATCCTTTTGGTCCGGCCATCCGAATAGGATGGAGGGCGCGCCCCGCTCGCTTTCCCACAGCCCTTCCATCGCCGCCACCTTCTCGGGTTGGTACTCAAAGGTGTTGCGGCCGTGCGCATCGCCAAAAAGCAGTTGCATCGGGGCCACAAAAATCGCCATTATCATGGCCATACCGAACATGACCCGGGCCTGCCGGACGTGACGGGCGCGCAAAAGATACCAGGCGCCCACTCCTCCCACCACAAAGGCGGTGGTCAGGAAGGCCGCCGTTACCATATGGGCGAAACGAAAGGGAAAGGAGGGGTTGAAAATGATCTGCTTCCAGCTTAGAGGAAAGAACAGCCCGTTGGGGGCGATACTGAACCCCCGGGGAGTTTGCATCCAACTGTTTGCAGCCAGGATCCAGAAGGCCGAAATGAGAGTTCCGGCAGCAACGATCAGGTTCGATGCAAAATAGGTTTTGCGCCCTACCCGGTTTTCTCCAAACAGCATCACTCCCAGAAAGGAGGCTTCCAGGAAAAACGCGGTCAAAACCTCGTAGCCCAGCAACGGCCCGAGTATGTTTCCGGCCCTGTCCGCAAAGGCCGACCAGTTTGTCCCGAACTGGAAGGACATGACAACGCCCGAGACGACCCCCATGCCGAAGGTGACCGCGAAAATCTTTACCCACATGTGGTATACGTCCCCGTATACCGCGTTTCCCGTTCTCAGCCGGCGCCATTGCAAAACGGCCAACCAGCTTGCCAGGCCGACGGTAAAAGAGGGGAAAAGGATGTGAAAGGCTATAATGAATGCGAACTGGATGCGTGACAGCAGCACCGGGTCCAGGTGTCCTGACATAGGCCAAATCTCCCCACACGGTATTGGAAAAAAGTTCCAGGGCAGGTTGAGTCCAGTACCGCGCGGGACATTACAACCCACCGGGACTCTGGGAGGCCCTTCGCCTCAGGGATACATTGCGTGTAAAATAATTGATGTCATACGCTAATGCAAATGATGGATCGGAAGAACAGTGCTCAGGATTGAGAACAATTTTGCCGGAGCGGGTGAACGGAGCGAAGAGAGCGAACCCCGCGTTTTTTTGTGCGGTGATACCTCCGTCAGCGTCCAGTTCGCGGAAGCCATAGACCCGGCCATAAATCGCAGGGTCCGGTTGCTCTATAAAAGGCTTAAAGCCACCGCTTACCCCGGCATAATCGATCTGGGTCCGGCTTACTGCTCCCTGTTCATCCGCTACGATCCCTGGATTTGCTCTCTGGAAAATCTTCTGTGCGTAATTGAGGAAAACCTGGCCCCCTCCGGCGAAGCCGATGAAGCTTTCCAGCGTGTCGTCGAAGTCCCCGTTTGCTACGGAGGCGAGTTCGGCCCCGATTTGGACGAGGTGGCAAATTTCCACTCGATTGCCGCGGGTGAAGTGGCGACCCTTCATGCCGCCCCCCTCTACCAGGTCTACATGATCGGATTTATCCTGGGATTTCCCTACTTGGGAGGACTAGACCAAAAGCTCCATACTCCCAGAAAAATGAGCCCCGGCAAAACCGTACCGGCTGGAAGCGTGGGGATCGCCGACCGCCAGACGGGAATCTACCCGGTGGCCGGTCCGGGGGGCTGGTGGATTGTCGGCAGAACGGTGCTGAAGGTATTCGATCTTAAACGAGATGAACCGTTCCTTTTGGAAGCCGGCGATTGCGTGCGCTTTAAGCCCATAACGAGAGCCGAATTTGAGAGCTATGGAGATCATTAGACCGGGGCCTCTTGCCACCGTGCAGGACCAGGGGCGGTTCGGGTTTCGCGACCGGGGGGTTCCGGTGTGCGGGGCGATGGACCGCCAGGCCCTGAGGCTCGGGAACCTGCTGGTGGGCAATTGCCCGGGCGCGGCCTCCATCGAAATCACCCTGGGCGGATTTGTGGCCCGGTTCCAGGAAGACGCCCACTTCGCCCTTACCGGGGCGCAGACAACAGCCAGGCTGAATACCGTCTCTTTTTCCGCCTGGAGGCGCTATTTTGCGCGAAAAGGCGATACCCTCCAAACGGGCCCCCCCGTGTCGGGGACCCGGACATACCTGGCCGTCGAGGGGGGTATAGAGGTGGCGCCCGTCATGGGCAGCCGGTCCACTTTTTTGAAGGGCGGCCTGGGCGGACTGGAAGGAAGGGCGCTAAAACAGGGGGACGTCCTGTTTCTGGGCGCCCCCGCACCCCGGGGGTCGGTCGATCCGATTTTAGAACTTCCACCCGAACTCATCCCGGATTATTCCGAAAACGCACTGCTGAGGGTCCTGCCGGGAGCCCAGATCGGTCGCCTCTCCCCCCGCGGGCGCCAAACCTTCTTTTCCTCCCGCTACCTGGTATCCGCCAGGTCGGACAGAATGGGTTCGATACTTTGCGGACCGCCGGTCGAACTCACTCACGGGGCGGACATCATTTCCGATGGCGCTTTTCCCGGTGCGGTCCAGGTGCCTGGAAACGGGCAGCCGGTGATCCTTGGCAGCGACTGCCAGACGACCGGAGGCTACGTGAAGGCCGCAACCGTGATAGACGTGGATTTGCCCCTCGCCGCTCAGCTCGGCCCGGGAGCGGCCGTGCGCTTCGCCCTGGTAAGCCTTGACGAGGCGCGGCTGGCGTATTTGAAAAACGAGTACCTGATCCGAAGAATGTACGAAAAGAACCTGAAAGCCGGAGAGCGCCAATGAGGATGGACATAAACTGCGACATGGGAGAAAGCTTCGGGGCCTATACCATGGGAGAAGACGAAAAGATCATGGGCTTCGTAACTTCGGTTAACATCGCCTGCGGCTACCACGCCGGAGACCCGGCGGTCATGGCCAGGACCGTGCGTCTTGCCGCCCGCTACGGCGTCGCGGTGGGCGCTCATCCCGGCTACCCAGACCTTTTGGGCTTTGGCCGACGCAAAATGGAAACCTTTCCCGGCGAAATAAAAAATTACATCATCTACCAGGTGGGCGCTCTTTGCGGTTTTTTGCGCGAGCTCCGCTTACGGCTCCAGCATGTCAAGCCGCACGGGGCGCTCTACAACCTGGCGGCAAAAGACCAAAGGGCGGCGAGCGAGGTCATTTCCGCCATAAGAGCTTACGACCCCGAGCTCATCCTGGTCGTCCCCGCCGGTTCCCTTTGCGCCGAAATGGCGGTTACCGAGGGACTGCGGGTGGTAGGCGAGGCCTTTGCCGACCGTGCCTACCTCGCCTCCGGCGCGCTGGCGCCCCGGGCCATGGAAGGCTCGGTTATCCACGACCCGGAGGCGGTTCGTGAAAGGGTCCTTTCCCTGGCCGGCTCGGGCCGACTTCCCACCATGGAGGGGGGCCTGATCGACCTGCAAGCCGGTACCCTTTGCATCCACGCGGATACCCCCGGCGCCTGGCGCCTGGCAAAAACCGTGCGCCTGGCCCTGGAAGAAGCAGGGGTGCAAGTGGCGCCGATGGGGAAAAATCTCTGAAAGGGGGGAAAACCAGCTTACGCACTACCGGCCGCAAGTCCATCCAATATGGCTGAATCTATTGCACGATGAAATGCCGAAGGACAAAAATCAACGCTTCGGCGAGCCTTTAAAAGATCGGTCCCCGGGATTATCGATGCTTTTCGTGGCGCTTAAACCGCCCCTAATCGCCCGAAACGGGGTAGAACCGGGATCGGGGCGAGCTTTTAGATCCGCGAAGTCATTTTTTGTAAACTTAGAACGCCGGCGGACCAGGGGGCGGGGACGCCTGAGGCCCCGGGCGCCGGGCCGGGAAAAAACCGGCGCCTCCCCCCAAAAAGAGATCGCATAGGTAGGCGAAATGGAACATTGATTGGTCCGATGTGGAGTCGTTACTCAAAGCAATAGGGAAAGTAACAGAGGGTAGTGGCTCGCGAGTTAGAGCTTTTGTAAATGGGAAAGTGGCAACTTTTCATCGACCTCACCCGGAAAAGGAGGCAGATAAGGGCACAATAAAATCTGTCCGCAGATTTCTAACGGAAGCGGGAGTTAGGCCGTAAAAAAGGAACTCACACAAAGTATTCGCCAGTTGGCGCCTATATTGGCAGGTTTGGCCATGACAAATATCATGAAATATAAAAAATATGTCGCCACCATAGAACTGGACGCCGAAGCCGGATTGTTCCATGGTGAAATTATTAATCTCAGTGATGTTGTAACATTTCAGGGCCGTTCTATCGACGAACTGAGACAAGCCTTCAAAGAATCGGTTGAAGACTATCTGGATGCCTGCGCGGAGTTCGGAAAAGAACCGGAAAAACCATTCACGGGACAGTTCGTCGTTCGAGTACGGCCGGAGGTGCACCGATCAGCTGTTTTGGCCGCAAAGGCTGAAAATAAAAGTTTGAATGCCTGGATAGCGGAGAAACTGGAACAAGCCGCTTGCGGTCAACAATGTCACGTTTAAAGAAGTAAAGCCAATGCAAAGGGCGCCGGCTGCCCAGTACGACCAGAGAAGGGCGTCCAAAGAGGTTTGGTTCTGCGACAACGACGGGAATATGCGTTTCTTCAACCCTCAAGGGGAATTGAAAAGAAGCGAGATGTTCGGGGAATTTCCCGCACACATCGACATCGAAATTGTATGACCGGCGCCTCCGGGATTTCCATCCGGGAACTCATTCCTTGCGCTCATTCATCATCTCTTCCAGCTCCGTCACCCTGGGCTCCAGTTCCGCCATTTCGATCAACCTGCGATACGTCTCGGCCAGCTCTTTTAGCGCCTTGGCCTCGGAGGGGGTGATTTCTCCCTCTTCGAACCGGGCGGCAACGGCGGCAAAGAAGTGCGGCAGGTCGGCCGAACCGCCGATTTTGGGAAGGCCGGGTTGGAAGGGCAAGTCCTTCCTTACGGGGACCAGTCGGTCGATGCAGATTCGCAGACAGGCCCGGTCGCCCTGGAGGGCCATCTCCACCGTCTTTGCGACCAGCGCCTCGGCCTCTTCCTGAAAGAGGGCCTGTGCGGCGAGTGTGGTTTTTTTCAGGCTCCCTTTGGGCCTGCCCTTCGGATTTCCGGATTGACCTTTTTTAAAAGGGCGCCCCCAGCCCCTGGAGCGTTTGCGTTCCGATCGATCGGCCATTGATTGTGACTCCCGAGTGTTGGTAAATGGTGATTACACCAGGGGATGATACGGCGCAAAGCGGCAACCGGAAGCGGAAATAGATGCGGAAACCAGAAACGGCAACCAGAAACGGCAATAAAACCGACCCGTGAAATTTGTCCTTACCTGTTCATACGAAGTTGCGTTCAAGACGCGTCAAACAGATGGGTTTCACTGCGTTTCACCCATCCTGCAGCGGCTCTCGACGGGCTGGCGTAAGATTGGGCTGTAGGTTGGGCTAAGCGTAGCGCAGCCCAACAAAAACTTTCGCCACTCCGGTTAATCCCATGCTCTTGCTCTTTTAAGATAC
>JARLHP010000214.1 GCA_031292195.1 Syntrophobacteraceae bacterium
ACTGCTCCCCGCACTTTTGTCCTTTGCCTTGCTTTGAGCCGACGATTGCGACACAGTCTCTTCGCTCCACCCATCCTTGCTCGTCGAGAGCCGCTGTAGGGTGGGTGAAACCCATCTGTTTGACGCGTCTTGAACGTAACTTTGTTATCAGTGGATAATGCTTACTATGAAAACAGGTAGAGTTTTCATAGCAATCATGAAGGTTGGAGACCAGATCGTACCATGACCTACACAATAACAGCATCGGCGTCGACGGCGCTTCCCGGCGAACAGCCCGACCGGATGTTTCCGAAGCTGAGCGCGGAGCAGGTGGCGCGCATCGCTTCACATGGTGAGACCCGGCGGGTTAAAGCCGGAGAGGTGCTTTCCGAAGTCGGCGAGGAAACCACCCGGTTCTTTGTTGTCAAGACGGGGCGGATAGACGTTGTCAAGGTATCCGGCGACGCGGAGGAAGTCATAGCCATCTGCCGGACGGGTCAGTTCACCGGCGAAGTAAACCTGCTGTCCGGGCGCCGCGCACTCGTGCGACTTCGCGCGAGCGAACCCGGCCAAACCATTGAGTTGCACCGCGATCAACTGGTCAATCTTGTGCAGACCGACAGCGAGCTGAGCGAAATCTTCATGAGGGCCTTCATTTTGCGGCGGATGGAGTTGATTGAGAGAAGAGCCGGGGACGTGGTGCTCGTTGGATCCAGCCATTCCGCCGGAACGCTGCGCCTGCGGGAGTTTCTCACACGCAACGCTCAGCCCTATGCCTGTGTCGACGTTGAACGCGATCCGAGCGTACAGGAGTTACTCGATCGGTTTCAGATCCATGCCGAAGAAGTACCGATCGTAATCTACCACGGTCAGCAGGTGTTGCGGAATCCGAGCAACGAGGAACTCGCTGACTGCCTTGGCTTCAACGAAGCTATCGATCGGACGCAACTCCGCGATCTCGTGGTTGTCGGCGCGGGGCCTGCAGGGCTCTCGGCTGCCGTGTACGGGGCATCGGAAGGGCTCGATGTCTTGCTGCTGGAAACCAATGCGCCCGGAGGACAGGCGGGCTCAAGCTCAAGAATCGAGAACTACCTTGGCTTTCCAAACGGCATCTCCGGGCAGGAGTTGGCTGCACGTGCCTACACCCAGGCACAGAAGTTCGGCGCCCGGGTGCTCATCGCCAAATCCGCAACACGGCTCCTGGGCAATCAGAAGCCATACATAATAGAAATAGACGAAGGTTCGCGCATACGGGCGCGGGCGGTGATCATCGCGACCGGCGCACAGTACCGGAAGCTCGCCATCCCGAACCTGTCACAGTTTGAAGGCGCAGGTGTATACTACGGTGCTTCGTTTATAGAAGCCCAGTTGTGCGGCGGCCAGGAGGTCATTGTGGTGGGGGGCGGTAACTCCGCGGGGCAGGCGGCCGTATTCCTGTCTCGGACCGTGAAGCGCGTGCATGTCCTGGTCCGCTCAGGCGGTCTGGCGGAGACTATGTCGCGATATCTCATAAGGCGCATGGAAGACAATCCCGCAATTGTATTGCGAACGCATACCGAAATTGTCGAGCTTGAAGGCGATGATCATCTCCAGCGCGTTCGCTGGCGTAACAATCAATCGGGAAAGACCGAAACTCACGATATCTGCCACGCATTCCTCATGACCGGCGCTGTTCCGAACACACAGTGGCTGAACGGTTGCGTGGCGCTCGACGACAAGGGGTTCATAAGGACAGGGCCGGATCTATCAAAAGATGACTTGACCGCGGCGCAATGGTCGCTTTCCCGAAACCCCTATTTCCTGGAAACGAGCATACCTGCGGTGTTCGCGGTCGGCGACGTCAGGGCAGGCAATCTCAAGCGTGTGGCATCGGCAGTTGGGGAGGGATCGAATGCGGTCTCATTCGTTCATCGGGTGTTGAACGAATAAGGGATGAGTGACTCGGATTCTGTATGTATCAGTGGGAAACGGAGGTAGGCAATGATTGGACGATGTTCACATCTTGAAGTGGTAAAAGCAACTCCGCCGAAAACGAAGGGCTGCGAAGAGTGTCTGCGGATGGGCGATTCCTGGGTACACCTGCGTCTTTGCGAAACCTGTGGACATGTGGGGTGCTGCGACAGTTCCAAAAACAAGCATGCCTCCGTCCATTTTCGCACCACCAACCACCCGGTGATCAAATCGTTCGAGCCGGGCGAAACTTGGCGGTATTGCTATATCGATGAACAGATGGACGAATGAGATGAAAGCAGGCGATCCGGAAGCCCACTTTGACATCGCCATCTGGAAGACGGCTCGCGTATCCTGTCAGCGGCGCGTGAGGCCCAATCCCGGGGGACGCGTGGGAGACGCTCCCCCGCTCTTTTTATCTCCTTTTATTTGGTTTAATCTCGACTTCTCAACCTTTCCATTCCTTCTTCAGCCACCGCGTGTAGTCGATGATGTACCGGCCTCGTCATCGGCTACAGTCGTAATGAGCGGAGGCATCTTCTTATGGCCGAACATCAGGATCGTAAAGATTTCGCCGTCGCTTTGGATTGCACCCTGGAACTTCCAAGATCGGTTGACAGCGGGACAAAACTTTGCCCAACCGTCCCGTTTCCATCCGCTGCGGGGCCATGGCACTGGATTCAGTACCAGTTGTACCGGACCTGACCCCTGCGGACCGTCTTCAGGCTATAGAAGGGTGCCGGTCGACGGCTATATCGTATCGGGCAACTGTGTGCTCGACGAGTCGATGATCACGGGGAAATCCCGCCCGGAAATAATTTGGCAGAGTCTTTTCTTCGCCTTTTTCTACAACCTCCTCGCCAGCCCTGTGGCTGCCGCCGGTATGCTCAATCCACTGATCGCAGCCCTGGCGATGTTTGCCGGCAGATGCGGTGATGTTTGCCCGCACCCGCCTGCCCAAAGTAGACTAATTCACCGGCCGAACTTAGTTTTTAGACATGAAAACAACAAAATTCGCCTCCATATCATCGGATACGGCTCCTACGAAGTTGCATTCAAGACGCGTCAAACAGATGGGTTTCACGGCCTTTCACCCATCCCACAGCGGCTCTAGACGGGCCGTCGTAGGATGGGTGGAGCGAAGCGCAACCCATCGACCAAATCGTGACTGCAACCCGGTATCAAAAGGAACTGCCATTCCAAACTCTTGCAATGAGGAGTATGGGAGTGAACAGCAATTCGTTAGTGCCCTTCATTCGGAAAATGCGGTTTGAGAGGCTGCCCGAGGCGGCGATAGAACTGTTTGCGCGCTTTTATGAGCAAATGGCGGCAGGCAGCGGATCGATTATCCCCGAATCCACCCTGACGCCGGTGGAACCCGGCCAGCTTGAAAGCCTGGAGAACTTGCAGCCGTATCGGGCTCAGGGTGAGGAGGCGCTCGAAAAAACGGTTGTCGCCAAGCTTAACGGCGGCCTGGGCGCCACCATGGGCGTAGACGGCCCGAAGTCGCTTTTCGAAGCCAAAGAAGGACTTTCCTTTCTCGACATAATTACTGGACAAGTACGGCATATGAACAGGAAACGCGGATTGGACATGCCGCTTTTGCTGATGAACAGCTTTTTTACCGATCCCGCCACCACGGAAGCGCTCCGCTCGTACCTGGACCATGCGCCCATCTTCAGCTTTGTCCAGCACAAGTTTCCCAAGGTGCTTGCGGCAACACTCGAACCAGCCCTTGCTCCAGGCAACAGGCTGCTCGAATGGAACCCCGCGGGCCATGGAGATTTTCTGCTCTCCATAAAGACCTCAGGAATGTTCGAACGTCTCGTTAACGCCGGCTACCGCTATCTTTTCGTTTCGAACATCGATAATCTCAGCGCCCGGCTCGATAGCGCCATTCTGGGCTATCTTCACAGCGAGCGGCTGGATTTTGATCTCTAACTGATCTCCAGTTGATTCCGCCGGCCTGAAAGACCCACCACACGTGAAAGGAAAGGAGATTGGGCTCCGATGTGTAAAATGCCTTATTTGCCGGCGGCTTTAGGGTTTTGTTTCCTGGTTTTGACGGTTTCCGCCCCGGCTTATTCACAACAAAAGGGCTTTGGATACTCGGATGTGATCGCCAAAGCCGAGCGTCTCGCCCAAAAACCTTTCGTTCAGCCCGGAAATCTTCCCGACTTCCTATCACAACTTAACTACAACCAGTGGCGAGACATCCGTTTCAAGCCGGAAGACGCTCTCTGGCTAAAGGACAAGCTGCCCTTCCAGGCCGAATTCTTCTTTCCCGGATGGGTATACAACCGCACCGTCAAAATCGACCTCGTCCAGCCCGGTGAGGCTTCACCCCTTCGCTATTCCCCGGATCTGTTCAATTTCGGCATGAACAAATTCAATGAAAAGGCACTAAAAGACGTTGGATTTGCCGGGTTTCGCCTCCATTACCCCCTGAATACTCCCGTCTATTACGATGAGTTCGTCGCTTTTCTGGGCGCCAGCTATTTTCGCGCCGTGGGAAAGGATGAAAACTACGGCTTGTCCGCCAGGGGGTTGGCAATCGACACGGCCTTGCCTTCAGGGGAGGAGTTTCCCTATTTTAAAGAGTTCTGGCTGGTGCGCCCTCAGCCCAAGGCCGGGCCGATTACCGTATACGGACTGGTGGACAGCGTCTCTCTTACCGGCGCATACAAGTTCGGCATCCGCCCGGGAACGGCCACCTCCATGGGCGTCACGGCCACTATCTTTTTGCGCAAAAAAGTCGATAAACTCGGCATTGCGCCTCTTACCAGCATGTTTTTCTATGGCCAGAATACAAACATTCGCCCGGCCGACAATTTCCGTCCCCAGGTTCACGATTCGAACGGCCTCCAGATCGCCAGTTCCACGGGCGAGTGGATATGGCGCCCCCTCATAAATCCAGGCAGGCTGCTGATCACCTCTTTTCAGTTGAATAGTCCCAAAGGGTTCGGCCTTTTCCAGCGCGACACGGATTTCAATGACTACCAGGATCTTGAAAGCAACTATCAGAATCGGCCGTGCGCCTGGGTTATCCCCGGGGAAAGCTGGGGCCAGGGCCGTGTCGAACTCGTTGAGATCCCCACCAGCAGCGAAAAAAATGACAACATAGTAGCGTACTGGGTCCCGACTGAACCTTTCAAACCCGGAAAGCCCATTTCTATTTCCTACGTTATCAAGTGGGGCTCTCCTCAAATAGCCGAGCCGCCCCTTGGCCGGGTTGTCGCCACCAGGACCTCTGTTGGCGGGCAAAAGAACAGTGAATTATACGTGCTCGACTTTGCGGGAGGCAAACTCGACGCCCTGCCCGCTCAAAGCAAAGTGGTAGCCGATATCAGCGCAGGTGGGGGGCATGTGTTGGAACGTCACATTGAAAGAAACAAATATACCGGCGGCTGGCGCCTGGCGTTTCCTGTCATGAGGACCATCACCGACAGGCCCCTTGAGCTGCGGGCTTTTTTGCGTCTGAACGACGAGGTCCTGACTGAGACCTGGAGTTATGTGGACCCGTTTACGGAGAGTGGATGCCGATGAAGCCGGTTGAGTCCATAGCCCCTTTGACGGATGGCTGTAATGGGAACGAGCGGGAACTACGCTTGACCAGGTGCGGGCAAATCGCCCTGGACCGCGTGCTGCTCTACCTTCGCTGCCTGGATTTCCCGGCGCCGCAAGCTCTTGAGCTGGCTCGCAGGGTCTTCGGGGAAGTGGAAGGTAATAGCGCCCCCGGCGCAGATCCGGTCGCCCGGGCCATGCAGGCCCTGCGCCGCCTCCTAAGGGAGCAAAGACCCGGCGTGGGCGAACACCCCGGGCAAGCCCGGCCCGAGAGATCGGTCCCTGCCTCGCCCCCGGTTTACCGCTCGCGCATGGTTCCGGAACCACTGGCTCCCCTCCGATTGAGATCGCAGCTTGCGGGACTTCTAAACATATGGCGAAGGGCCCCCAATCGGGGGCGCGGGAAGGCACTGGGATGACTCGTGAGTTCACCGACATGTCGTGGGAACGAAACGCGCGGCGGCGTAGGCTGATCCTGCTCTCGTTCGTCTTGATTCCCACCTTCATCGCCTGCGATTACATGGCGCGGGTTCTTCCTCAAAATGGCGCTACCATCCTGGAGTTTTTGCTCGTGTTGTTTTTCGGCGCCCTGTATGCCTGGATATCCGTCGGGTTCTGGACAAGCATGGCCGGTTTCTTTACCCTTTTGCGCCGCTTCGACCGATTCGCCCCGTCCGGTCGAAACGATTCCATCCCTATTGGCCCCGGGGCGCGCACCGCCATAGTGGTTCCGGTATGTAACGAACCGGTGGACCGCACATTTGCCGGTATCTATGCCGTTTATCGATCCGTGCGGCAAACCGAACGGCTCGATTTGTTCGATTTTTTCATACTGAGCGACACCAGCGATCCCGACAGGTGGGTGGAAGAGGAGGCCGCGTGGCTCGAATTGTGCCGGATAACGGGCGGCCATGGCCGCATCTTTTATCGAAACCGCCGGGCCAATGTCAAGCGCAAGAGCGGTAATATCGCCGATTTTTGCCGAAGGTGGGGCTACCGGTACCGGTACATGATAGTCCTTGACGCGGACAGTGTCATGACCGGTCCTACCCTGCTTCGAATGGTGGCCCGAATGGAAGGAGCGCCGACAATCGGCATTCTTCAGACCTTCCCCAAGACCGTCAACGCGCAGACCTTGTTCGCCCGCCTCCAGCAGTTCGCCGGAAACCTCTACGGACTCCTATTTTCGGTCGGGCTCCATTTCTGGCAGCTTGGCGAAGCCCAGTACTGGGGCCATAACGCCATTATCCGGGTTGAACCCTTCATAAAACATTGCGGATTGCCGACCTTGCCCGGCAAACCACCTCTTGGCGGGGAAATCCTCAGCCATGATTTCGTCGAGGCCGCGCTCATGCGCCGGGCGGGGTGGGGAGTATGGCTGGCATACGATTTGGCTGGGAGCTACGAGGAATTGCCTCCTAGTCTGCTCGATGAACTTAAACGAGACCGGCGATGGTGCCAGGGAAACATCCAGCACATGAAGCTGCTTTTCACCAAAGGGCTTTTTCCCGCCCACCGCGCGTTGTTTCTGGCGGGCGCCATGGCCTATGTCTCAGGTCTTCTCTGGTTTCTCTTCCTGGCCATGAGCACTGCCGAGGCGGTTTCCGAGGTCTTTATCAAGCCGCAATACTTTCCCGCCCAACGGGTCCTGTTTCCTCACTGGCCGGTCTGGAACGCCGGGTGGGCCATTGTTCTCGGGATCTCCACCGCCCTGCTGCTCTTCTTGCCCAAGCTCCTGGCCGTGATCGTCGTTTCAGTCCAGCAGGGACGGGCGAAGGAATTCGGAGGTATCATAAAGCTGTTGACCAGCGCGCTGATCGAGGTGGTCGTTTCAGCTCTCACAGCGCCCATAAGGATGATTTTTCACAGCAAGTTCGTTTTTCTAACCCTCGCCGGACGGGAGGTCGCCTGGAACTCGCAGCAAAGAGGAGCGCAGTCCGCCTCCTGGTATGAAGCGCTGCGATTCCACGGCTCAGGGATGGCCCTTGGGTTTGCCTGGAGCCTGATAGTGCTGCTGACCAATCCCTCCTTTTTCTGGTGGCTGGCGCCCATCGTGGTCTCACTCATCATGTCGGCGCCTTTATCGGTCTTTTCCAGCCGTTCCACCCTCGGACAAAAATTTCGGAATTCCGGCCTGTTGCTGACTCCGCAGGAAACTGCCCCTCCCCCGGAGCTGCGCTGGCTGGAAGCCTACCGGCGGCAATACCGGACCTTTTCTTCGCTTCCGCCCTTCGGCGACCAGAAGGGGTTCACGAGGGCCGTGGTCGACCCGTGCGTTCACGCCCTGCATCTTTCTTTTCTGCGAAAAGAGCGAAAATATTGCCCGGAGATCCTCGATAGAAGGCGAAAACTCCGGGAAAAAGCACTGGCATTGGGACCGGACGCGCTCCGCGCTTCGGAAAAGAAGGAATTGTTGTGCGATCCAACCTCGCTCAAAGCGCTTCATGAAGCCGTATGGGCGCTCTCCGACGCCGTTTCGGCCAACCGGTGGGGCTTTGGGTTATCGCCCTCTTCCTGCGGATTTTCGGTCGCGCCGCCCCTGGAAAAAGCGGCATGAAGGCTGCCTCCCCGCTTCGGCGGCTATTCCTTCGCACCAAATCCTGCAGCGATGCCGCGTTCGGTTTCCTCGTCGAAAAAGTGCAGCTTCCGGGGATCGAAGGTCAGGGTCAGCCACTCTCCGCATTCGGGCAGCGCACGCGGCGGCGTACGCACCACCACTTCACTGCCGGCATAGCGCAGGTAGAAGAATACTTCATTTCCGACCGGCTCGATCACGTCGAGTTGCCCCCGCAGGCACGGCTGCGCGGCAACCGTTGGCGCCTCCGCCAAACGCAGGTCTTCCGGGCGAAGTCCGACCACTACCCTGCGGCCCCGCCAGGCGCCAAGCCGTCCCGGCAAAATCCCGAGCGGCAGGTGGACGTTTTGGCCAAGATCGAGGTATGCCGGATCCTCACCGCTCAATCGCCCTCTGAACACGTTCATGGCCGGACTTCCCAGGAAGCCTGCCACGAAGAGATTGGCAGGCCGTTCGTAGAGCGCCCCGGGCGTATCGATTTGCTGAATTTCCCCGCTTCGCAGCACTACGATGCGGCGCCCGAGCGTCATGGCCTCCACCTGGTCGTGGGTGACATAGATCATGGTGGCGCCCAGCCGCCGGTGCAGCCGGGCAATCTCGGCGCGCATGGACAAACGCAGTTTGGCGTCCAGGTTGGAGAGCGGCTCATCGAGCAGGAACACACTGGGCTCGCGCACCAGGGCCCGGCCCAGCGCAACGCGCTGGCGCTGTCCCCCGGAGAGTTGCGCCGGGCGGCGATCGAGCATCTCTTCCATGCCCAGCACAGCCGCAACCCGGGCCACCCGGCTCTCGATCTCTTCCCGCGGCGCGCGGCGCAGCTTCAGACCGAAGGCCAGGTTTTCGGCCACACTCATATGAGGATAGAGAGCATAGCTCTGGAAGACCATGGCTATATCGCGGTCCTTGGGCGCGACGCTGTTCACTACGCGCCCGCCGATGGAAAGCGTACCCTCCGAAATAGACTCGAGGCCGGCGATCATGCGCAGCAAAGTGCTTTTCCCGCAGCCCGACGGACCGACCAACACCAGGAGTTCGCCGTCTTCGACCTCGAAGTTGGCCCCCTCGATCGCCACGTGGCCGTTTTCGTACACTTTTCGAACGTTTTCAAGACGAACGCCAGCCATAAACATCTCCAAAAGTCAGCCTGTCTTTTCAATAATCATCAAAAGGAACACTGAAATGAAAAAAAGCTTTCAATTTCCCCCGGGTTTCCTGTGGGGCTGTTCCACTTCGGCATACCAGATCGAAGGCTCACCGCTGGCCGACGGCGCGGGCCCCAGTTTCTGGCGCCGTTTCTCCCACACCCCTCACATGATGGTGGGAGGCGATACCGGCGACGTTGCCTGCGATCATTATCGGAGAATGGAGGACGATGTCCGCTTGATGGCCGGTCTAGGCCTCAACGCCTATCGGTTTTCGATTTCCTGGGCGCGCGTTCTGCCCGAGGGCACGGGCAAAATCAACCAAAAGGGCCTGGATTTTTACGACCGCCTGGTCGATGCCCTGCTGGGCAGCGCAATAACTCCCATGGTGACCCTCTATCACTGGGATCTCCCAGAAGCCCTGGACAACCGGGGCGGGTGGCTCAACCGCAAAGTTGCCGACTGGTTCGCGGACTACGCCGCCGTCTGTTTCCGCAGGCTCGATGACCGCGTAAAACTTTGGGTCACCCTCAATGAACCCTGGGTCGTGACCGACGGCGGCTATCTGCGCGGCGCCCTTGCCCCCGGCCACCGCAACCTCTTCGAAACCCCCATCGCCGGCCACAACCTTCTGCGTTCCCACGCGCGCGCCGTACAGGTGTACCGCGAAACCGGCAAACACCGGATCGGTCTGGTGGTGAACATAGAGCCCAAACACCCGGCCTCCGATTCCCCCCAGGACGCCGAGGCCGTCGATCTCGCCCACGCCTATATGAACCGGCAATACCTGGACCCGGTTTTCCACGGACGCTATCCCCAAAAGCTTCGGGACGTGTTCGGCGAGGCATGGCCCCGCTGGCCCGCCGACGACCTGGAACTGATTCGCCGGCCGATCGACTTCGTCGGCCTTAACTATTACACCCGGGCGGTGGTGCACTACGATCCGGACGGTTACCCCGACAAGGCCAAACCCGTACCACAACGAAACGCCACTTACACGGAAACCGGCTGGGAAGTCTACCCGCAGGCGCTGACCGACACCCTTTTGTGGCTCAAGGAAAATTACGGCAACCCGCCCATCTATATCACCGAAAACGGCGCGGCATTCTATGATCCGCCTACCGTGGAAGGCGACCGCCTGGAAGATCCGCTTCGCCAGGACTATCTCAAAAAGCATATCAAAGCGGCGCACGCCGCCCTGGACGCCGGCGCGGATCTGCGGGGCTATTTTGTCTGGACGCTCCTGGACAACCTCGAATGGTCACAGGGCTTCTCCAAGCGCTTCGGCCTGATACACGTAAACTACGCCACCCAGAAGCGCACTCGCAAAGCTTCCGCCGACCTTTATCAGCGAATCGTTGAAAGCAACGGCCAGGTCCTCGACGAGATGTAAACGCCCTTCCCTCTCTGATCGAGCGGCTCAACTGGAATCGGTGCTGCTCTTTTAGAGCGACGATCGCGATCCCGTAGAGCGACGATCATGATCCCGGCTGGGATCAAAGCCATTTGCATTGCGCCATCTCTCGTAGCCAGGGGTTGAGGCCGTGAGGCCGCATGATCCCGAAGGGATCAAAGCCATTAGCCGGGGGTTGAGGCCGTGAGGCCGCATGATCCCGAAGGGATCAAAGCCATTAGCCGGGGGTTGAGGCCGTGAGGCCGCATGATCCCGAAGGGATCAAAGCCATTAGCCGGGGGTTG
>JARLHP010000215.1 GCA_031292195.1 Syntrophobacteraceae bacterium
CCACGGATACAAAAATTGTATTCTTGCTGACATTATTTAAGCACCTGAGCGGAAGCTCTTTCGATTGCCCCGGACAAGTACGGGCGGTCCGGCAACAGATCAAAATCCGGTGTGTCGGCTTTTGCCGGCATGAGCGGATTGCTATGCACAAAATGCTTGATCACTTCCGCTCCGATTACTAACACTTTGAATTCACGTCAAAACATCGGCATTTTCATACAAATGGCTTTGATCCCTTCGGGATCATGACCGTCGCTCAAAAAGAGCAGCACCGATTCCAGTTGAGTCGCTTAACTCAACAACCTTGTCCCCCGCGCCCCTCGGGATCACGATGAACTTGTTTTCTCGCCAAAAACAAAAGAAATCCACCGCAGAGACGCAGAGGCCACAGAGGCTAAGAAGCAAGTAGACTACTTTCTTTGCGCTCATGGCCTCCACTGCGCTCAACTCGATGAATTTCACCACAAGTGTCTTAAGTTGGGGAGGATCTGTTAGTTTACTCTATTTTTTTTCGAGATGATTCACTTCTCGATCCCGGGATTCGGCCGCACGCGCTACGCGCGTGTGCCGAGGGGTGTGGGGGCCTCGGGCTCTCGCGTTCTTTATCCTTTTCGCGCTATTTGTATCGACCTGAAGCGAACGCCGGCGAAAAATCGAAAGAGCTACCGCTCCGCGAGAAAAGGATATATAGTGTTGTTGAGATGGACTGTGTCGCCCCTCTGCAGGGCCCCATTTTCTTGCGAGGACCTCGCTGTTTTTGCCGCCAGGGGCTTCGGAAAGCAGACACCGATGGAATGGGAAGAAATTGTCAAGGATCCAAGCCTTAAAGACCTACCCTTCAAGATCGAGACGAATGAATGGGGCAAGATTATTATGGCTCCGATTTCAGACCTGCATGGCTTGTATCAAGGCCGTATTATCGGGGCTCTTGGCGATTTGGCCAAAGAAGGGGAAATTTCCACCGAAAGCGCCGTTCAGTCTGCTAGAGGCGCCAGGGTTATGGTTGCCGATGTTGCCTGGAGAAGCAGAGCATTTCTTGAAAAGCACGGAATACGGAATCTTAAACTCCCGCAATCCCCGGAAGTCGTAGTTGAAATCGAGTCTCCATCGAACACCGCCGCCGAGTTGGAAGAAAAAAGACATCTCTATTTTGAAGTAGGCGCCAGGGAATTTTGGCTTTGCACCGAAGAGGGCAATATGCGCTTTTTCAGTCCTCAAGGGGAACTGGAAAGAAGCGGGCTTTTCGGGGAATTCCCGAAGCACATCGAGATCGACGTTCCGTGACAATCACTGCCCGGAATGCGGCGAGGGACTCGAGTTTTTGCTCACCAACCGCTTGGAAAGGAGACTTGAATGGACTGGCGAGAAGTGGTCGAGCATCCAAGTCTAAAAAACCTGCCTTTCAAGATCGAGACCAACAAATGGGGAAAGATCATGATGACTCCGCCCTCGATTCTTCATGGAGTTTATCAAAGCTTCATTTGTAGTACCCTCGCTCGGTTGATCAAAGGAGGGAAGATTGTAACCGAGTGCTCCGTCCAGACCTCTGAAGGTGTTCGGGTCGCCGATGTGGCCTGGGGAAGTGAAGCCTTCATCAAAAAGCATGGCATTCGTATTCTTAAATTTCTTGAGTCTCCCGAGGTTGTTGTTGAAATAGAGTCCCCATCGAACACGGCCGCCGAGTTGGAAGAAAAAAGACACCTCTATTTTGAAGTAGGCGCCAGGGAATTTTGGCTTTGCAACGAAGAGGGCAATATGCGCTTTTTCAGTCCTCAAGGGGAACTGGAAAGAAGCGGGCTTTTCGGGGAATTCCCGAAGCACATCGAGATCGACGTTCCGTGACAATCACTGCCCGGAATGCGGCGAGGGACTCGAGTTGTTGCTCACCAACCGCTTGGAAAGGAGACAAAAATTGGAATGGCGTGAAGTGGTCGAACATCCAAGCCTGCAAGACTTGCCTTTCAAGATCGAAACGAACGAGTGGGGAAAGATTATGATGGCGCCGGCCTCATACGCGCATGGACTCTATGCGGTGCGCATTGTCGAATGGCTTCTCCGCCCGGGTGGGGGAAAAGGGCGGGTCTCAACCGAATGCCCCGTCAAGACTTCCAAAGGCACAAAGGTAGCCGACGTGGCCTGGGCAAGCCCGGCCTTTCTCAAAAAGCACGGGATTAGAATGGTGGAGCTTCCCGAATCCCCGGAACTGGTCGTGGAAATTGAATCTCCCTCGAACAGCGCAGCCGAGTTGGAGGAAAAAAGGCTGCTTTATTTCGAAAGAGGCGCCAGGGAATTTTGGCTTTGCACCGAAGAGGGCAATATGCGTTTCTTCAATCCTCGGGCGGAATTGGAACGAAGCGAGATTTTCAAAGAATTCCCCGCTCGCATCGAAATAGAGTCTTCATAGAGGCGGTTCCACCATCCTTGCTTCGCTTCAAATCACACTTGCCAAAGAATGTACCCGACCATAGCTTCATTAAAGGAACGGCTGTCATCAACAAATGAGTCCGCCTGAGAGTGGGCAGTCCACCGGTTGATAGCCGCTGTACGGACGCTCGACTCAGGCTGGTGGCGGGTATCGGATTGGCACATTCTTGGCGGCCGCAGGAGAAGGTCAATGGGAATACTAAGCCAGGGCGGTGAGGCGAGAGGTCTGAACCACGGTAATTACAGGCCGGTCATTTTCGATCCGGCAACAGTTCTTTCCCGCGGTTTTCTCGAATTTTTGCTCCCTTTGCACCGGGAATTCACGCCACGGCAAGCGGCGCTGGCGGCTAAGCGGGAGCACGTGTTGGTCGAGGCGCACAGAGGTTTTCTCCCGGACCACTTACCCCCTTCGGAGGCCACCACCGGGAAGTGGAAAATCGAACTCCCGGCGTGGTGTGAGGACCAGAGAAACCAGATGACCGGTCCCGCCGACGATGTGGAGCTGGCGGTAAAGATGCTCAATTCCGGCGCCCCCGGCGTTATGCTCGACCTTGAAGATTCCATGGTGAACGCGTGGCCGCATGCCATGGTGGGGATTTTGAACATCCTCGAAGCGTTGCGGGGGGAGATTTCCTTCTTCGACGAAAAACGAGGCGCCAGGGTGGGGATCAACCCCGGCAAAACGGTCCTATGGGTGCGCCCCAGGGGGTTGCACATGAGCCAGGCAGGGGTCCTGGCCAACGGAAATGAAAAGGTCGCCGCATCGCTGCTGGACATGGCGGCGATAGTCTACGGCATAGACCCCGAGGATTTGAGACATCCGCTCTCTTTCTACATCCCGAAGAGCGAATCGGCCGAAGAGGCCCTTTGGTGGCGGGATGTTTTTCGGGCTCTGGCCGAGGCCAGGGGGCTGCCAAAGGACTACATCAAGTGCATGGCGCTGGTGGAATCTCACCCCCTGGCTTACCAGATGGAGGAATTCGCCTTTAACCTCAAAGACCATCTTCTGGGGTTGAACCTGGGCCGATGGGATTACATGGCAAGCCTTATTCACTTTAATCTCCACGATCCGAAATGGGTCTTGCCCGACCGAAATACCATTCCCCATGACGTTGCTTTTTTCCAGAGACTTCGTGATCTGATGGTTGAAATTTGCCACAGGCGGGGCATGCTGGCCATCGGGGGTATGACCGCCCTCTATCCGAGCAGAACGGACAGCGAACTGAACGAACGCGCCCTGAAGGTGCTGGCCGAAGACAAGAAAAACGAGGCCGATTGCCTGATGGATGGAGCTTGGACGGGGCATCCGGATCAAAACGAAATCGCGGTGCGCGAGTTTCCCCGACCCAACCAGGGTTTTGCCCGGAAGGCTTCGGTAAATCGCTATCCGGACTTGAGGCCTTCGCCGGCGGGGATCGGAAGGATAACTCTGGCGGGCACGCGGGCGGCGGTACGCACCGTGGTGCGATACCGCAACGGAGTGCTGAACGGCAAGGGCGCCAGCCTGCTCGACGGGTACATGGAGGACCTGGCCACAGACCGTATCTACCGCTTGATGATCGCCCAGCGGACCCTCCACCGAAACCGGGTGAAACTGGAAGATGCCGGGGGCAACCCGGTGGAGTTGACACCCGAACTGGTCGGCAGACTTTTCGATGAGGAACTCGACCGGCTGCTTGGCGAACCGCGGTCGGGAAGCGCACCGGCCGAAGCCGCCAACTTACGGGAGGCCCGACGCCTGAGCGAGGAAATGATTGTGCGTCACCAGTTTAACCCGGCATGAAACGGCCAATGAAATACCTTTGTCCCAGGAGGAACCTTACAGATGAACACAGATGATCGCAATCGAGAACCCATCCCCCAATGGGACGATCAGGATCGCTGGCGGGGGATCGAGCGTCCTTATAAGGCCGAGGATGTGCGCAAGCTGAGGGGGTCGATCAAAATCGAGCACACGCTGGCCGACCGGGGGGCGCGCAGCCTGTGGAAACTGCTGCGCACCGCGCCCTATACTTCGGCGCTTGGCGCCCTCACCGGCGCCCAGGCCGTGGAGCAGGTTCAGGCCGGACTCAAGGCCGTCTATGTGAGCGGATGGCAGGTCGCAGCCGATAACAACACCATCGGACACACTTATCCCGATCAAAGTCTTTACCCGGTCGATTCCGTTCCCAACCTGGTTCGAAGAATAAACAACGCACTGGCAAGGGCCGATCAGATCAGCTACATGGACGGCAGGGAAGGGCCCGACTGGTTTGTGCCGGTCATCGCCGATGCGGAAGCCGGTTTTGGCGGGGTCCTCAACGCCTTCGAGCTGATGAAGGCGATGATCGAGGTAGGCGCGGCCGCGGTTCATTTCGAGGACCAGCTCGCATCGGCCAAAAAATGCGGGCACCTGGGAGGAAAAGTGATAATTCCCACTTCGGAGGCAATCAAAAAACTTGTGGCCGCAAGACTTGCCGCCGATGTCTGCGGCGTGGCGACGGTGCTTATCGGTAGAACCGACGCCAACTCGGCTACCCTTCTGGCAAACGATATAGATGAAAGAGACCAGGTTTTCATAACCGGCCAAAGGACGGTGGAAGGATTTTTTACCGTCCGAAACGGGATCGAGTCCGCGATAGCCCGCGGATTGGCGTATGCGCCTTATGCCGATGTGCTGTGGTTTGAAACGTCCGAGCCCGATATCGAGGAGGCCGGGATGTTTGCCGAAGCGATTCATGCAACCTATCCGGGCAAAATGCTGGCTTACAACCTTTCGCCTTCGTTTAACTGGAGCGCAAAACTTCGAAAATCCGACATAGCCGGGTTTCAGGATAAACTCGGTTCCCTGGGCTATAAATTCCAGTTCGTAACCCTGGCCGGTTTTCATTCGCTAAATTTCGGCATGTACACGCTGGCCAGCGAGTTCAACGACAAAGGAATGATCGCCTATTCGCAGTTTCAGGACCAAGAATTCGAGTGGGAAAAGCTGGGGTACACGGCGGTAAAGCACCAGTCCTTCGTTGGAGCGGGTTATTTCGACGAGGTGGCGCGCACGGTCGTGGGGGAAGGGTTTTCCACCGGCGCCCTGGAAGGCTCGACGGAGGAAAAGCAGTTTCATACGGCGGCCTGAGATTGAAAAGGTTCGAGGTGCGCTGCCTTTCGCTTTTCACTTCTTTTCAGCGCGGTTTCGTACGCCGCCCGGAAACCGCGAAAAGCCGTGGTGGACCCGGCGCGAAGCGCCGGGAGGGGCGGCGGGAACCTTTCAAGGCTGCTCCGCACGTCCCCTGGTGGACACCCGGAAACGATGAAAAGACGTTGGTCTAACCGCAGCGCGGCCCACGAGAACTTTTAAAGGATTCCGTCAAGAGGCGGCCTCCTATTTTACTTCTCATCCATCCCGTGCCAACCAATGCCATCAACGGGTTTGCATCAATAGAGGTTTCAGATCTCCACTTCAGCCAGTCCACATAGTCCGAGGATGGCAAAAGGGAGGCGGAGAATGCCCCAAGGTCGAAAGTGAAGCCCTTTTTGAGTTGCACCTTGCTATTACAGGTACTTGGAAGTCGGCCCAAATCACATCGCTCTTTATGGCGACCTCATAGTTGGCGAGAACTAAATCGAAACCGGCCACACGAATCAGCACCCGCAACAGTCGCTCAATCCAGGGATTCGATCTGGTACTACAGTAAACATCAAAACGGCGCCCATAAGAAAACCCTGCTCATCAAAGAGTAGCGCAGCTTATGGTTGACATCCAGGAAAAGAATCCGCAGACTGTCATGGTGTTGATGGAGGAAATTGAAACCGCCAACCGGGCCTTGGTGGAGAAACCGTTACCAGCAGGAAGAAGAGGGCTCTCTAAACAAATTCGCCGAAGCGTTATAGCAATTTCGTCAACCAGAAGGGGAGACAGGGAAGAATATGAAGTCCTTAACAATTGTGGTGGTCTTGGCGGCACTGGTGGGCCTGATGGCCTATACGAATCCCTCCAGGGATGACTTCAGCAACTATATCCGCCAATATGTCATGAAGGAATCTCAGAAGAGGACGCAGGGTACCCAAGTCCAGCTTTTCGCACCGATTCTGGGCAGTCTGGCCGGGAGTGTGGTGAGCAGCGGAACTGTGCGAGCAGACTACATCCTGTTCAGCACCTATGAATTCCAGCTGGGGCAAGAACGGCTCAGAGTTCTTGGGCTCTTCAAAAATTTTATTCTTTTGGAAAAGCCTGATCTGAAGGAATTCCAATCAAAGGATAATGCTTTTGGCGGTATGAAAGTGGACCATCCCCGACAGTGAGACAGCTTGGAAGTCTGACGGCATTGGCGCCGATCCGCAAGGGTGCCCGGAGAAATGGTGCAAAGAGGGCCACTGCAAATAAAGACCAGGAGAGTGCCACCTCCCAGCCCCCTCTTTTCACAGAACCTGAGCCGGATGGGATTCGAACCTGGTTGGTCTATTCCACGAGGCCACGACTGATTGCCGGTAAGCAGGCGAGAATGAAGGCCGTATAAAAGTAAGAAGCCAATCAGTGGGGCAGACTGATCGGCTTCGAGGAGGAAAGAGTTGTCTTTCGATTAGTAATGATTGCATCTTTGATGCCAAATATAGCAACTGCGGTATTTGTCATGTAGTTTCGGATGCTTATCTATATATGCGGTAGTTTCTGTTGGCAACTTAATCAAGCCTCAATGCCGCCACTTTTGGATTGTCGCGCCATTAACGCGCCATAAGCGCGCCAGGAACGGCCGTTTCCCCGGACCGGGTGGTCGGAATACACTCCATTTCTCACTCCCTTTTCCCATCTATTTTCCCCCGCAACCCATTCGAACATCTTTATTCTCTTGCCGGCTACCCTATCGGTGTATGTGCGGAATTCCGAACGGAAATGATTTTTCGATTTCTTTGGTGGATGTTCGGGATGAAAAAGAAAGTCACCGTTATTATATATTTAAAAAAGATTAACCGGAATCGAGGAGTCTGGTATGGGGGAGCTAATCAATTTGGAATCTGTTCGGAAAGACTCTCCTGAACCCCTGCTGACGACTGAAAAAGGTTTGAAACTGCTCGGTCTGAAACGATGGCCCGCCGATTGGGAAATTTGGAAAGAGGGAATATTTTTGAATGGCCTGGCCTCAATTGTGAAACGAGAGGGTGAAACTTGGGTCAGATTCAACCGGGAAAGCATTCTGGAGGAATTTGACCACTTTTTGACCTTTCATAAGACTTAGCAGAGAATCATGGTCGGTTTCCCCCTTTGATTTCCCCGCAAGACCGCAAGATCATTTGAATGTAGCCACTCGCCCCGGCTCCAGCTTTATCATCTCCCCGGCAGGGCGGACCCTTTTGTATCTTAGCCCCGCTGAGGGTGGAGTTATGAAATGAAAAATCGAGGCGAGAGGATTTGAACCTACGGCCCCCTGCTCCCAAGGCAACAACTCATCTCTTAAACCCTTTATCCATAAGGGTTTAGGAGATTATCAACCGGACCTTCTTAGCAGGGTCCAGGTATAGCCCTGGTGCAACGACGTGGGGTGTGCACCGACTCCACTAAAGATGGCCGCCAGAGAGTATGCTATCAGCAGTTTTTGCACACTAAAAAGGATTGACGGTCGACCGGTGCAATACCCGCCGGGGTTCGCTCCTGCTCACCCCAACCTGCGGATTTGCCCCCCAACTTGTTGGAAAAATTACTATTGGAAATCCTGCTTCACATGGTATTGTTCGCCCAACAGAGTAGAAGAAGATATATGCGCAACGTTTGCCCGTCTGCCGGATTTTATTCTGCTGCTGGCCATTCCCTATTGCTCTTCCTGATTTATCGAACAGTTCGGCAGCCATTACCAGGAGACAAAGTAATGAGCTATCTGAGTCGCAGGCAGAGGGCAAAAGTTGTGGAAGCCGTCCACACGCTGTTGGCGGGACAGTCTAATGAGACCGGACTCTTACCGTTTGTCCAGGCTGCGATCGACCAATGCGATAATGCGTGTGAGAACGTGCTTGCCTCTCGGGAAAAAACCGACTGCCTGGTTCGATCTTTTGTCGAAAATGCCGAAAATTCAGGGCTGGACTGTTCGATATGGGCAGTGGTTCTCTCATGTCTAAAGAGCATTTCGCTCCCTCGCCGGGGGCTGCCCTCTGCGAGGCTCAACAGATTTTTAGCAGCAGCTTCGGAAGCAATGCTAAGGACTGTCAGTAAAGAACGAATGCAGGCTATAGCTCAAATTCAGGAAACAAAAAGGCAAATTGACACGATGAAGCTCAACACCATCAAATTCACCACCAAGCTGGGCAGAGGCTGGATCGACGTTGGCGGCTCGCGTATGTTTCTTCTTGATATCGAAGGAGGCTGGTACAATTTCGTACGACGTATTGTTCTGTTTGCCGGGGCCGACACTTCCAGGCGTGTATTATTTGAGGCGGGTCAGTCCGAAACTTTCACCACCAAAGCGTTGGAACTGGGTTTTCTCGAAAAGTCGCCGAAAGGTTTTGTTGACGCGCTCGATACCCTGTCGGAGGCGGGCATCGGAAATTTTTCCGTTAAAGAACTCTCCTTTGAAAAGCCTTACGCCAGGATAACCTGCCCCGATACCTTTGAAGGCTGGGCCCATCTTGAGAGCGGGAAAATGTCCAATGAATGCGTATGCCACTTTTCCTCAGGAGCGCTTTTGTCTTTTATGCAGCACACTTCGGGTGAAAAAGACCTGATTTCCACGGAAACCAGGTGTATCGCCAAAGGCGACGACTCATGCGAGTTCATTGTGGGTGGGCGAAAGGAGTTGGAACAGCAGGGCATAACCGCTCGCGAATGGGGCATGACGATAAAGGAGCGCGCCGAGGCCCTTGAAAATTTACTGGCGGAAAAGGAAAAGGCGGAAAAGGAGATAAGGAAAAGAAACACCGAACTGGCCGCGTTGAATAAAATCGCTTCGGCTGTCAGCCAGTCTCTGGACTTGAGAGAAATATCCTGCCTGGCGGTAAAGGAATTGCGGAAAATGGTCGGGGAGATGGCGGTAATGATTTACCTGCTCGATGCAGTGAAGCAGGAGCTGACTATTGCCGCGCAGGAGGGATTTTCGGAAGAATTTATCACCGAGGTTTCCAGACTCAATCTGGGCCAGGGGCTGGCGGGAAATGTGGCATGCCTGGGGATTCCAACAGCCTGCGACGATTACAGCTCATACTCCCGACCGATTAAGGCCGCGCTGGAAAAGGAGAACCTGCGTTCTGTTCTCGCAGTTCCTCTCATGGCGAACAAGCGGGTCGTAGGGGTCCTGAACGTGGCGAGTAAAACCCCCCATCATTTTTCACGCGACGAGATAGACCTGTTTACCATGATTGGAACACAGATTGGCGCAGCTACGGATAAGGCGCTTTTACATAAAGACCTCAAGGAATCGGAACGGAAATACAAGACATTAGTGAGGGATATAAATGACGGATATTTCGTCTGCCAGGACGATCGAATCGTCTTTGCCAATCCGGCATTTCTCAGCATGCACGGGTATGACGAAGAGGAGGTGCTGGGGGGCGGATTCCGTGAATTCATCTCTTCAGCAAGTGTGGGCGATGTGGAAAGCATGATAACGAGCCAGGCGTCGGGGCGAAGTGGACTCCAGAACGTGGAATTTTCCAGGCGCCACAAAGACGGCCGAAGCCTTCCGACCGAATTGAAGGTGAGTCTTTCTGAATTTGAAGGAAGACCCGCTATAATCGGGATTTCCCGAGATATCAGTGAACGAAAAAGATTCGAACAGAAAATATTGGAAAAGGAAAGGCTTGCATCCATTGGAGAAGTAGCGGCATCGCTTGCTCATGAAATAAGAAATCCCATATCGGCGATAAAGATGAGTATCCAGATACTTTCAAAGAACCTGAAGGTCCATGGATTTGACAAGAAGCGCCTCGATATAGCGATGAAGGAGATCAAACGCCTGGATGACTTCCTGCAGGACATTCTCGATTTCTCAAAACCCATACGAATGAACAAGACGCTCAATTCAGTCTCCGAGATAATCTCCAAGTGCGTTGATCTGCTCGACGATCAAGCCGGGAACTGCAATATAAGCTTATCCTGGAAAAAGCCACGGAGATTAAGAAAAATGGTCCTGGATTTTGCAAAGATCCAGGAGGTTTTGCTGGATATCCTGGTGAACTCCATGGACGCGATGCCACAGGGAGGGGAAATCCATATCGCGGCAAAAGAAGTAAAGACCGAAACCGGGCCGATGATCGAGATCGAAATCAAAGACACTGGAATCGGCATTCAGCAAGAACATTTACCCAAAATATTCGACCCCTTTTTCAGCACCAAAACGGCGGGCTCGGGCCTTGGCCTGGCGAATGTCAAAAGGATAGTGGAAGCTCACAACGGAGCAATAGATGTAAAGAGTCTGCCTTCGGTCGGCACTTCGTTAAAAATTCTGTTTCCCGTGGAGTAAAATACAGTGAAAGTCCTGATCATAGACGATGAACTCTCCATAAGGGAACATCTCGAGATGTTTCTCCAGGAAAAGGGATTCGAGGTCCTCTCGGCAGAAAACGGGGAAAGCGGCATCCGGTTGCTGAACGACCAAAAGCCGGACATACTGGTCCTGGACATTCGGCTGCCGGGAATCGACGGGATCGAGGTCCTCCGAAGGATCAAGAAAGAGGACATCGCGGTCAGCATTATCATGATAACCGCGTTTCATGACATGGAAACGACGATCCGGGCCATGCAACTCGGCGCCGACGACTACATCCACAAACCCATCGACATCGACGAGTTGGATGCGGTGATCGATAAAGTCGCCGGTAAACTACGGTCGAGTTCGAGCGCGGAGAAGCTGCTGACGTTGACCTCCAGGGATTACAGGGCCGACAGCATTGTCGCCAGAAGCAGAAGTATGAGGGAGATCTTCAAGTTGATCGGACTGGTCTCGGACAGCCGGGCCACCGTCCTGATTCAGGGCGAAAGCGGGACCGGAAAGGAGCTGATTGCCAAGACGATCCATTTCAACAGCTCTTCGGGCGGTGAACCGTTCATCCCGGTAAATTGCTCGGCTCTTGTGGAAACCCTTCTCGAAACCGAGTTGTTCGGTCATGAAAAAGGGTCTTTCACGGGCGCCATATACCAGAAGAAGGGGAAGATAGAATTGGCCCGAAACGGGACCATCTTCTTCGACGAAATCGGGGACATCGGGGCCAATCTTCAGGTCAAACTCTTGAGGTTTCTCCAGGAGCGCGAGTTCGAGCGCGTCGGGGGTGAGGAGAGAATCCATTCGGGGGCAAGGATTATTGCCGCCACAAACAGCGATTTGTCGACTATGGTAGAAACTCATAGATTCCGAGAAGACCTCTACTTCCGCCTGAAGGTCGTGGAAATCCATGTGCCCCCATTGAGGGAACGAACATCGGACATTCCCCTTTTGGTAGAGCATCTGCTTAGAAGAATCACTTTACAACTCCAGAAGAATGTCACCAAAATTTCCAGAGAAACCATGGAATCGCTCATCAACTACAAGTGGCCCGGCAATGTAAGGGAATTGGAAAATGTCCTTACCAGGGCCGTCGTTTTGTCCAAGGGCGATACCCTGCTTAAAGAATACCTGCCCGATCTGCTCTCCGGCGGCCCTCCCGCCGGTCCCAGAGCCAGGGGGATCAGGCCTCTTGACGACGTGGTGAGGGACCATGTGCTGCAAGCCCTGGAATTTACCAACTGGGAGATGACCAAGACCTGCGGTCTTCTGAAAATATCCCGCCCTACCCTCAGGAAGAAGATACTGAAATACCAGTTTAAAAAATGGCCCTGATCGCCGGCGCCGTCTTTGGCAACCGAGGAGCGCTAAATCCTTTGTCCATCCGGAAAGCCGTGTCGTGGCGCGCGGCGGGCACGATGGGGGATGAAGTTTTTTCGCCCCTTTGCGCCTGTCCCTGCTGTAAAGATCCTTTCCGGCAGCGGTGAAAGCATCTTTACAAAACCACGGCTCCCTGCTCCCACGCCTTTTCCTTTTCTGAATGATTTCAGTAGGCTAAACCCTGATGCTTTCCTGGCACGCCTCTTGTACTATACCTGGACACATCGCGATGACAGTTACCTACAGCTTTCCGGCCGGTTGATTCGAAACAGCACACTTTCTTCAGCAGGAGGAGACCAGGTAATGCCAGGTAAGCTCCCGTACACGAAGTACGATCTGGACAGCTATTTTGAGAAATATAAGGATGTTAACAAGGAGGTGATAGTAAAGGAGGACATTCTCCGGCTGGGTGTTTCTTTCACCGACAGGGCACTGGAAGAATCCTCCAATTACGCCACAAAGTCCTACTATCTGTTCTCTTATGATCAGATGGACATCGACGAAATGAAGAAAAAGGAGTTCATAAACGCTCCGGAATGTTTCAAGTTCAAGGGTGGACCTTACGGGTTGCGCGTCTCCAATAACAAGACCTGCCTGGAAAAACCGGAGAGGACTCCGTACAAGGTTGACTTTCACGACGGCCAGCTGAGACTTTTTTGGGAAAACAATTACCTGGCCGACGTGGAACTGCGTCCCAAACCCCCGTACTACGCGTATAAATTTCCCGACGGTACACCCTATTCCGATGTCGCGGCCTCTGTCTTCTGGGGATATCTTTCCTTTTGCTGCATCCTTCGGAGCTGCCAGTATTGGGGGCACAAAGAGGAATGTCTTTTCTGCGATATAAATACCAATGCCCGTAAGCAATCGAAGACAGGCAGGCCGTTCATGGTTCACAAAAGCATTGAAGAGGTGGTCACCGTCATGGACACCATTTTCAACAAGGAACGTGAACCTGTCAACCACACCATCTTCCTGACCGGCGGGGCGATCGTAAAGGACCTCAAGCAGAAGAGCAACGTGGAATTCTACGCGCAATATGTTCGTGCAATCCGCGAAAAGATCGGCGGCAGGTGGACTATTCACCTGCAAACGACGGCCCTCGAAAAGGATGACTGCAAGATTCTAAAAGATGCGGGCGTTGATTGCCACCACGCCAACATCGAGGTCTGGGACAAGGAACTTTTCAAGAAATATTGTCCAGGCAAAGAGGCCAAGGTAGGCAGAGATGAATGGGTGAAACGTGTGTGCGACTCGGTGGACGTTTTCGGGGAAGGACGAGTCGTACCCACCTTTGTTTCAGGCTGTGAATTGGCGCGACCCTACGGATTCACGAGATGGGAAGACGCGGCCGCATCAATGAAGGAAGCCTGGGAATACTTGATGTCACATGGAGTTACGCCACGCAGTTCCAGCTGGATCATCGAACCCAACTCTTTTCTCGGAAAATACGACCAACCTGTGATCCCTCTCGAATACTACATCGAAGTTGACATCGCCTGGTATGAGACCTGGAAAAAATACAATCTGCCACCCATTTACAACTTCAGTCCCATGGGGCCGGGCCGCTCTCTTAGCATCAACAGCGGACATCTGGATATGGGTAGCTGATCGGGAACTGTCGACACTCATAATGATGGCGCAAAAAAGATCGCCCCGGACGGATGGCCGGTCCATGCCTGCCGGTGCGCGCCCTTGAAGTTCGACAAAATGAAATCTGGCCAATGAAGCTCAGATTTAAAGGAGACACCATGGGATATAAGGTCGGCATAGATGTCGGCGGTACATTCACTGATTTTCTTTTGGTGGACGAGCAAGGAACTTTCAATCTCTTCAAGACGTTATCCACCCCCAAAGATCCTTCGATAGGGGTCACCAACGGTCTGAATGAGATGGCCGTATTCCTCGAAAAAAGCTTGGAAACGTTTCTTTCGGAGTTGGAACTCATCGTCCACGGCACCACTATCACCACCAATGCCGTTCTGACTCGAAACGGGGCAAAGACAGCGTTTATCACCACCAAGGGCTTCCGGGACGTACTCAACATGCGCAGGGGACTACGGGACAGGCAGTACGACGGACGCTACAATCCTCCGCCTCCTATCGTTAAGAGGCGAGACATTTTTACCGTTGAGGAACGTATCGATTGTCAGGGCAATGTGGTCACCCCGCTTAACACGGCTGAAACCGCCGCCGTTGTCGAAACGATAAAACAAAACGGATACGAAGCAGTCGGGGTGAGCACTCTTTTTTCCTTTCTCAACCCGGAAAACGAAAAGCTCCTGGGCGGAATGCTCCGGGATGGACTGCCCGATCAATACATATCGCTTTCGAGCGAGATTCTGCCGCAGGTACGCATGTACGAGCGCAACAGCAGTGTGGCGCTAAATGCCTATGTGGGTCCGATATTATCAAAATATATCCAGCAGTTGGAAAAGAGACTCCTGGAGGGTGGATTCCAGGGAAATCTGCTGATCATGCAGTCCAACGGGGGCGTGATGTCCCCCGAGGTGACCAGCCGTTTTGCGGTCAACACCCTGCTCTCGGGGCCGGCGGGCGGACCGGTCGCGGGTCTATTTTTCGGCGCGATTCATGGCCTGGGCAACCTGATCACCGTGGACATGGGCGGCACAAGCTTCGATGCCTGCCTGATCCGGGAGGCCCAGCCTTCCATAACCATAGACGGAGAAATCGGCGGATATCGTGTGGCGCTGCCCACGCTCTACATCGAGACCCTGGGCGCGGGAGGCGGAAGCATAGCTTCGGTGGACGGCGCCGGGATGCTTCAGGTCGGACCGGAGAGCGCCGGGGCCGATCCGGGGCCGGCATGCTACGGCAAGGGCGGCACGAACGCAACGGTCACCGATGCGGATCTTATTCTCGGGTACCTGGACCCCGACTATTTTCACGGCGGGGACATGAAACTGGACAAGATGGCCGCGACCAGGGCCATAGAAGAAAACGTCGCGAAAAAGTTGGGGGTAAGCGTAAATGAGGGCGCGGCGGGCATCTACAACATGGTCAACATCAACATGTCTTTGGGCGTCAACCTGGTATCGGTAGCCAAGGGGTACGATCCCCGGTTTTTGGCCCTGGTAGTAGCCGGAGGGGCCGGGCCCATACACGCGGCAATGATCGCAAAAGACCAGGATATCCCACTGATCCTCATACCGAGGGGTTCGTCGGTTTTCTGTGCCGCCGGCATGCTGATGAGCGATCTGAAACACGACTACGTTCGCACCCACGCGGTGGAACTCGAAAAAGTGGATTGCAGCAAGGTCGCGCAGATTTGCACGGAGATGTTAAATGAGGCTACCGCCACATTGCGCTCCGAGGGTATTCCCGAAGACAGGATCCTGCCTGAGTTTAAAGCCGATATGCGGTATCTGGGACAATTCAACGAAGTCAGTGTGTCGCTTCCGATGTCCGCTCAAGGCCTGGTTCGCGAGCAGGATATGAGCTACCTGCTTGAAATGTTCCATGCGCGGCATGATGCTCTCTACGGCTATTCCATGGCGGGGGCGCCCACGGAGTTGATCAACCTTCGCTTGCAGGCCAGGGGGGAAACGGTAAAACCGACTTTCAAACCCAGCCAGAACCATGGCCCGGATGCATCCAAGGCCCTGAAAAACAATCGCCAGGTCTTTTTCGACAAGGGTTTTGTGAATACTCCCGTCTACGACGGACTCGCCCTCCATCACGGGAACATGATCTTCGGTCCGGCGATCGTTGAGGAGCCTACTACCACGATAGTAGTTCCACCTGACTACAATCTCCAATGCGATACTTACGACAATTACATCATGTATCCCAAGAATCGCAAACTGGACGAAATCATTGGTGAACTTAAGGCAAAGATGTAGGAGGGGCACGGTGATGCAGACGAAGATTGATCCGATTTTTCGCTCCGTACTGGCCAACCGGTTTGATGCGGTGTGCAGTGAAATGGGTGAAACAATGATGTTGACCTCGCGCTCTCCCATCTTCAGCGAGGCTCGAGATTTTGTTACCGCCATATTTGACGCCAAAGGAAGGATGATCGCTCAAAAACCATATATAGCCGTTTTGGCGGGGGCGCTTCCATACAATATGACCAAACTGATGGAATGGTACGGTGACGACATCATGGATGGTGACGTGATTCTCACCAATGATCCGTACCTGGGAGGCAATAACCATAAGCCGGACTTTACCGTTGCCCGCCCTATTTTCAAGGGTGACCAGCTAGCGTTCTGGGCCGTAGCCAAGGGCCATCATGTCGATACCGGCGCATCAGGGGTTGTCGGCTATAACCCGACCGCCTCATCCATTTTCGAGGAAGGGCTTCGCATCCCGCCGGTCAAGCTCTACAGAAAGGGAAGATTCAATCGCAGCGTATGGAACCTCATCCTGAAAAATATCCGCATGGAGTTCATGGTTGAGGGCGACCTTAATTGCCAGACGGGCGCCACCAAGGTTGGAGAGCGCAAACTGAAACGGGCGATGTCCATGTACGGAATGGACATTATGGACCAAGCCATCGAAGAGATTCTTGACTCCACCGAGCGCCACATGAGGGCGGAGATTGCAAAAATTCCCGATGGAGTCTACAGGGCCGAGCGGTATATGGACCATGACGGATTTGATCGGGACAAAATGGTCAAGGTCCAGGTGGAGATCAGGGTGGAAGGTGAGAAAATCACCTTTGATTTTACCGGCTCCGACCCGCAGGTCCGTGGCTCCATTAACAGCACCATCGGCAACACCTTTTCCACGGTCTGCCTCGCTTTGTTTACCACCATCGATCCGGAGATCCGCAAAAATGACGGAGCGATGCGCTGTATCGATCTCATAGCACCTCCGGGAACGGTCGTTAACTGCCTGGAGCCGGCGGCGTGCACTTCGTGCACCATCTGCACCACTGCGTGCATATGCGAGGCCATCTGGCTGGCGCTTTCCGAGGCGGTTCCCCACCTGACCCAGGCGGCCTGGGCAAGGTGGTCGGCTCCGGCGACAATGGGGTTCAATCCACGCACGGGACGGTTCTTCGGTGATATCCATTTCATGTGCAAGGGCGGCGCGGGCGCCACCTTGGGATACGACGGCTGGGATCACCTCGGGGTGATTTCATGCGCCGGGGGCCTGAGGGCTCCGGACCCCGAACTGCACGAACTGGTAACGCCTTACACGGTCCTCGAATATGAATATTTGAAGGATAGCGCCGGACCCGGAAAGTGGCGGGGCGGAATGGGCACCTCCTACAGTTGGCGGGTCGATGCGGACGGTATTCTTTCGGACAACTTTGGCGACGGGTTGAGGCCCGAGACCGCGCCTTTCGGCATTGCCGGAGGCAAAGGCACCCGCCCCAGTAAGCTGCTGGTGCGCAGACCCGACGGTTCCACCGAAGACCCGGATGTGCATAAGTACGTAGAGTTGAACAAGGGAGACATTTACGAAATCGAGGAGGCGGGCGGTGGTGGATACGGCAACCCCTTCGAGCGGCCGGTAGAGAGAGTCCTCGATGACGTCATAGACGGTCTTGTGTCCGTGGAAAGCGCGAAAGACGATTACGGCGTCATTGTAGATCCAGGCAAATTGTCAGTAGACATGGCGGCAACGGAAAGATTTAGAAACCCTGCTTAGCCGGAACAAATGTCTGTTGATTACCGTCGGCATATCCAACTTGCCTGACGGTTTCCAGTAGCCAAAGGACCACCAGAACCCGGAGCAAAGATGGACTTCGAATTTACAGAAGAGCAACGTGAGTTTCAAAAGCACATCTCTCGCTATGTCGATGAACGGGTCATACCGGTTGCCGAGTCGCTTGACGATACGGAGGATTTTCCTCGCGATATCGTAAAGGAGCTGGGGGGGCTGGGATACCTGGGAATCAAATACCCTCAGGAATACGGAGGAAGCGGGCTCGATAATCCCAATGTTTTCCACTGCATCTTCTGTGAAGAACTGGCAAGAGGATCTCTGGGGGTCGCGTCCGTGCTCGGCATGCATACGTCGACGGCCACGCATACGGTCTACGAGTGGGGTACCGAAGCGTTGAGACAAGAGTACCTGGTGCCCGCTCTGGCCGGAGACAAAATAGCGGCTTTCGGTTTAACCGAACCAGGGGCCGGTTCCGATGCCGCGGCCATCAGAACCAGGGCGGTTCGGACCTCGGGCGGATGGCGGCTGAACGGGACGAAGATTTTCATCAGCAACGGAACTGTTGCTGATTTTGTAACCATAGCGGCCAAAACAGATCCCGAGAAGGGTGTCCACGGTATTTCTCTGTTCCTGGTGGACACCCGGACCCCGGGATTCTCTGTAGGGCGACGCCTGGAAAAGTTCAGCAACAAGTGCTCGGACACGGCCGAACTCGTGCTGGAGGATGTCGAGGTGGGGGAGGACCGCCTCCTGGGTGAAGAGAACAAGGGCTTTACCAATGTGTACCTCTCGCTGGCGATAGATCGTGTGATGACTGCCGCACTGGCCCTGGGGGTCTCAAGAGCCGCTTACCAAGCCGCCCTCAGGTATTCAAAAGAAAGAGAACAGTTCGGGCGGCCGATTGGAAAGTTCCAGGCCGTGGAGTTTCGGCTGGTGGACATGCTGGCGAAGCTAAAAACCGCCGAACTCCACACCTATTATGCGGCATGGGCCGCCGACCACGGCAAGAACCCGGTCGCCGATGCCGCCATGGCCAAACTGGTTGCCTCCGAGGCGGCAAGCGACATCTGCAGGATGGCCGTTTCGATTTTCGGAGGCTACGGTCTGATGAAGGAGTTCGCTGTGCAGCGGTACTTAAGAGACTCTTTCTTCCCCCTGGTGGCCGGGGGAACCAACGACATCATGAAGCTGGTAATAGCCCGTCAGTCCGGCCTTTAGGCGCCCGGAGCCTTGTAGCGCATTGGCCCATGAGCGGCAACCGCTCAAAAAAAAGACAGAAAATGAGGAGATGCCATACGACCCACATTTGAAAATAGAGTTTTCAGGTCGATCACGGATGTTTGATCGATTTTGGCTAAAAAAGACTAGCGGCCCTGGTTCAGCGCCTTCTCGCCAATGTTGTGCTCAATGTGAACAATGCTCGGAGCGACTCTGAACTCTGATCTCATGGGGAAAGAACTGGGGGGCACTCAGGCCCCTGGCGAACTCCCCGGCTGGGGCAAGTTGCCGGTGCGGTCGGCCTTTGTACCGGCTCCAAAACGAAGGGAGATTTCCTATGTTCTTTAGGGCGTTGAGACACTTTGAGTTCTTCGAACCCAAAACAGTTGCCGAGGCCAATGAACTCCTCCTGTCTTACGGCCATCAGGCATCGGTCATGGCGGGAGGGCTCAGCCTGATCCAAACGATGAAAACAGGAGAAAAGAAACCCGAGGCCGTCATAAGCCTCCAAAAAATCGATTCTTTGAAGTTCATCGATTCCGATAATGACCAGGACCTGAAGATCGGAGCGCTGGCAACAATTCGAAGTATCGAAAAATCCAGGGAGGTTCAAAAGCACTGGGCGGTATTGGTACAAACTGCTCGATGCATCGGGTCCGTGGAAGTACGCAGAATGGGGACCGTCGTAGGCAACCTTTGCGATGGGACTCCGGCCTCCGATCTTGCAACCATACTGATTGCAATGGGTGCAAAAATGAGGGTGACCAGTTCGGGCGCCGAGCGGGAAGTTCCATTGGAGAACTTTTGTGTAGGTCCTCATCAAACCGTCCTGGAAGAAGGAGAGATGGTGCGGGAGGTTAGGGTTCCGTCTCTGGGGGACCACTCGTTTGCGAGCTACGTCAACCTCGCGAGAACTAAGCCCGACATAACGAAGGTCAGTGTCGGGGTGCTGGTCAAAAATCAAAACGGCGCCTGCGGCGATGTGAGAATAGCTGTTGGGGCCGTGGCTCCGGTAATCGTCAGGGTGCGTAAGGCCGAAGAGCTTCTCCGAGGGGAAAAGCTCAAGGCCTCGACGATAGAAGAAGCTGCACGACTGGCACAAGAGGATGTTGTCGTGAGGCCGATTACCGACATCCGTTCCAACGCCGGGTATCGAAAGGAAATGGTAAGGGTCCTGGTCGAACGTGCTCTTACCGATGTCGTGGATAAGATGAACGGTGCTCATGCTCATTAAAACGTTTAGCCCGGAAGAAGGAGTGGAACAAGATGAGACGGATTGTTTGCACTTTTGTGGTTAACGGAGTCACCCGTGAACTGTTGGTTGAAACCAATGCATTGCTCTCCGAGGTTCTCCAGGACGATCTTGGGCTAAAGGGCGTACACGTGGGCTGCGGAACCGGCGATTGCGGCGCCTGCACCGTGCTGGTGGACGGCCTTCCCGTGCTTTCGTGCTCTACCCTGGCGGTTACCGTTCGCGGCAAAGAGATCACAACGGTGGAAGGTATGGCCAACGGGACGAAATTGCATCCTTTGCAGGAATCCTTTATCGAACACGGCGCTCTTCAGTGCGGCTACTGCACCCCGGGGATGCTCCTGGCATCCAAACGGTTGCTGGAAATAAATCCCTCCCCTTCGCGCCAGGACATTAAGGACGCTCTGGCCGGTCATCTGTGCAGGTGCACGGGATACAACAAAATAGTGGATGCGGTGATGGCCGCTGCTGAAGGAGAGGAATGAAATGGACGATGACCTCAGAGTGGTAGGCAAAAGAGTGGCCGCCGTCGACGCTTATCAGAAAGTGACGGGCACGGCGGAATACTGCACCAATATAAGCCTTCCGGGCATGCTGGTGGGAAAAGTTTTGCGAAGCCCTCACGCTCACGCCAGGGTGGTGAAAGTAGATGGTTCCAAAGCCGAAGTCCTGTCGGGCGTAAAAGCTATAGTCACTCACCAGGACGTGCCGAGAAAAGTCTTTACCTACAATGTAATGACATACCAACTGCCCCAGGGCGAACTCCAGGACATGCACCTTTTCGATCACAAGGCCAGGTACATAGGCGACCCTGTCGCCGCTGTGGCCGCAGTGAACGAAGAAATCGCCAACGAGGCATTGAGACTCATTGACGTCGAGTATGAACCTCTGCCGGCGGTGTTCACCGTCGATGAGGCGGTAAAACCGGGGGCCCCCGTGGTTCACGATTTTGCTGAAAACAATACCCCGGTGCCTCCCACACCCGTGTTTTGCTACGGGCAGGACGTTGAAGAACTTTTTAAGGAAGCCGACGCAATAGCAGAGGGGACTTTTTCCACCAGCAAACAAATTCAGGCCGGCCTTGAACCCGCATGCAGCGTGGCACATTTCCATGATGGCAGGTTGACCGTCTGGAGCCAGATTCAACTTCCTCATATGGCCAGAAAGATGCTCGCCTATCTTTTCGATTTGCCGGAAAGCAAGGTCCGCCTCATTCAACCATTCGCGGGCACGGGTTTTGGGGCCGGCACCGACCTGTGCTGTGAACCATATGCCTGCGCCCTGGCAATCAAAGCAGGCGCCCCGGTGAAGGTCCTCTACTCCAGGAGTGAGGATTTCGCCAACAGAATAACCCGGGAGCATATCTGCAAAATCGAGATGAAGATCGGTGTCAGGAAGGACGGCGCTCCACTGGCGCTAAAGGCCAAATACACGGGAGATGCCGGCGCCTACATGTGCAAAGCCGCATCGGGTTGCGGAGTGGCCCTGGCTTCGAATATTACCGAATACAAGTTCGAAAGCATGTACCAGGAAATCGAGGCCATATACACCAATCACGTGGCCTGCGGCGCTATGAGAGGTTTTGGCGGTGTGCAGTCCTCCTTTGCGCGGGAATCGCTGATTGACGAGGTGTGCGAAAAGATCGGAATGGACCCGATCGAGTTCAGACTGAAGTATCACCGTAATGTGGGTGAATTGGGATGGTTTCCCACCACACAGATTTCCAGTTGTGGATTGGATGAATGCCTCCGTGCAGGCGCTGAAACAATAGGGTGGTATGAGAAAAAGGCCCTGCCGAAAAACGGGGTCCGCAGAAGAGGCCTGGGGGTCGCTTGCATGGCCTGGCTGAGCGGTGCCCAGCCAATGCTTCTGGAGCACTCCAATGCCATTTTGAAGTTTAACGAGGATGGCGGTTGCAGTCTCTTTGTCTCTCCCGGCAACATGGGACAGGGCATTCTCGGAACTCTCGCCCAGATAGCAGCTGAAGTACTTGGACTCGAATACAGAGACATAAATCTCATTTACGGAGACACCGACCTGACGGGATTCGACATTGGAACGCATGCCTCAAGAGGGTTGTACTGTATCGGACGGGCGGTGAAGAAGGCGGCAGAAGACGCGCGGGCTCAAATCCTCGAGAGGGCCTCGGCAATTCTCGACGCCCCTGCCGACCAGTTGGACATCAAGGACAGGAAGGTTTTTGTCAAAAATGAACCGGAACGCTCCGCCCTCCTTTCCCAAATAAGCAATGCCTGCATTTATGACTACCAGAAGGGCTGCAGGCAAATAGTGGCCCATGCAACGGTTGATCCTGCCGAGTTCGCCCCTCCCTGGCAGGCGGGATTCGCCGAGGTGGAAGTCGACACGCAAACCGGTGTGGTAGAGGTTATTCGATGGATCACGGTCCATGATGTCGGAAGAGCCATCAATCCCCAGGTTGTAGAGGGACAGTTGGAAGGGGGTACGGCCCAGGGGATAGGGTTTGCCCTGTATGAGGATACCCAGATCATACACGGGAAACTGCTGACTGACGGATTCGATAAATACAGGATTCCTTCGATGCTGGATTTGCCCGAGCACGAAACGGTCCTCGTTGAACAGGGAGACCCGACCGGGCCGTTTGGCGCGAAAAGCGTGGGAGAATCAGGCTTATTTCTTCAAGTGCCGGCAATTGCCAACGCAATTTATGACGCCGTGGGGGTCCGGATTCGCGACCTTCCCATGTCGCCCGAACGGATCTTGAAGGCATTGAAGGAAAAAACGGCCCCCTGATCTTCCGGCGGTATCCAACTATTTGGACACTATCAGGCCGGGGCCCCCAAGGGTTCTTTTCCCTGCAACTCATTGGCATGAGGGGGCCCCGGCCGGAGGCGCTCCGCCATGATACAGAAGAAAGATCGGCCCGAAGGAGAAATAGACCATGATAATCGGCAACTCTCTGGAAAGAGGCGCCAGGAACTACCCCGATAAAACTGCAATCGAGGATCAGTACGGCAAGTATTTTCCCTCGGGGTTCAGCTATACCTATAAAGAGATCAATCAGGCAGCCAAACGGCTGGCCAACAGTTTGCTGAAGCTGGGCCTCAAGCCCGGGGATCGGGTTGCCGTCCAGACCGGCACGGGAATCGGTCATTATCTCTCCCTTTTTGCGCTCCTGAAAGCCGGCATGGCAATCGCCCCCATCGACCGGTCGTTCATGCCGGAAGAAATCGCCTACCAGCTGGAGGATAGCGGAGCCAGAGGTTTCATTGTAGATTCGGACATATACAAGGAAAAGATCGAAGCGATCCGCTCCAGGTTCAGCCACCTCGAGTATTATATAACCATCGGCGGGGAACACCCTTCCGGATACAGTTTTGAAGTCCTGGTGGCTGAAGGCGCACCCCATGAACCCGACGTGGACGTTCGGGAAGACGATATGGCAACGCTTATTTATACCAGCGGCACGACCGGCCGGCCGAAGGGGGCGCCTCTTACCCACCGCAACTGGAGTTCCAGCGCAATAGTCTGGGCGGCGGAACTGGGGATTCATCCCTATACCCGATGGTTGCTCATAATGCCCATGCATACATCCGGCGGGACCGGGCTGTCCATTGTTTCGGCCACAGCCGGCTGCTCGCTGACCGTAACCGACCCCAACCCGGAAAAAGTGCTGCGCCTGATAGATCGGGAAAAAATTACCTTCACCCAGTTCAGTCCCACTCTACTGGCCAAGATAATTCGCCACCCGGCGGCTAAACACACCGACTTTTCCCATATGGAACAGTGGTTTACTTCGGCGGCGCCAATTTCAGGGGAGCTTTTGAAAGAAGGCGTGCAATACCTGGGGAAAAAATTCATTCAACTCTACGGTACAACCGAGACCGCGCTGCTGGGTACGGTGCTCAGGCCGCAGGAAGTCGAACTGGACGGGGAGAAAGCAAAAAGGCTCACTTCGATCGGCCGGACCTGCATCGGCTACGAGACAAAGGTTGTCGACGATAATGACCGGGAAGTAAAAGCCGGCGGCACCGGTGAATTGGCAGTCCGTGGGGATGCCGTGGCAAAGGGTTATTGGAATAAACCCGAGGCGACCGATTTTCGCGACGGCTGGTGGTATTCGGGAGACATGGTGCGAGTGGACGAGGACGGCTTCTATTACGTTGTGGACCGAAAAAAAGACATGATCGTGACCGGCGGCCTCAATGTCTACCCTGCCGAGGTCGAATACATCCTCTCCGCTCACCCTGCGGTCAATATAGTCTGTGTCATCGGAGTGCCGGATGAAAAATGGGGAGAGGCGGTCAAAGCGGTCGTGGTGCTAAAAGACGGCGCCGAGGCCGGCGAACAGGAATTGATTGATTTTTGCAAAGACCGTATTGCTTCCTACAAGAAACCCAAAAGCATCGACTTTATAGATTTTTCCAATATGCCCATGACTGGCGGGGGCTACAAGATTTTAAGGCGCGAATTAAGGGACAGATATCGCAGGCGCTTCGGTTTGAAGAAAAATGGAGACGCTTGGGGAGCGGTTTAGCGGCCTGCTTCAAGGGTGCTTTTTGCGGCAGGTGTAAACCGTATGCATCTCAGGAGGAATGTGTGAAGGATACTATGAATATTGTCGGAAAAAGAGTCGTGCGTAGCGATTCTTTGGCCAAAGTGACCGGCCGGGCCCGTTACACCGCCGATTTGAAGATGCCCAACATGCTTGTGGCCAAGGTACTGAGAAGCCCGCATCCTCATGCGAAGATACTCGGCATAGATCTTAGCGGTGCGCTCAAGACGCCGGGGGTCAAGGCCGCCGTCAGCGGGTTCGACGGCTTCGGGATCAAATGGGGCGTCTTTCGCTATACCCAGGATCACGCCATGCTCCCAACGGACAAGGTGCGCTATATCGGGGAGGATGTAGCGGCGGTCGCCGCGGTAGATGAGGAAACGGCACTGGAAGCACTTTCCCGCATCAGGGTGGACTACGACCCCCTGCCCGCGGTCTTCGATCCCCTGGAAGCAATGAGGGAAGGCGCGCCGATCATCCATGAGCAGTACAAGAACAACATCAACATTCACGTCCATATCGATGTGGGAGAAATGGACAGGGCCATGGAAAGCGCCTTTCTGGTCCGGGAGGATACGTTCAAGGCCGCCGGCGAGGCCTATGCCATGATGGAGCCTTACGCGGTGGTCGCTTCCTATGAGAACGGCTTTCTGGACCTGTGGATGCCCAACGCCGGACCTCACGTCCGCGCCAAAGCGCTCTCAAATCTTTTGAAGATTCCCCTCAATAGGGTGCGTGTGCGCCATATCAATTCCGGAGGCGCGTTCGGGGGGCGCTCGGAGGTTGCACCAGGCGATTTGGTGGCATCGCTTTTGTCCATAAAGGCCGAAAGACCGGTAAAGCTTGTCCTCTCGCGTGAGGAAAACGCCACCAGTTCGAGGCAGGTCCACGACATCATCGCCACGATCAAAACAGGCATGAGCAAGGATGGCGCCATCGTCGCCAAGGACTTCCGGGTGGTATATGACGGCGGCGCCTACAGCTCAACGGGCCCCATAGCCACCTCGATTCCCTTTTATGTATACGAGGAATGCTACCGTTTCTCCAATGTCCGGTACAACGGCTATCGTGTCATCACCAACAAAGGGATACGGGGAATGTACGGCTGTCACGGCAGGGCCTTCCTGGCCGGAAACGAAGCCCAGATGGACATGATGGCAAAAGAGCTGGGCATGGACCCGGTAGAGATACGTCTCAAAAACGGCCTCACATCCGGTGAGATGACGGCTACCAAATCCCGGATAACCAGCTGCGGCCTCAAAGAAACAATCGAGGTAACGGCCGCGAAAACAGACTTCCAAAAGAGATGGCCGAAAACGCCGAAGCTGGAGGGGATCGGCATGGGGTGCATTGCCATTATGTGCGGTTTCCCCATGGGATTTCGCTCTGGCTCATCGTGTTACCTCAAGATCAACGACGACGGATATGTAACGCTTGTGACCGGCGTTGTGGACAACGGACAGGGCAACGAGTCCATGGTGATCCAGGCCGCATCGGAAATCCTGGGCGTTCCCATGGAAGACATCAACCTTGTAAATGCCGACACGGAGATTACAAACCTCGACCCGGGGGCTTACTCGCAGGCGGCAGCCTTTGTGAGCACAAATGCGGTGAAGATTGCCTGTGAGAAAGCACGAAAGCAGATCGTCGCCATTGCGGCGGAAAAGCTTGGCGTTGCCGAAACAGACATTGCCTTAAAAAATCGACTGGTCTATTCCGTTGAAAAACCGGAAAAGAAGATGCCCATCTCGTGGGTGGCGCGGGAGGCTTTCGCCAGGGCGGATCCGATCGCGGCAACAGGCACTTTCTTCCCCAACATCGACCTGGAGAGGGAGTGGCTCTCCCGCCCGTGGGGCCAGATGGCGGGGACCTTCTCCTATGCTACTTCTGTCGCGGAGGTGGCCATTGATCCTGAAACGGGCAAGATCACCATCCCCCGCTTCACGGCCGCCCACGATTGCGGGCGGGCCATAAACCCCATGGCGGTTGAAGGGCAGATAGAAGGCTCGGTCCAACAAGCGGGAGTGGCGGCCATTACCGAGGGGAACCTCTGGGATGGGTGCCACCTGCTAAACCCCGATCTATTGGATTACAAGGTCCCCCTGGCCTGCGATATGCCCGAAATAGAGGCGATCATCGTGGAATCCGATGATCCTGTCGGACCTTTCGGGGCCAAGGAAGGGGGCATTGCAATACGTATGAACGCCTACAGCGCCGTCGGCTGTGCCGTGACGCATGCGACCGGCGTCCTGTTCAAAGAGCTGCCGCTTACGCCGGACAAGGTTTTCGAGATGCTGGAAAAAGGGACGGAGGTGGAAGGATGATCCTGCCCGGTTTTGAATATAGGAAGGCGGCAAGTGTTGCCGAAGCAATCGCTTTCTATAATGATTTTCAGGGAAAAGCGCGCTATCTCGCAGGAGGCACAGACCTCATGCCGCTTTTGAAATACAGGCTGTCGACACCGGCTGCGGTCGTCGACCTGAAGGGAATCCAGGAGCTTGGAGCAATTTCGGCTGACCACGGATGGCTGACGATAGGGGCCAATGTCACGCTTTTCGATCTCAAAAACGACCCGGTGGTTAAGGAATATTTTCCGGTCCTTTGTCAATCGCTGGAGGCCACATCCTGCGAAACGCTCCAAATGCGGGGCACCATCGGCGGCAATCTCCTCCAGGATACTCGCTGCATCGAGTATAACAAAACGATGGAATGGCGCACCGCCCGGGGTTTCTGTCTAAAGATGGGTGGTGAGACATGCAACGTGGTTCCACATTCCCGGATATGTCTTTCCAACTATTGCAGCGACAACGCGCTCTCACTTATTGCGTTATCCGCCGAGGTAAGCCTTGCCGGTCCCGAGGGTGATAAAACGACAGGACTCGAAAAGATCTTTAGCGGCTGCGGCAGCAGGGTTTTTGCCCTGGGGCCCGGAGAGATTCTTACCCGGATACGCATTCCGATGGAGAAGTCCAGGGGCGTATATGAAAAATTGAGGGTCCGCAATTCCATCGACTATCCCCTGGCGGCGGTGGCGGTCGCTATGAGACAAAACGGCGCCAGGGTCTGTGTCGGCGGCGTCGGTCCGGCGCCCCGTGTCTATGACCTCACAGGAACCGATGCGGGCAGTGTCCGTGATGGAGCCCAAAAAGCATATACCGACGCCAGGGCTGTCCCCAATTCGACACTTTCGCCCACTTACCGCAGGAAGATGGTGAGAGCCCTGTTTCGAAGAGCGGTCAACAAAATCCTGAGCGAGGGGAAATGATGGAGACAGTGAAGGTCACCTTTCAAGTAAACAATGAAAAAACGGTGCTCGCGGTAAAGCCCAACGAGACCCTCCTTGAAACCCTTCGCGAGAGGCTCGACCTCACCGGGGCAAAGGAGTCATGCGGCATAGGTTCCTGCGGGGCATGCACCGTCGAGGTAAACGGCCTGCCGCTCAGGTCATGCATCGTACTTACCTCCGAGATGGAGGGCGCCGACATCACGACCATCGAGGGGCTATGCGGGGAAGGAAAACTCCATCCGCTCCAGGAAACCTTTATGGAGCAAGGCGCGGTTCAGTGCGGATTCTGTACCTCCGGTATGATCATGACTGCAAAAAATCTCCTTGATAGAAACGATGAACCGACCAGAAAAGATATCGTAAACACCATCTCTTCCAATGTCTGCCGGTGCACCGGCTACAAGAAGATCGTAGCGGCCGTGGAAAAAGCCGGAAAGTACGGGCGGTAGTTCATCTTAATGTAGGGGAGAAGTCTAGTGGACGGGGCAGTGAAGATCACAGTCGATTCAAATCTTCGAATCACAAACGCTTTTGAACCTCCCTTCGAGATGGAGTTCGAGGTCGGTGAAAAAAACCTGAGGGATGTTTTGCAGAAACTCTCCGATATGTATCCCCCTTTGAAATTCCTCGAAGGGGGGGAAATGGGAGAGGACCTCCGATATCTTTACCTCAACGGAGAGAGCCATTTTTCATTTTCCGAAGGGTTGACAAAGAAGATTAGCGAGGGCGACACAATTCTTGTGGAAGCCTATATGGAGCCCTTGGACGGACATTAGTGACGTTGGAAATGCGGACGGGAGACACGAGGATGAAGCTGGAAAAGATTGACCATATCTGCTTTGCGGTAAGCGACCTCGAAAAGACCAAAGAGGTCTACAGGAAGGATTTCGGTATTGTCCCGACCTGTGAATATGTGGCGGAATCGGAAAAAATCAAGGTCGCCCGGTACTATATCGGTGAAGTGGCGGTAGAGTTTATGGAATCCACCTCCCCGGAGGGCGAGGTCGCAAAATTTATCGAGGCCAAAGGAGAAGGCTTCTTTCTTATCTCCTACAGGGTGGATGACCTTACAAAGGCAATGGACGATCTCAGGGCCAAAAACGTGAAGCTCATTGACAACAAGCCGCGTGAGCTGTGCGGAAACCGCTATGCCTTCGTCCATCACCCGCGCGAACTAAATGGTGTGCTGACCGAGCTTCTGGAAGGAGATTTCGACGTAAACAAGTAATCCCGCCGGAGGATTTGCGCATGAAAATAAACAAGGTAGATCATATCTGCATCGCCGTAAAAGATCTCGATGAGGCCCGAAAGACCTGGGAGCCGCTTCTGGGAAAGATCAAACCCGATGATTCCTATGTCCACGAACCGGAGAAGATCAGGGTCGTGCGTTACTACGTTGGCGAAGTGGGATTCGAACTGATGGAATCAACGGCGCCGGACGGCGACGTCGCCAAATTCATCGAGAGGCATGGCGAGGGTGTCATGATTGTCAGTTTCAACGTGGATAATACACGCGATTCAGCAAAAAAACTCCAGGAAAACGGTTATCGTTTCATACCGGCTAAAGACAATGAGATCGCCCGGCCATTCCGTGATGGCGAGTATGCACTTATCCACCCCAAAAAGCTTAACGGGGTCTTGACCGAAATTATCGATGATGAAGGGCTTTTGTCCAGGACGAAGTAATGGCGCCAAAGGCGAGAAGGGGCATTAGAAATGCCCCTTCTCGCCTTTGTGTTCCCGGTGCCGGGCCGTGGCCGCATCTATAGGCGGCAAATACTCAGGAATATCAACTCCTGGTGCGAACCGTCGCCCCCGTTTCACGTACTACCTGGTCGATCGGCTTGAAATTGTGGACGAACCAGGTGCGCAGATATCCGGAGAAGCTTAAGAAAGGAAGTATCTCCGATGAGTAGAAGGCGCAATTAACGGAACACTGCGCCTGCCAATCCCCTTCCCTCCGAAAACTGCCCCCCGCCCTGGAACCCGCTCAGATTATTTGAATCGAGGACTTTAAAAAGCGAATGTTGGTCAAGGCTGTTGGTCAATAATTCGTAAAATCAATCGGGGCGATAGGATTTGAACCTACGGCCCCCTGCTCCCAAGGCAGGTGCGCTACCAGGCTGCGCTACGCCCCGATTAAGAGATGATCTTCTTACCACGTGCGGCCCATAAAGACAAGCCCGGCTCGAGTGTCTTCCCAAACATTCTTCTCTGCTTCGAGAAGTTCACGTCCGGCCCCCTTTCCGGCGCTGCTCGCCCCCCTTCGGATTTCGGCGGGGGCAATGTCGTTGAGTTAAGAAGCCCCGAGCTTTTCCCGCCTGTTTGAACACCATTTGTTTGGAGGCCTCTTTGTGATTTTCGGCTGAGAACGGCGGCGGGATTTGGTCCTGTAGTACCTCACGCGTCACATGGCATTTTGGATATCGGAATATTCTAACTGCTTTTTGCGGATCATCCGGTGCGAGTATGGCCGCGTCGGGTGGGATTCAATATGATCAGAGATATCTTGATTGATGGTCTCTGATCTGCGACCCCTGACGGGGTCGTCGCCTTCTGCGCCCCCTGACGGGGTCGTCGCCTTCTGCGCCCCCTGAGGGGGTCGTTGCCTTCAGCCCCC
>JARLHP010000216.1 GCA_031292195.1 Syntrophobacteraceae bacterium
AGGTCCGCTATCTGCCCGGCTGCCATAGGGAAGCGGCCTACCGGCGAGCCGAACGCTTCCCGGAACTCGCTGTATTTTCGGGCTTCCCGCGCGGCACGGGCCATACTGGCGGCCGCGGAGAGCCCGACGGTAAGACGCGAAAGGGTCAGCACGATCCCGACCGCATTGGCCACCCCTGCCTCCAGTGGGCCAACCGGGTAGGCCTTTGCTCCAGTGAAGGTCAGTTCGGCGGTGGGCAGTTCGCTAGTGCCCATCTTCCACTTGATGCGGTCTACGGTGAAGCCGTTTCGAACCTCTTTTTCCCTGTTGCCGTGGAGCCAGGATGGAACCACGAAAAGCGCCACTTTTTCGGAACCTGCCGGTTTGGCCGTGACCACTGCGTAATCGGCGTGAGTGGCCGAGCAGAAAAATTTTGCGCCGTAGAGTCTCCACTCCCCGTTCTCATGTACCGCTTCCAGGACGTTCGCCTGCAAATCCGAGCCTCCCTGGATCTCTGAAAGATACTGGGCGCCCACGCCAAAGTCGCCGTCAATGCCCTCCCTGCAGTGGACAAGGATGCGCTCCAATTCGGGCGAATCGGGATATCTTTCGATCAGGGCTATGAGACCTTCGGTACAGACCAGGGGACAGGCGATACAGGCCTCGCCGTTCTGATAGACCAGGTACATCTTGGCGAGCTTTTCCCAGGCAGATGTTTTCTTCGAGAAAATAGCCTCCGAAAAGATCTCTTTTTCCATCGTCTCGGTTTCGCAAGGCCTGACGATCCGGTCCACCCGATGGTGGTGCGCGTCGTAGTGCAACACGTGGGTCCGTTTGTCGGGGACGGCCGCGGCGTCGGCGAAGTCACGCCAGCGGAAGGATGCTTTGAGACTTATTTGCCTTGCGCTTTTATCGACCTTTTCCCAGTCCTCGCCGCTGAAATGTTTGAGCACCTTCTGGAAAAAAGGATCGTCGAGATAATAATCGAGATCCTTTCTCCACGCGAGATAGGGATCGAAGCTGTAAGGATTGTTTCGGTCAGGCATCGACATCGCATACTCCTCCCTCGGGGTTCCAGCACTGCCTTAATTGGTGGCTATCCGGAGACTTCCCGGTGAGCACGATCAGGCTCTTACCATTACCCATGTGCGGCATTGTCGCGGCATTGGGTCGTACCTGGAAAACTGATATTCCTTTAAAATAATCCCAAAAGAAAGCCTTTTTACGGCCTAAAAGCTCTTTTTTGCCTTTGAAATCGCCAACCCAAGAGAGCGCTACGCAAGAGTCATTGCTGACCGGTGCTGCCGACTCAACATATCTCTCCTCCGCAATATGGATACAGTTGGCCTGGATACGGTCGCAAACATCGAGATGGGTTATTACGATAAGTCCAAAGACCCCAAGGACAAGCCCCCGGAAAGCCTTCTGGAAAAAATCGCCAAAGGTGAACTGGACGTCAAGACCGGAAAAGGATTCTACTCCTACCCCGATCCGGAGTGCCTCGACCCCGGCTTTTTAAATCCGGAGAAATGAGGAAGATAGGCTATGAGATAGAATGATGTGATCAGAATGATGTAGTGTCCTTCGAGAAACCAGTGTATTGTAAAATTGGGATGATAATGCGCGTGCCCACCCTACACCAGATGCGAGTCCGAGTTGGGTTGGCAAAAGATTTATCATGCTCACTAGGGAGTTTCCGGACGGATGCTTAATTATGGGCCACGGTGTGTCGAATCGCTTTGCACATGGGTTCAGAGTAATTCTTCATTGACTTGAAGCACTGGATAAGCGCCTACAGATGCGGTTAGTCAAAATATTAGACAGTAAATAGATATTTGGTACTACGGGCCAGTTGCAGGCCGATTTAACTCGGCCAACAGGATGGGGAAGATATCTGACATGCGTATTTAAATAAAATACGGTCAATGTGTTCTATTATTAATTTGTATTCGTTTAGCAAACGCTTAACATCTCGATCATTACTACCAACCAATCGTCCGATGTGAGCTATTTCGGTCCTCGTATCGTTGAGAGACTGTAGCTTAGACTGAAGGTCAGTGTGAGATGACCTATTGATTTCATGGAATATATTTCTTATGCCCAATCTCCTGAATAGCCGCAAAATATTCTTCGGCGACGGGTATCGAACTCCTGAATGGATCTTGCTAGCATAAATAGTAGGGGCAGGTGCACCGTCACGCATGAACGTTAATCTGTCATTCCCGATCATAGGTATAAGCGATTGGAGAAGTTTTTCTTCGTCATTTGAAACTGCAAACTGTCTATATGCATACGCTGTTATGTTATCATTAAAAAGAAATGCTCTGAGTTCCTTTGGTAAATTGTGTGTTTGGACACCATTAGCGTTAAGATTATTAAAAAAGCGGGTTAAGATATCCTGAATATAGTCTTCGAATTTTGCGGAGCCTAAAATTATTGCATGTCCTAAGACAAACTGGCGGCAATCAGAGTCGGCAACGCCCGGCAAATCAGAAAAGGCTTTGGAGACCACCCCCTTTAGGTAGTCGATCTGCCCTTCAAATATTCTTCTGGCATTACTCTTACGATACCGCATTATATATGCTCACTTATGAAGGCAGTCATAATTTGCACTCTCTTCTTCATTGAGGCTTCATCACTGGTAGCACGTGAGATAGTAGGAAAAAAAACGGTATCAGTAAACAGATCAGGCAACTTAGAAGTAAACTCTTCCCGGTTAAATATATTTGCCCCTGCAAGTTTGTCTCGTAGGTTGTATAAGGCCAGGGTTTCAGCATCGAAGAGGGCTGCATTGAATGCACTTTGAATCTGACCTTGCTTGTCGAAGATTCTGAACGCACTTTTACCGAACACACGATCAACATTTTCAACTAGCTCTTTAAATCTAGTCTCGAAGTCAGTTTGAGTATCCTGGTCAGGTTCCCTATATTTTTCAGCAAATCTATTAAGAAAATCAGAAAGGGGTTTCTCATACTTAGCTAACTCTTGCGAGAGAGCGAAGAAGCGCAATATAAACTCTTCTATCTTCATGCGTTTATTTGATTTGATGACAAAGAAACTTGACCATAACTTGTTTTTGGCCAAATGCTCTGCAATGTCCATAAGCTTACCATGGTATAGTCCATGGCGGAGCTCTTGTGGTTTTAATTGAACAGCACCGGTATTTAGGCGCTCGAATACGTCAAATTTAACTTGAGGATGCGTATCTTTCATTATAACTATGCATCTGAGAGTCCTGTTAAGGATATGGCGTTGAAACCGTGGATCTAGTTCGAAAAATCTGCAATTCTCTAATTCTGGATAGGAAGTTAAGCCTTTTAACATAAACTCGTTCTTAATATATCTCTTGAGACTACGTATTCGTTGATTTCCGTCAATAACGGCAAGCCGCTCGTCCTTATCCTGGGACAGGTATATCACCGGTATTGGACATTGGATTATCAATGATTCAATTAATCGTGATGCTTGAACGTCAGTCCATACGTAATGTCTCTGGAAGTTAGGAATATAAATGTGATTGCTTTCAAGGTAGTCGATTATAGTGGAAATTGAGAAATCGTAAGTTTCAGTATGCAATCGTCGCTTTTCGGGAGGTATTGAAAGAATTGAGTCGTTAACTTCCTGTTCGTTCAGGTCGGGGAATAACTTGTCCGCTAAGCTCTTCTCTACCTGCATGGTTCCTCCTCATCGGTATTGATTAAATTGCTTACCTTGCCGTAATCTAAATTAATTTAAGTAGAGTATATGATGGTATTTCTGTTAGGTCAATCTGCTAATGGCTCGCAATTTGATTGAGTAGCACCCAAGGAGGGCGGCTTTCCGGTTGTCATTATGAGCCCCCTGTTCCAACGCTCTTTGTATGGCGAGCCAAGGATGATGCCGGACACGGGCAGGCTAGGCCTTCGGCTGCTGGATCGCAAGGGCCGGTGTCTGTGATGAACAAGCTTTCGAATCTCAAGTAATGCTCAGTGGCCGTGCGGCTCCCGGCTGATATAAATTCGGCGGCGGCAACCGCCCTCATCATCCGAAATTGATACTGGGGCAAAAGCGAAAGTGTCTTGACAATCCGGAAAAGAAGATGTATTTAGCGTTCTAAAATGAATGATGATTCATTCATTTTAGAAACCAACCCTCAGACCAAAGGCTTCGCTCATGCGCTCCAAAACTCCCGATAAACGCCTTCGGATTCTGGACTCGGCGGTAAGGGTATTTGCCCGGGAAGGCTTCTTCAAGGCCAAGGTGTCTCAGATCGCCGAGGACGCCGGGCTGGCCCCGGGCACCGTCTACCTCTACTTCAAAAACAAGGAGGATCTTCTCATTTCCGTTTTCGAAGAGCGGATGGAGGAAATCGTTTCCAGATTTCGGGCGGCGGTTATGGAACACCATGACCCCAAGTCCCGCCTGGAATGCCTGGTGCGCATGCACCTTTCAGGCTTTCAGAGTGACCCCGACCTGGCGGCCTGTTTTCAGGTCGAGCTTCGCCAGAGCAGCCGTTTTATGCGCCGGGGGGTGAAGGGCGGACTGCAGCAGTACCTGGGGCTGATCAGGGAGATCGTGGAATCCGGCCGCAGGGAAGGCGTTTTTCGAAAGGAGGTTTCAGCCGGGCTTGTCACCCACCTTATTTTCGGGGCCCTCGACGAGGTGGTTTCGACCTGGGTGATGTCGGGCATGAAATATAATCTGGTCTCTCTTACCGGCCAGTTAGTCGATCTTCTAACTAACGGAATCGGGTCGGGTGTATCCGTAATTGCCAAACAGGGCCTCGAGGTGGACCGCGAGGCCGATAGAGCCTTAAGCTGACGATAGAAGGAGAAATGGATGAATCTGCTCGTTGACGAAAGAGACGTGAAGTTTGTCCTTTATGAGCAATTGGGTATCGATGAAAAACTGTGCCGGGCGCCCCTTTATTCCGAATTTTCGCGGGAAACCTTCGACATGGTCATAGGAGAGGCCACCAAGCTGGCCGAGAGGGCCTTCTATCCGACGAACAAGCCGGGTGACGAGCAGGGCTGCCGATTCGAAAACGGGCAGGTCAAGGTCCCCGATTGTTTTCACGAGGCCTACCGTCTTCACCGGGAGGGTGGTTGGCTGGCGATGACGGACTCCCCCGAGGTGGGAGGCCAGGGACTGCCGGTCGTTTTGAGCCAGCCCTGCGTGGAAGTGTTGGGTGCGGCCAACTGGTCGCTTCTCATGTATCCGGGACTGACTCACGGGGCTGCGCTGCTTCTGGAGAAGTACGGGACGCCGGAACTCCGGGAAATCTACATGGAAAAACTGTTCGCCGGGGAGTGGGGCGGGACCATGTGCCTTACCGAACCGGGGGCGGGAAGCGATGTCGGAAACCTGAGGACCAAAGCGGCGCGCAATCCCGACGGAACTTACACTATCAGCGGCCAGAAGATGTTCATCTCCTCCGGAATGCACGACCTTACCGATAACATCGTTCACATGGTGCTGGCCCGGATCGATGGCGCCCCCGCGGGCACCCGGGGAATTTCCATCTTTCTCGTGCCCAGGCTGCTGGTGAGCGAGTCCGGGGAACTGGTCGATAACGACGTGGCATGCGCCGGGATCGAGCACAAGATGGGCATTCACGGCTCGGCCACCTGCGTTTTGAACTTCGGTGAAAATGGCAAATGCAAGGGCTTCCTGATGGGCGAGGAAAACAAGGGCATGAGAATCATGTTCGACATGATGAACGAAGCCCGGCTCTTTGTGGGCATGCAGGGGCTCTGCCACGGAAGCGCCGCCTATCTGCACGCCCTCCAGTACGCCAGGGAGCGCGTCCAGGGCTCTGCCATCGAGAATATGAAAGACGGCGATGCGCCCAGGGTGCCCATCATTCAACATCCGGACGTAAGGCGCATGCTCTTGTCCATGAAGAGCAGCACCGAGGGTATGCGCGCCATGCTCTACCTCACCGCTTACTGCATCGACCGGGTGCGGATCGCCGAAAACGAAGAGGAAAAGGAACTTTTTCAGGGATATGTTGACCTGTTGATTCCGATTTGCAAATCGGTTGGAAGCGATTTGGGCTTCCGGGTGTGCGAGACGGCCATCCAGGTCTACGGCGGTTACGGATTCATCCATGAATACCCGGTCGAGCAGTTCATGAGGGACTGTAAGATTGCCTCGCTCTACGAGGGAACCAACGGGATTCAGGCCCTGGACCTGGTGGGGCGAAAGCTCGCTTACAAGCAGGGGCTGCTGATGAAAAACGGTATGAAGGCTGTTGGTAAGGTTCTGGCGCCCTGGCGGGAGGATTACAGCCTGCACGAACTTTTCAAAATTTACGATGAAGCGCAGGAAAGCCTCATTCAGGTCACGAAATTTTTTGCGCTGAAGAGCATCACCGAGGATTTCAACGTTCCGGTCCTCTACGCCAAACCGTACCTGGACCTTTTTGGCGACGTGGTGATCGGATTTTTGCTCCTCTGGCAGGCAGGCATAGCCAGTAAGAGGTTGGAGGAGATCTACGCCGAGCAGTCCGCTCACGATGAAGCCGCCCGCGGCAAGCTCCTCAATGAAAACCGCGGCGCCGCATTCTATTTCGGCAAAATCGCCTCGGCCCGTTTTTTCATCAACCAGGTCCTGACCGAGGCCTCCGGAAAGGCCAGGGGAATAATGAACGGCGACAAAGCCGCCCTCGAAATGCCCGAGCTGGGATTTGCAGCGGACTAGACCATTAAAGAAGGAGAACAGGCCGATGAAAGCCAGAGACGTTGTGGTGGTGGATGGAATCAGGACCGCTTTCGGAAAGGCCGGAGAAAAAGGCATTTTCTGGAATACGCGGGCCGACGATATGGCGGTGAGGGTGATTCGGGAGCTGATGCGCCGCAATCCGAAGGTTGCCCCCGAAATGGTGGAGGAAAACGTCTGGGGGGCAACGACCCAGGAAGGCGACCAGGGGCTCACCCTGGGACGTACCAGCGCGTTGCTGGCTGGTTTGTCCGACAGCTGCTCCGGGTTTTCGGTGGACAGGATGTGCGCGGGAGGGCTTACCGCGGTGACCGCCGCGGCCTCCGAAGTCGCCCTGGGGGCCTGCGACATCGCCATCGCGGGGGGTGTCGAGCACATGGGCCACCATCCCATGGGGGCCACGGCGGTTCCCAATCCGCGGTTTCTCACCGACCGGCTGGTATCCGAAGACGCCCTGGTGATGGGCAAAACGGCCGAGAACCTGCACGACATGTTTCCCGAGATCACCAAAGAGATGGCCGACGAATATTCCCTCTATTGCCAGAAAAAGACCGCCAGGGCCTATGCGGAGGGAAAGATTCAAAAAATGATAGTCCCCATGACGGTGTACAGCAAGGAGGGGTGGGTGGTGGCCGACCGGGACCAGCAGCCCCGACCCGAAACGACCATGGAAGGGCTGGCGGGCCTCAAAACGCCTTTTCGCATCCAGGGAAACGTTACCCCCGGCAACTCCTCCGGGCTAAACGACGGCGCCTCGGCGCTCCTGCTGATGAGCGCGGACAAGGCGGCCGAACTGGGGGTGGAGGGCCGTTTGCGCCTCAAGGGCTATGCCTATGCCGGGGTCAAGCCCGAAATAATGGGCTACGGGCCTATCCCGGCCACTAAAAAAGCCCTGGAGAGGAGCGGCCTGAGCATTGACGACATCGGACTTATAGAAATGAACGAGGCTTTTGCGGTTCAGGCCATCATATTCATGAAGGAATTCGGGTTGAAATTCCCCGATGACCCACGGTTAAACCCGCTTGGCGGGGCGATCGCCTTCGGCCATCCTCTTGCGGCCTCCGGCCCCCGGCTGGTCATTCATCTCCTAAACGAGCTGGCCGAGCGTCCCGACGTACGCTACGCCATGACCACCATGTGCGTGGGTCTCGGGCAGGGCGCAACCGCCATTTGGGAGAACCTTAAGCGGTGAACAGTGAACAATGACGATTAGCGACCACAAGCTATTTCCCAGTGACCAATCACGAGTCACGAGTCACGAATCACTAGTCACGAATCACGGAGTTTATAATGGCCGAACCGATTACCATTTTTCATACGCAGTTCTACGAGTCACCGGTAGGAAAGATAGCGATCCTGACGATGGATAACGGTCAGGACTACAAGAAACCGAACACCTTCAGCGAGGGCGCCATGGTTTCCCTCAGCAAGGCCATTGACCGGGTGAAGGCCGAAGAAGGTGTGAAGGGGTTGATGCTGACCGGAAAGCCCTATGTTTTTGCGGCCGGGGCAGATCTTAGCCAGGTGCCCTTCATTGCCACCTTCCAGCAGGGCTATGCGGTCGGAAAAGGGGGTCA
>JARLHP010000217.1 GCA_031292195.1 Syntrophobacteraceae bacterium
AGGCCGTGGGTAAGGATTATAACGGGCCCGGAGGCCGGCAACTTTTCAGGCCCTCGTAGGCAGCCCAGAGGGTAGGTCAGGATTATGAAGGCGACGCTTGCAAATGAGGACAGCATGCCACGCAAAACCATCGCGCTCAGTCCCCGGCCTTCGGGTGAGCTTCGGGCTTTCCACCCGTTTTCATACCAGAAAAATGAATAGGTGACCAGCGCCGCCCAGATAGCGACAAGAAGCAACAATGCAGCCAGCAACAATAGAAAGCTCACGAAGCCTCCCCGGTTCCGTTTGGTTTTTCCGATTCACCCATTCACCGATTCACCGGCTCTTATTCAATTTCCCGGTGACCGAAGGAAAGAGTTCCACATCGGTGTGGGGTAGAAAGAGTGCGGCGATGAACTCGTTCATGAAGTCGGGATGCACGCTCAGCTCTATATAGGTCATGCGGTTTGCGATTTCTTCCATGCGGTGAAAGGCCCGGGCGGACATAAGGGCCATCCTGGCGCCGGCAAGGGAGCTGTTTCCGACAAAACGGATCCGTTCCTTGGGTATATCGGGCAGAAGCCCGATAAAGATGGCCTTTTCGATGTCCAGGTGCGCGCCGAATCCCCCTGCCACATAGAGCTTTTCAAGGTCCATGAAGTCCATCTGGAGGGTCTTTAAAAGGACCCGCACCGCGGCCAGCACCGCCCCTTTGGTCTTTATGAGATTGCTGATGTCGTCTTCGGTTATTACGATGGGCTCCCCGGACGCCGAATGCTCGGAGGGGGCCACGATCAGTTCGGGGACGTCGTCGACCACGCGCACCAACGGGTGGTCCAGATGGATGAACTTTCCACTCTGGTCGATGATCCCGGAGGCAAGAAGCTCGGCAATGCCGTCGATTATGGCCGAGCCGCAAACCCCTATGGGCTTCTGGTGGCCGATGGTTTCGTAGTGGACCAGGTCGCCTTCGATGGAGATCTTTTCAATCGCCCCCAGGATGGCCTTGGTGCCGCACTTTATCCCCGCGCCCTCGAAGGCGGGGCCTGCGGAGGCCGAACAGCACACCAGCCACTCGTTGTTGCCGATAACGATCTCCCCGTTGGTCCCAACGTCTATGAGGGCGCTGATTTCCTCGTGATCGTGCATCCCGCAGGCGTAAACGCCCGCCGTGATGTCGCCGCCCACATAGCTGCTGACACAGGGCACACAGTGCACAAAGGCCTTGGGGTTGGCTTTGAGTCCCACCTCGTCGGCCTGGAACTGCGGAAACTGGGCGGCCGCCGGGATGTAAGGATCGAGGCGGATGTTGCACGGTTCGATGCCCAGAAGCAAATGGGTCATGACCGTATTGCCGGCGGCCACGATGGAAGTGATATCTTTGTGCTTGATCTTGTTCTTTTTGACCAGCGAGTCAATCAGCGAATTTATGGTGAATGTAACGGCCTCTGTCAGGGGAGCCAGGCCGTTTGGGCCGCAGGCCGCGATCATGCGGGATACGACGTCTTCTCCGTAGCGGGCCTGGGAGTTGTGGCTGGCCTGGGCGCCGAGGACCGTTCCGGTGCGCAGATCGATCAACTGGGCCACCAGGGTGGTAGTCCCAATGTCTATAGCCACACCCATATTGGTCGAGGTGGTGTCGCCGCCCTCCATATTGCGAATCATGGGACAGTCGGCGTCCCGAAGGTGAACCGTAGCCGTTACGTTCCAGTCATTGGCCCGAAGAAGGCCGGGCAGTCCCCACAGGCAGGAATAATGGGCATGCATGTAAGGATATTCGGGGATTTTCTTCCTGATTGCCCGATAAACCCGCTCCAGATCCGAGAGGCAATCCTCGATGGAGGGCGCGGGCAACTCCAGGAAAAATTTCTGGCAAAGAGGCCGTATAACGGGGGCCGGTTCGTATTCCGGGCTGATCAGAGGGGCCTGATCATCGGAGGCGATAACATAGTCGGAGATTTGAATCTGGATGTCGGTCCTCGATTCAGGCGGAACCCAGACCTCGACGTCTTCTTCGAGCACCTCGGCCTGGCAGGCCAGGGTAAAGCCCTGTTCGATTTCTTTGCGGCTGAGCTTTCTGATGACTTTGTCGGTGAGGTTGAGCTTGCCTTTTTTGACCCTCACCCGGCATCTGCCGCAGACGCCCAAGCCGCCGCATTGGTTGTTGACGTCTATGCCCGCCCGGTTGGCGACGTCGATCAGTTTCTCTCCGGTTTGCGCCTCAGCCTCGATAGATTCCGGCTGGAAAGTTACCGTTACTCTGCCCATCAGGTCCTCGCATGGAAAAATTCGAACTGTTTAACATAAGGGAGCCGCGAGGCCACTCGCGGGCCGGCAGCTTGTGCGGCGCTGAAATATAGCGGTTTTCACTTGTTTCTACAAGGCTTGCTCCATCAGTGGGCTGGCAAAAGCTCCCTTTGGACCGAAAAATTCCACTTTGGCTGGAAACGTGATATGATGAAAAACTTCACAATTAACCTCGGAATAGAAGTGGGGAAAGTTGTTCCTGACGTCCTTTATCCACCGGGAAGAGTTGCTCCGGATTGTGGAGCGATGGCTTTGCGGGCGGCCCGAAGCGGGCGACGCACCGCTTCTCACCAGGATATTTATCTGCGACGGCTATGTCCTGGGGGAGACTCTGGGAGCAATCCTCGGTGAGATCACCGGAAGGTTTTGGGGCGCCGGAGTTCGAAATGTGCGCATCCGCACCAAGGGAGAACTGAGGGACGCGCTCTTCCGCCTCGCCGGCGACTTCAGCCCCAGGATGGAATTTCTTCTCGGCCGCTATCGACAAAATCCGGAGTATTTCTTTTATCAAACCCCGGTCAGCGGGGTCCTTTGCATGGACCCAAACGACCGGTTGATTGCCTCCTACAGAATCAAAAGGCCCAAGAGGATCGCGGAAAAGGCCAACCGGCGGATCGCCAACTGGATTTTCCAAACCGTTCGAAACCGGGCGCGCGGCATGGCGCGCGCCCGGGCTGAAAAGTCCGGCGTGGTTCTCGAACATCTCATTACTCCGCGAGAGGAGATGGCGCGGGAATTTATCGAGGCCGAGGAAAGCATCGCAGCCAGTTTCCGCCAGGGGGACCTCCGGTTGGACCGTTCGGCGATTATCATAAATGACGTGGGCGGGATAAAGCTCCTTGGTTCCGAGGAACAACTCAAAGAGATCGAGGGCGCGCTGGCAAGAGATCCTCGAATCCAGGTGGCCGAACGGCAAAGTTTTCACGGAAACTACGAAGCCTCCAGCCTGATTCTCGACGTGGGATGGGACCGTGAAGCGGTCTGCAGAAAATACCGGGATTCCGGGGTGTGGGAAAAGTTTCTCCATCGGGGAATTTCAGCCTCCGAACTGAAGAAGGGCTTCGAGCCTTTCCTGGAAAACGGTGCGGAGCGAATCAGGATGGAGTTGATCCTGAGCACCCCGGAAGCGCTGGTGGAATCCGAACTGGGAAACAGTCTGCATGAAGAAAGAATGATCTCGCAGCGAGACTTCAAACCCTATAAGGGATACATTCCGGCAAACGTGGAATTTCTGGTCGAATATATTTTTGCGGTGGGGTTCAGCCCGAAGACGGAGATTGCCGAGGTTCCCATAAAGCTGTGGGGACGGTATTTGCCCGATACGGTTGGAATGTTTGTGCGGGAACTCTTCGAGATCCCCGAGTATGACCTTTTTTACTGAGTCGACGGAGCAAGGAGTTGAAAATGGTGGAGTTCAGTTACCAGGATCCGTTTCCGGTGGGAAAAGACGATACCCAATACGTTCGCCTGACCGGAGATTATGTTTCGGTTGCCAATTTCGAGGGGCGGGAAATCCTGAAGGTCGATCCGGCGGGGCTGGAATTGCTCGCCAATCGGGCAATGCGCGCTGTGTCCTTTCTGCTTCGGCCCAAACAGATCGAAAAATGGGTCGCCATCCTGGAGGATCCGGAATCCTCTCCCAATGACCGTGGGGTTGCCGTAGCGCTGCTTCGAAATGCGGAAATAGCCGCCGGGTTCGTCCTGCCGCTTTGCCAGGACACGGGGACCGCGACGATTGTGGCCAAAAAAGGCCAGCAGGTCTGGACGGGGGCAAGTGACGAGGAATATCTCTCCCGGGGCGTTTTCAAGACCTACACCGAGGAAAACCTGCGCTACTCGCAGACCGTGCCGCTTACCATGTACGAGGAGAAAAACTCGGGTTGCAACCTTCCGGCCCAGATAGACATCTATGCCACCCAGGGCTCCGAATACAAGTTTTTGTTCGTGGCCAAAGGCGGGGGGTCCGCCAACAAGAACATGCTCTACCAGGAGACCAAGGCGCTTTTGAACCCGGCGAGTCTCGAAAAATTCCTGGTGGAGAAAATGAAGACCCTGGGCACGGCGGCATGTCCGCCGTACCATGTGGCATTCGTTGTGGGGGGAACATCGGCCGAATCGTGTTTGAAGACCGTAAAGCTTGCCAGCACCGGTTACCTGGACCATCTGCCCACCACCGGAAACGATGGCGGCCGGGCTTTCCGGGACCTGGAGATGGAGCAAAAGGTCCTGGAGGCGGCCAGCAAGTCGGGATTTGGCGCCCAGTTCGGGGGCAAGCATTTCGCCCTGGACGTTAGAATTATCCGGCTTCCGCGCCACGGGGCCTCCTGCCCGGTGGGGATGGGAGTTTCCTGTTCGGCGGATAGAAACCTCAAGGCCAAAATCAACCGGGACGGTATCTGGCTGGAGGAACTGGAAGCGAACCCCGGCAAATACATCCCCGCCAAATATCGGGGCAAACACGAACACGGGGTGGTGAAAATCGATCTGAACCGGCCGATGAAAGAGATCCTGGCCGAGTTGAGCAAACATCCTATCAAAACTCAGGTCTCTTTGAGCGGAACCATAGTGGTGGCCAGAGACATCGCGCATGCCAAACTCAAGGAACGCATCGACCGGGGCGAAGGGTTGCCCGCGTATATAAAAGACCACCCGGTCTACTACGCCGGCCCGGCAAAGACCCCGGCGGGCGCGCCTTCGGGGTCGTTTGGACCTACGACCGCTGGACGCATGGATTCCTACGTGGACTTGTTCCAGTCTCAGGGCGGATCCCTGGTGATGATCGCCAAAGGCAACCGTTCCAAACAGGTGACCGATGCCTGCCGCAAACACGGCGGATTCTACCTGGGCTCGATAGGCGGGGCCGCGGCTATCCTGGCGCAGGAAAACATCCGGAAGGTGGAAGTGCTCGAATATCCCGAACTGGGCATGGAAGCGATCTGGAAGATCGAAGTCGAGGATTTCCCGGCCTTCATCCTGGTAGATGACAAGGGGAACGATTTTTTTACCCAGCTGGGGTAAATAAATAAACATCTACCACAGTGGCACAGAGGCACGGAGGGGACTATTTTTTGCCCGACCGGGAGACGGCGGCCGGGCAAAATCTGCTCCAGAGGTGCGGGCCTGCCCGGGGAGGGGTAAATAAACATCTACCACAGAGGCACAGAGGCACGGAGGGGACTATTTTTTGCCCGGCCGGGAGACGGCGGCCGGGCAAAATCTGCTCCAGAAGTGCGGGCCTGCCCGGGGAGGGGTAAATAAACATCTACCACAGAGGCACAGAGGCACAGAGGGGACTATTTTTTGCCCGGCCGGGAGACGGCGGCCGGGCAAAATCTGCTCCAGAAGTGCGGGCAAGTTATTTTTTTGG
>JARLHP010000218.1 GCA_031292195.1 Syntrophobacteraceae bacterium
CAGCTTGGAATGGTTTGAAGCCCGCGCCTGGACGCCGACTTCGAAGGGCCTACCTTCATCTCCCGTGCAACTTATGCACAATAGGTCAGCTCATATCGAGCCTCCTTCTCGTGCGCCTGCGGCGCACTCAATGTTGTTGAGATAAGCGACTCAACTGGAATCGGTGCTGCTCTTTTTGAGCGACGATAGTGATCCCGGAGGGATGAAAGCCATTAGCCGGGGGTTGAGGCCTTATGGCCGATACCCCCGGAAAGAAACGAAAAAGAAGGCGACGACCCCGTGAGGGGTCGCAGATCAGAACCATCAATCAAGATATCTCTGATCCTATTGAATCCCCGTCTTTTCGGGGAATTCGACAAATTCCTCACGCAATGACTTGAATCGGTGAAGCTCTTGCTGGTTGCAGATGTATTTGCGCACGGCAACGCGAACCGTGGCGCTCCGGTGAAGGCCGAGTGAGGTATTACCGGATCAAATCTCGCCGTCCTTCGCAGCCGAGAATCACAAAACGGCCTCCAAACAAGTGGTGCTCAGACAGGCGGAAAAAGCTTGGGATTTCTTAACTCACCCCCCTTGCCCCCCGCGCCTCACTCCTCGGCGAACTTTTTGGCCAGATCATTGTCGATCACGTACAGGCACAATTCCTTTGCGCTGTTTTCGGTGTAGCCGTACCGGGCGGCCAGGTTTTGCATGAGCAGTGTCACGTCCTCCCGTATCCGCGCGTCGTAGGTCTTGAAGCCTTCCGTTGCATAATCCCTCACTGCGGTTCTGAATTGGTCGTTTTTGAGGAAGGGGTCGAGCACGTTTTCTTTCAGGTTGTGGATGTAGCGCTCGTGCAGCGATTGGTAGAGATCGGTTTGATAAACCTGCTTTCCTTCGATGAGGATCTCCTGGGCGAGCGTCTTGGAGGCATAGATGTTTTGCACCCCCTTGCGAAAGGCCTTTCGTTTATAGGCGTCCGCACGACGCCCCAGGACTTTGCGCTCGATGGCTTCGAACAGTTCTTCGCTGATCGTCAGTTCGTCCTTCGTATAGTGGCATTTCTGGGTCTGGCCGATTTCGAAATTCACCGCGAAGATGTAGTTTTGAATCTGCCGGGAAATGTTGTCTTCATTGTAATAATAGATCGATTCCTTTACCTCCTGCAGGACCGTGTAGTCGTAAAGAGAGCTGAGAGCGTCGATAAAATCTTCCGGAATGGGCCCGCCCGCGCAGCAGTGCTTCCGGAAATAGAGATTCAACATGGCCATGGTGATAGGCTTGTCTTTTTTCATGTAAGCCTGGTAAAACTCGTTGAATATCCTGATCGAATCTCTTCCCGTAAAGCCTCTGTCCCCTTCGGCCTCCGAATCCGCAATGATTCTTCGCCGCCGCTTGGCCGTGAAATTTTTTCGGTCCTCCTCCGAGAGCCAGGAAGGGATGATGCCGGAATATATATCCATTTTGAGCAGTAAAAGATTGCGGTCGCAATAAATGCGGTATTGACCCTGGTCGGGTATCCACTCGGCCATGGCCATGGATTGCGGGTTGAGCCGGGAGGAAATGATGATTTTGGCGAAGTTTTCCAGGACCCTGGGCAGAAAATACTTCTGGATCTGGTGTCCGAAAATGTTTTTGTAGATTTTGACTTCAGTATTGAAATCCAGCACGTAGGGTACTTTTACATACGTGATGCGATCGGTAAAAGACTGGGCGTCGGATATGTTCTCGCGGTCTTCCGGGTTCATGAGCGCCAGGAAAAGCGAATTGACATTTTCTTCTATACAGTCGACCTTATGGACTCCTTCACTTATGATTCCGTGTAAATTGTCGAAACGTTCCTTATTATGGCCCTTGATATCCATCAGGGCGTAAATGCCGTTATTGGTGTTGGCATACCGCGAATACAGGTACCGCACCCTGTTGCTGTCCCTCAGTATGGCATTGAGGTGATTCTGGATGCGGTCGTCGTTTACGGTGTGCATCTTGTCCACCCTGTCGCCCGGGTTGGAGACGCTGATCCCCATCCCCAGCCTCCGGTTGAACAGGTTCCTGCGTGCAAACACCATTTCGTAGACTCTGCACGACGAGTCCAAAATATCGAGCAGGGCGTGGTACAAAGACTGGCAGATGGTGCAGGGGCTGTCCTTGAAAACCCATTCGTATTGCTTGTGGGAAAACAGCTTGTGTTTAAAATCCTGGTCATCGATCAATTCATCGAAAAATTCCCTGCGGTATGTTCGGGGAATGAGTAGCAGGGGACTGTCATGGCTGGGGCATGCGATTTCCAGGTAATCCTTGCCCGCGGCCGCCGCGGGGTCGACGCCCGAGTCCTGTGCGCCCCCGGTGGAGCGGTCCACGATGTTTTTCAACTGCTCGACCAGGTATTTGGCCGTCGGGTCCGTTCCGTTTCCAAGCAGCTTTTTGTCCAGCCGCCAGACCGTTTCGAAACTCGCCCCTTCCTCGGTCATGGCGTATTTTTCGAATTTCATCAGCACATTGTTTAGAAAAGTGGACTTCCCGCTCCCGTGCGGACCCTCGAAGATATAGATTCTGTTTTGCCTGATGCCCCGCCGGAACGAGGAGATATGCCCCAGCAGTCTGTTTACGAAAAGCCGGTCGCCAAAAAACGGCCGGTCCGTCCCCTGTTCGAACAGGCGGCTGCAATCGTAGGGCACGTACTTAATTGATTCCGGGTCCTCCGGGTATTCATCCACTCCCACGTCTATGTAGCTGTGCATCATGTCGTAGAACATCTGGAAGATATTGCGGAAGATGCGTTCGGGAGACTCCGCGGCCAGAGCGAGATATTCCGGAAAACTGAACGGCGTGCGCCGCCCGCGTTCCTGTATTTTGGCGCATAGTTCGGCAACCGCGCGTCGGGCCTTTTCCATTTCCGGTTCCTTCACAGAAGTGTCCTTGATAGCTGCCTGTTTTTCATGGTGTAGACCACCCTTCGGTGCGAGGGTTCCATGTCCGCAGGGGGATGCGACTCCCGGGGGTCAAATTCGCGGGCCTTTTCAATCGGTTCCGAAGTCTCCAGTTTGACCGGCCCGCCCCACAGATATTCGATTCCAATCATGGTGTTGGAAATGAATTCCTTTACCAGCGGTTTTCCCTCGAAAAGGTGGTTGAGGTAGAGACAGTTATCCTCGCTGCGGGATTTATCCATTTCTATATGCGGGGGATGATAGAGCTGGTCCAGCAGCATTTGCCGGTACTGGCCCGCCTCCCGGCTCCGAACGTAGTACTCCCGGGTGCCCTTGTCGGCGTTTAGTCTTACGCCCGCAACGAAGAGTTTGTGCCGATCCACGAATTGCTGGTCCACGAAGCTGTTGATAAACAGAAAATCGTCGTAATCTTCCCTCACCCGGAAGATGTGGCCCAGTCCCGAACCGGTGGCTTTATCGTAATCGCGCCGCTGCCCGGCGTTCTGGAGCCTTTGAAAGTCATAGCTCAGCCTGCCCTTATCGGCCATCTCTTCGATGTGGCTGAAAAGCCGCATCCCCAGGGCATAGGGATTTATGCCCACCCGGGGAAGGGAAGTGACCAGCGCGTTTATCCGGGCAAAACCCACTTCGTTTCCCCGGATCCGGTCGTCCTGGAGGAAAAGCTTCTCATGCCAGTAGCTGGCCCAGCCTTCGTTAAGGATTTTGGTGCGTATCTGGGGCTGAAAATAAAGCGAGGTCTTGCGCACTATTTCGATCACCGACTGCATCCACCGGTTTTCCTCCCTTTGCAGAAAAGGAGAATGGAGCAGCAAAAATTCCAGAAGGTCCCGCGCTTGACCGCCCCCCTGTTTTTTGTGCCGCTCGAACAGGGCTTCAAATTCCGGATAGGTCCTGGCCACCTGCGAAAAAAACAACCGCTCGGCCATCTCGCCGTACTGGCGGATAGCTTCGTTATAGCGGTCGATCTCCTTGAGATAGTCGACAATGTTCACTTTTCGGATGGATTGCAGAAAAATGTCGAAATAGAAGTCGAGCCGGGCGGAAGGTTTGGTTTCCCGGGACCGGTTCAGTTCGGAGAGCACCCCATGGAACCCCACCAGGTTGTCTATGCTGCGGCTGAATTCGATCACGTAATCCACCCATCGCCCCTTTTCGGAACGCAGCATGGCGATCGATCTTTTGTCGGAAAGCGCCCGTCCGGCGAAATCTTCGTCCCTGGTGTGTTTAAAGAACATGTTGTTTTGGAAAAAATCGATGTGGCCCAGCACGTGGTAGAAAATCATGACGTTCAGCCAGTCGGGATTGTTGTCGTTATAAAAGGAGATGGCCGGGCGCGTATTGATCACCGTTTCGTAGGGGTTGTTGGGATAGAGCTCGTAGCGTCCTTTCTCCTTGAGCACCTCGATGTCGTTTACCCAGTAGTCGTAGAGGGTGGGGATCATGTGTTTCGAGGATAGCTCGATCAGGTCCTTATTGGTGACGATGTATTCCAGCGTTTCGTCCTCGAAGCGCAGTCCGAAATCACGGGCCCGTTCCTTGCACCCTTCCATTATTTTTTTGGTGTGCTGATTGATAAGTTCCATTTGTCCCAGCCCCACGTCAGGAGAGCAGTTTTCGTATTCCCTCGATCAGCCGGACTTCCGTTGCGCCTTCGCCCACGTTATCCATGCGAATCGCCTCCGGAAATTCTTCCAGAAGCCCGGAGCCTCCCAGATATCTTTCCACGATGGAAGACCCGACTCCGTTCGAACCCGCAATGGTGACGCCTACCCTGTTGGCGAAACCCAGAGTTTTTCGGATCTCGGGCAGCGTGCTTTGCCCCTCCGGATCCCAGTCGTCTCCGTCGGTGCCGTGAAAAACGTAGATATTGTAGTCCCGGGCCAGATTTCCCGTTTCGACCATCTCGTTTACCAGCCGGTAGGCCGACTCCACCCTGGTCCCCCCGGCAACCGTCGAGTTGTAGTAGGTGTAGAAATCGGGCACCTCTTTGGCGGTGGTGTCATGCAGAATGAACCTGGTTTCCACCTGCCTTTCATACTGGTAAAGAAGCCAGCTGTAAATAAGCACGTGCTGGGTGACCACCGCATCCGTGGGCTCCCCGGCCATCGAACCCGAATAGTCCCGGAGAAAGAAAATCATGGCCTGCGATTCGTAATCTTTTTCCCGGGAGAGAATGCGATAGACTTCGTCCTGCGGCGAAACCAGAAACCTCAGAGGGTCGAGTTCCCCGCTGTCGCCTATATTGCCAAGAGCGATATTTGTCTCGATGATTTTTCGCAGTGTCGCCTTTTTGTCCAACAACTGCCCGTTTCGGTCGTGCCTGTCGGTAAGATCATAGGTGTAGCGGGTAAGCGAGCGCTTGGTCCCCTTGTTTTTCAGATTGGGCAATTCGAACTTTTCGGCCAGCACTTTCCCCAGATCGTAGGCGCTCGATTCTATTTCGTGGTCGGCGCCCTCCCCGCCGCCCGGACCCGAACCCTGGCCTTCCCCCTGCGCACCGCCCTCGGCCGGCTCCTCGCCGATCACTTCCCCTTCCTCGCCTTCCCCCGTTCCCCCCGAGGTGCTCTCTTTTTCGTTTTCCGCGCTTCTGATGTCATGGAGAAACTTTTCCTCCACCGTGGTGGGCACCAGGATGATTTTGTCCTTGCCCCCCCGGCCGGGCTTGACCAGTCTTCCCACCCGAATCTTTCGCGGAAAACCGTCCGCTTCCCGCTGCTTGTCGCGCTCCAGCAGTTCGTCTATGGCGCGTAGGCTCTGGACCTGGGAGGCCAGGGAAGGCGCGGAGTTTTGTAAAAACACCATGTCCCCCAGCCAGAAGGCCCTGTCCTCCGCCCGCGGCCTCACAAGCGCCGGATCGCTCCCTTGCGCTTCGCGCCGCGAGCCCTCTTCGGTCTTCATTTCAGGGGAGTCTATTTCCCGTTCTTCCATGGGGCCCCTCCTTTACCCTTCCCCGGGATGTGTCGGGGTTTGCTTGCCCACGCCAAACCGCCTCGGCTCAAGACCTCGGGACTGCGCGCGGCGACCGCCACACCCGTCACAATCGGCCTTGCACCATGTCTCTAGTTCTCATCGCTCTTGGTGCAAAAATACTCCACGGTCTTCTGGGCGCAGGTCCGGCAGTATCCCAGCTTTTCCAGCATGGCGTTTATAATCCGGTCGTAGAGCTTCTGGTTTTCCTCGTTGGTGCGGTTGGCCAGAGCCCCTATCAGGCTGCCCGCCCCGGCGATGTCGGATTTTAGCCGAACATCGGTCACCGCTTTGACCAGCTCCAGGTTGTCCATGAAATCATACTCGCGATCGGTGGACAGCTTCTGGCCGTAGATCTTTCGGATCGAGGTCCGGAAGGACTCCATCTGCTCCCTGGTCTTTAGCCCCAGCCGGTCTTCGACGCTCTGGATGTAGCGTTCGTCGATCTTTAACGCCTTCAGCTCCCCGGTCTGCGGGTTCTTGTATTTCCACATCCTGTCGGGACCCAGATCCTCGGCGTCTATGCCGATGATCATGTTCACATAGTTCATCACGTCCTTTCGGATGGCGTGGGGCTCATCCATGTAGGCGTTGAACATTTCGGTCATTATCCGTTCGCGGTAGAGGCCTTTGGCGATTTTGAGATCGTCCAGGAACTTGGCGCGCTCGTTGGCCTCCGAAACGTAATCCAGGATCACCCGTTCGATGGACTTGAAGATGTCGTAGGCGAACATGCACTGCCCTTCGTTGGTCTCCGAGGTCTCCATCAGCAACTGGACGGCCCGGCCCAGATTTCGCTGCCCCAGCCCCTTCTGGCCAAACCTCTTGGTGATGTCCGGCTCATGGTTTAAGGAGTCGATCACCTCCGCCAGCGTCTTTATGCTTTTTTCCCCCGCCACCTCGCCTGCGGACAACTTCATGGTTTCGATGGGCGTGAGCTTTTCCGACCTTGGCAGCCTGCTCAGCACCACCGCCGCGGATGCGGCGCTGTTCAGATTGGGATCCTGGTGGAGCTTCTCCTTGGTCAGGGTGGTTTTGGCCTCCCCGCCTATGGCATAGAGCGTCAACTGCTCCTGCAGCCGGTAATCGGTATTGTGGGCCACATAGCAGATCCGGCATCGGTCCACTATGGGCGCCTCTTCCTTTTCGGCCAGAAACCGGTTGAACTCCGAGTTGTTGCTGGTGGCGATGATAAGCGTGTCCAGGGGCCAGCGGAACCCGTCGATTTCAATGTTGCGATTCTGAATGACCCCCAGGTAGACCTGCACCAGGTCCTTTTTGTTCTTGAATATCTCGTCGCTGAAATGGATCCCCCCGCCCGCCACCCGCGCAAGGGCCCCTCTTCTCAGATCGAACCGGTAGGGGTTGTTCTGGTCGGAGATGTGGAGCAGCCGCTGGATCGATTCATCCCCCAGAAGATCGACCGCCGAGGAAGTGATCTTGTCCTTGGCCGAATATTTGCCGGTCATCGATCCCATGCTTTCGCTCAAGGGTACGGGCACCACTTCGAAAAAGCTCATCAGCTTTTCCGCATCCCCTTTGGCGTAATCCCGGATCTCGTTAACGATGTAGTCGCTGCACGCCCCCAGCGGCCTGAAGTTGAGATAGAGTTTTTCGATCTGCTCGTCGGAAAAACCAGCCGATTCGCAAAGAAACCGTTTGTTCCTCTCGCTGGACTCGAACAGATTCATGGCCAGGATCATGGGGTCTTCGAAGGTTTGAGACTGTAGCGACCTTATCTTGCCGTAGCTGCCAAGCTCCGTCAGGTTCTGGATATTGAAGGTGTATCTTCGGTTTTCCTCCCGGGCGATGAAATTGCGGTAAAGAGCGCACAGATAGTCCACGAAGAATGTTTTGCCGTTGCCCGGTTCCCCCACCAGAACGAAGGCCATCTCCCGCGACGATCCCCCTTCGGCTGCGTCCTTAACGAAGGAAACGAAGCTGTTGATCTCGTCATACATTCCTATCACGTGCTTGGGCAGGGTCCGAAAGATCTTGAAATCATAGGTGCTCTTGCCGTTCACCAGCACTTTTTCGGTTGCGGCCGATTCGTTCAGGACCATTCTGGCAACGGCCTGGTAGGCGTTTTCAAAACGCCTTTTTCCCTCCCGGACCTGCTCTATATGGTGTTGAAGACTCCTGGCGTTATTGGCGTCCATCTGCTTCTCCTGGCTGAAGAGTTCGGGTGGTTCTGCGGAAAACTCTCCCGGTTTGCCCCTCTGTTATCCAATATTTATGCCAAGCTGATAATGGAGTTGCCGCAGGCGAGGGGGGTGACACAAAAAGGCCGGGGCTAAGGCCCGGGGCAAAAGAGCGGGGACCTGAGCCCCCCGCACCCCCGCGGGATCCGGATCGCGGCGGCTGTGCCGCACATGACGAGCCCGCCACCGGCCCGCCGGCCGCAGGCGCACGAACCCCTTCCTGCTCGCGTAAGTCTACAACATTGGAGAGGGGGGTGGGGCTGAAGGGGGAAAAGTGTGTGCTTGCGCCTCCAGGGCATGCCAATTCTTTGGCGCTAACCTTCCGGGCGATGGAATCTTCCAGACTTGAAAAAGAGGCGGGAGCCGATTTATCTCTGCCCCACGCCACCCGGTGCGGGGCAGGGTCGGCACTGTGGAACTCGTAAGCACAATCCCCGGCCCCATGGGCTACCCCGGGACGGTTCGCTCCTTCCCGCATTTCATTCGTCCTTTGCGTCCTGTTTGTCCTATGCCTTCCAATGTATTCCAGGCGCCGGACAAGCTCACGCCGATTGATTGACATTGTGGGCCTCTACGGACATCTGTTCGATGAGGGCATTGCCGGGCGCCATTTCTTTGCCAAGCTGCTCGTATGCGGCCGCCATCTCCCGGAGTGCATCGCGCAGCATGATTCCGCACTCCTCGATGTCCGAACCCTCCGTAACAATCTCCGGCCATTCCACAATTTGTCCCCTATATCCGGAGTGTATCTTCGTATATTTGGCTATATAACTGGTCATGGAATACCTGTCCACCCGTAGGTTGGGCTGTAGGTAAGCGTAGCGCAGCCCAACAAGACCCGTATACAACGAGGACCTTCTAATTCTATTACATTCCGTCACAAACACAAGCGAGCAAAAAAATGATGATCACCGTCTGTCGGCGATTGTCGCCCGGAAGGGCCGGGAAGTCTGTCAGATGA
>JARLHP010000022.1 GCA_031292195.1 Syntrophobacteraceae bacterium
TCTCGCCTGCACAAGCCTGGGGGAGAAACTGGACTCCTTGACAAGACAGGAAAACGAACTGGAGACCGCCCTCATGCCGGTCCGCCTGAATTTGGCCCGTCTAGCATGCCTGACAGGGCTGAGTGGCCCCAAAGCGGACGAACTGGCCTCCGAATTGGCCAAGGTGCTGGCAAAGAAAAAAGCCGTTCTCAACGTAATGGAAGCAAAAGGGTGTCGGTAGCCTTGATACGGCGGATGCTCAGCATATTCCTTTCACGAGATCTCAAAAAAGTGTCATGGCCCAATCCGCCCAACGGACAAAAACCCGGCAACCGCTCGACCGCCACCTACCCGACGGGGCTTTCGAGACTTTGCCATAGCCCCAAAAAAAGGGCGGCCGTATCAGGCCGCCCTTCATCGCATCAAAGCAGTTGTAAACCTGCCCGGGAGGTCACCAGGCCGCAAGGTGGGCGAGGCAATCCCGGCTGCGGCGCCACGCCGCCCCGGCTGCCGGCCTCAATGGCCGCAACTGGGGCAGCCGCCCCCGTTTTCCTCTTCTTTTTTTCCGGCGCCGTCTTCGGATTCCTTGCCGAACTTTCGAACTATTTCCGAGATTTCCTTCAACCGGTCGTCAACTCGCCGGTAGATGGTGCCCTGGGGATAAGTCCCGTCGGCCTCGACCACACCCGCCTCGACTCCGGTGAGGATCTTCTGGCCTTCTTCCACCGTGGCCACCGGCCAGATATGGAATTTGCCCTGGGCCACCGCATCCACCACTTCCTGATCGAGCATGAGGTTGTTGACGTTTTTGTGCGGAATCATGACCCCCTGCTCGCCATTGAGACCCTTGGTCTTGCAGATGTCAAAGAAGCCGTTGATCTTGTAATTGACGCCTCCAATGGGCTGGACCTCGCCCTTCTGGCTGACCGAACCGGTCACGGCGATGCCCTGCTTGAGCGGCGTCTCGCTTATGGCGCTGACCAGCACGTAATACTCGGTGCTCGACGCGGAGTCTCCGTCGATCATTCCGTAGCTTTGCTCGAAGCACACCGAAGCCGAGAAGGCTATGGGCTTGTTGTGGGCAAACCTTCCCCTGAAAAGGCTGCTCAGGATCATCAGCCCCTTGGTGTGAGTCGAGCCGCTCATTTTCGACTCCCGGTCGATCGAGACCATCCCCTCGCGTCCCACCGAGACGGTGGCCGTGATCCTGTTGGGCTTGCCAAAGACGTGGTCCCCGGCCATCAGCACGGCCAGACCGTTAACCTGCCCGACTTTTTCGCCTTCGGTCTCGACCCAGATGATGTCCTTTTCCATTATTTCTTTGACGCGTTCCTCGATCAGGTTGGACCGATAGATGCGCTTGTGTATGGCCTCATCGACGTGCCTTCTGCTGACAAGCTCGCTTCCTTCGATGCCGGCGAAGTAATTGGCTTCCCGGAGAAGATCGGCGACCGTTCCAAACTCCAGACTCAGTTTGTCCCTGTCCTCGGTCAGCTCGACGCTGTATTCAAGCACACGGGCCACGCCGGTCCTGTCCAGGTGCTTGATTTGGTGCTCGTTGCAGTAGCGACCGATCATCTTCGAGCATTCCAGGATCTTGTCCGGCTTTTTGTCCATCTGGTCGCTCATGTGGGCTTTCACCTTGAACAACTTCTGGAAACGGTCGTCGTAGCTGAAGAGCAGCTGGTAGATGTGCGGGTCGCCCGTGAGTACGATTTTCACATCTATCGGAATGGGCTCCGGACGGATCGTCCTGGTGCTGAAAATCCCGTAGAGTTCGCCCAAGTCCTCGATTCGGATTTCCTTGTCGCGAAGCGCTCTTTTAAGGGCTTCGTAGGATATGAACCACTTGAGCAGGTCGAGGGCTTTCATCACCAGGTAGCCGCCGTTTGCCTTGTGCAGCGATCCCGGCTTAATCATGGTATGGTCGGTAAAAAGAGCCCCGAACCAAGCCTGCCGCTCTATGGAACCGAAGAGGTTGGGATATGCCGGGTTAGATTCTATGACCACCGGAGCACCCTTGGTCTCGGAGTTATCGACCAGCACATTCACATCGTACTTGCGCAGGGTCATCTCCTTGGGCGGGCCGGAGAAGGGGGCGCCGGGCTGGCCGGGCATCTGCTGCTGGGCTTCGGGTTTTTTCTTGAAGTCGTCGATATTTTCGAGCACATCCTCCTGGACCTCTTTGAGGTGATCGAGCACCTGCTGATCGTCGTGGTATTTCTCCTCGTAGGAATCCATCAACTGGCCGACGACGAAAAGAGCGATTTCGTTATCGAGCTTGGTGTGCTTTTCTTTGAATTCGTTTTCAACCACACGAATCTTTTTGATGGTTTCCTTCATCCGCTCGTGGAGTTCGTCGCTTTTGCCGCGAAGTTCCAGGCGCTCCTCCTCGCCAAGATGTCGCAGGTCCTCCTGGGTCATGGGCTCGCCTTCCTTATTGGCGGGAATTATGACCATGCCGACCTGTGAGAACTGCAATATGAATCCCTGGTCGCGGGCCTCCTGCGAGAGTTCATCGATGAAGTCTCGCCTCTGCTTTTCAAATGCCTGGTGGACCTCGCTTTCCTTGGCCCGGTAATCGTCGCTGTCGAAAACTTCCGGAATCTTGGCCTGAAGAGTGTCTATAAAATCATTCATGTCCTTTTTGAGCGCTTTACCGCGCCCGGCGGAAATCTTCAGACACCTGGGCTTGTCCTGCTCCTTGAAATTATAGACATAACACCAGTCGGGAGGCGTTTCTTCCTTGGCCGCCTGCTCTTCGATGTAGGTCCTGGCGGTATATGTGAGTCCGGCCTTCGCAGGTCCCGCGATGAAAATATTATACCCCGACGTCTTCATCCCCATCCCAAACTTGATGGCGTCAATGGCGCGCTCCTGCCCCACCACCCTGCCCGCCTCGCCCTCCAGGGAGGCGGTGGTCTCAAATGAGAGCAGGTCATCTTCGAAATGCGCTCGTAATTCGTGTGCGGGAAGTCCCCGGACTGTCTCAGACATAAGTTTGGCTCCTTTGTATCGTCATCAGGCCATCAAAATTATGAATCCGCCTCAGTGTCGGCCTCGGTATTTTCTTCGGGCAGCGGCACCTCGCCCTGCCCCACAACTTCCAGCCTGGCCCTTTTCCTGCGGCTCGAAGCCGCCGTCTGCAAAACGGTGCGTATCGCGTTTATGGTATATCCGCTCTTTCCTATAATCCTGCCGATGTCCTCCGGAGCTATTTTAAGCTCGAGCAGCACGGTGTCATCTTCTTCGCGCTCTTCAAGCTCCACTTTTTCCGGATGATCGGCAAGTGATTTTACCAGGTACTCCGCCAATTCTTTGAGGGCCACTTTATCCTCCAGCCGTCCGGTCCCGTTAAAGCTTTTCACGGACCGAACGAATTTTCCGTTCAATACTTGATTGCCTGTCACGCCGGTCGTCGATCCTTATCTGGGTAAGGACCCTCACGGCGCCTCCATCAAAACAACTCTCGTGCATTTTCCTCACCGCAGCCAGGATGTGGTCCAGCTCTCCCGAGCGGCGTGTCGCCGCTGACCGATGGCCAAGCCCCGACCTGCCCGGCTGGCTGCGCCGGCGGGCAGATCGGACGGCAGTTCGCACTGTCCGCCAGGTAAGGCGCTCTCTGAAGTTTCGTCCTGGATAAAACCCCGTTCCCGAACGGGGCGGCCCCGCTCTTGTGAAACCTCATATGTTCCCCGCTCCTTGCTCCTCGTTTCTCTCCCCGCGCCGGCCGAGGAAATGATCGAAGGAAGCCAGCCGCGCCAATCCCGACAAAGTCTCGTAGAGATGGTCCACCGTATGAGGCTCGACTGTCAAAAGGGGTGAAACCCTCTTTTCGATCAAGAAGCCAAACAGCAGATCGAAATCTATGGTTCCGGCCCCTACAGGCAGATGAGCATCAAAAGTGCTATCGTTATCATGAAGATGAATTTCTTTCAAGTGTGGCCAGGTGGCCTCCAGCCACTGGTCCAGGGGGGTTTGCGAAAAAGAGTGCTGGTGCCCCAGATCCAGGCAGAAGCCCAACCGGGTAGACTTTATCCTCTCCAGCAGTTCCACATGCAACCGCGGACCATCCTCGAAGACGTTCTCAAGCGCCAGCGTTACACCCGCTGCCTCCGCCCGGCGCACAAATGGCGCCAGCGTGGCCAGTGCGTTCTCCATCCACTCGACACGAGGCCCGGGATGGTGCCTGGGATCGAACCCGGTATGCAAAACGACCCGCTCCGGCAGCACCGTTTCAACCAACTGGAAAAGTCTTTCGAACCGCGAGCGGACAACCTCCCGGATTGCGGAATCGACGCTTCCCACATTCAAGTCCCAGAATGGCCCGTGGAAGGTGATTTTGCCGCCTCTATCCCGCACCCGCCCGACCGCGCCGTACACCTCGGCCGGCGAACAGCTTTCCAGATCGGCAGCCGAAAACCCCAACTCGATATTCAGGCGGTTTTCCAGGACCAGCTCCATGAAATTTCCCCTGTGGTTCCAGGGCATATTGACGAATACATGCCGAAGCACGTTACGCATCTCCAAATCGATCTCGCGTGATTTCATGAACACTTGTCCGGTTAAGTTAAACTCGACATTCCAGCCACTCATGTCAACACGACCAATGGTCAATTCGCCGAAAATTTGGACGAATTGTCTCAGAGGGGACATCGCCGCCATGGGGCACGTATAAAAGCTGGAAGATGATAAGTCAAATGCTTATTGACTTTAACATCTTTTGACCGCATCTTGTCCGCATTTCTCAACGACTGTGAGGACGAAAAGATGAAGCAGTATGTGCTAGACCAACTTAGAGATGACGACTACGACAAGGTACTCGGGTTCCTGCAGAAAAACGCCGAGCCTTCCGAATTTGGAGATATCTTCTGGGTAAGAATTCCTCCGGAACTCTACACAGACCTCCAAAGGGAGCACCAGCAATGCCAGCCTTTCCGCTTCGCCGTAAGCCTTACGCTAACCCAGGCGGCTTTCGAAATGCTGGTTCGCAGCCCCCATAACCTGCGATGCAGTTGCATCGGATACGCCGATTCGAGGCAGAGAGACTATATTATCACTTATGCCGACCTGATGATCGAGGAGCTGGAAGTCAAGATTTAGGTTTTGCCCCGAGCGAGAAGCAGGAAGAAAACATTCTTAACACACCCCTGCTTGCCGCTCCCTGCTACCGCCCCATCGACGCTTTGATATTTTCGATATTTTTCCGGTAGTCACCGTTAAAAACCGCCGAACCCGACACGAAGACATCCACGCCCGCATCGGCCAGCTCGCGCGCCGTGGCGGGATTTACTCCCCCATCTACCTGCAGCAGCGCGGATAACCCCGAATCGTCAATTTTGCGTCGGCATTCCCGGATTTTGGGCAGCACGTTGGGTATGAAGGCCTGGCCGCCGAACCCGGGATTTACGGTCATGAGCAGGACCATGTCCACGTCGGGGAGCACCGCATCGACCAGGCACAGCGGGGTGGCGGGATTTAGAGCCACGCAGGGCCTGGCCCCCAGTTCCCTAATGTTCTGGATCACCCGGTGCAAGTGCACGCAGGCCTCGGCATGCACCCCGATGAGCGTCGCCCCGGCTTTGGCGAAATCCGCCACGTAGCGGCCGGGGTCTTCTATCATCAGGTGCACATCGAGGGGAAGGCGGGTCACTTTCCTCAGGGCCTCCACCATGTAGGGGCCGATGGTTATGTTCGGGACGAAATGGCCGTCCATGACATCGACATGTATCCAGTCGGCTCCCGCCGCCTCGACGGCTTCGACCTCATCGGCCAGCCGCCCGAAATCGGCCGAAAGGATGGACGCGGAAAGAAGTTTTTTCATCTACACACACCTTATGGCGCGCAAGGCGCGCTTCTACAAAGATATCCGCAACAAATGAGATCGCCTCACAGCTCTGCGCCGCTCTTCATGGCGAGCGCCGCGGCGCCGATAATTCCGGCCCGGTTGCCAAGCTTTGCCGCCCCGAAGGTGAGCCGACCGGTGGCAGCGGCAAGAGCGCGCTTCCGCACCTCGCTTTCCACCCGGGAGACCAGCTCCGGCATCCCATCCACAATCCCCCCGCCAAGGATTATCATGCAGGGGTTGACCACGTTGACCAGGGCGGCCACACCGGCCGAAAGGGCCTCCACGGCCGCATCGATCAACCTCACGGCCAGCGGGTCGCCCCCGTGGCAGGCCTCCACCACGATTTTCGCCGTGATTTTGTCCGCCCTTCCTCCCGCCATCTCCAGGAGTTTGCGGCCCAGGAGCGGATCGGCGGCAACACTTTCCGCGGCGCTGCGCGCCAGGGCCCATCCGCCGGCCACCGCCTCCATGCAACCCCGGTTGCCGCAAGTGCAAAGAGGACCGTTAAGCTCCACCGTCATATGCCCAATCTCCCCGGCCGTATTGCTGCACCCTTCAAGCGGTTTGCCCCCGCAAACGATGCCCCCGCCAATGCCGGTCCCCACAAAGACGCATACGAGGTCCTTGACTCCCCGGCCGGCGCCGAAAAGCCATTCGCCCCACGTGGCCGCCCGCACATCGTTTGTAACCACCACGGGAAGACCGCATGCCTTCTCGATATCCTCACGCAACGGCACGTCATGCCAGTCCAGATTCGGTCCGAATATGACCGCCCCGTTCTCCGGGTCAACCTGCCCGGCCACCCCGATCCCGATCCCGACCACCCGAGGCGCGGGCCCGGCGCAGAGCTTGCCCACCCCTTCCACCACCTGGCCGACCACGGCCCCATAGCCGCCCCCGGTTTCGGTCGCAGAGTGGACCAGCTCCAGCAGGGCCCCCTCTTCATCGACCCTGCCCAGGGCAATCTTGGTGCCTCCCAGATCGATTCCTATGGCCATTTTTTTCATATGACGACCGGGTCCTTCCGATGAAAGGGTTCGAGGTTCTTTTCGACCCTTCGGATATTTTCTGCCACAGCCTTTACGATTCCCGTAACGTTTCGAAGAACATAATCATTCCGCTCTTAATAGAGCGGATCAAAATCGGATACCGCCCAAGCTTCGCAGCTCCGGCTCGACCAGGGGTCGAATCCCGGGGGCGCGGGGGAGACGTGACGCTCCCCCGCTCTTTTGATCTTTTATCTTTTGATCTTTGAGCCTCTTGCAAAAGTGTCCAAAACTCGATTATTGCGCCCCTTCAGGGCTTGGACCCACAGGGTCTGTCCAGGTCCCGGGGCGATGCCCGGGCTATGGAATTCCGCCCCTTCAGGGCAGAATACCATGAGAGTTTGCCGGAATTATGATTATTGGACAAATTCACCCAAAGTCGACTTTTGCAAGAGGCTCCTTTTTATCTCTATTTAAACATCCCTGAACGGCGGAGGCGCATCGGGTCCGGTGGCCCGGGTTTCTTCCAGTTCGGTCACCGTACGGCCATATTTTTCGTGGATCAGCTTCCGGTCGAATTCCCAAAACTCTTTCAGCATGGAGGCAAGTTCTTCTTTTGTGAAATACTCCATACACGGGTAAAAAAATTCTTTATCCTCTTTGGCGATGTGCGCCGGGTAAAAAGCCACCAGGAAGTTCAAAATTCTGCCAATATCGTCCAGGGCCGCAAGAGAGCCGCCTTTATACCGCTCGTTTGCCACGAGCAACTCGCGGGTGGTCTGCCGCGCGATCCTGTGTTCTTCGATCAGTTCGCTTACGATTGCCTCATGGGCTGCGCTGAGCTGTTTGCCTTGCAATTGCGCAAACAGGATCTCTTCCTCTTTTCCGTGGTGACACCGGTCCCCGTAGGTCCTGAAAAAATCGATCACGGTTTCCAGGAAAGCCGGATCCGCCTGCCGGTCCGCCGCGATAGTCGACACCTCGGCCTTCATAAGGGAGATCATGTGCTCGATCAGCCGGTGCTCTCTCATGAGCGGTCCAATAGGGATCATCGTTTCACCTCCGTATCGCTTCTTTCGTGCTGATTCGTGTTAACCTCAAAAATATCGAAACCCAACCAAGGGCAAGCTCAGCCCCTGATTCAACGCTCCTTACCGGTAACAACCCTGGCGCCATTTTTAAACAAGGAGAAAATCTCCTCCTTCAGATAAAGGAGTTGCCCAAATTAGTCAAGCCGGGCGTTCTTCCACCACAACTAAAGAGCTTTTTTATGAAAGCCATCGGTTGTATTCTTAAAAGCGTTCAAGACCTCCCGGATTTTTACCGATTTAACGTTTTATCCGGGCGAGTATCCCGGGGACGCGGGAAAACACGTCCGCCCCATGACAATGGCAGCCTGATGGAGTGAACAAAGAAATGGCATTGACAAATGTTTCCAAAGCCGGTCAACCGCCCGCACGGAACGCTTATCCGGACGAGCCCGAAAGGATCAAACTTCCCTTCCGAATAGAAGATACCATGGTGGTGAGATCTCCGGCCGCACCCACACGCATCGCCACGTGCAAGGTTGTGGGAGCCGTCCACGGCCGATACATCCTGATTACCGAACCGGCCGTAAAGATAAACGAGCGGGTTTCCGCAGTCCTCGACGAGACTCTTTTGTGTTCCTGCCTTTGTGACGATTACCTCTACATATTTTACAGCAGGTATAGAAACCGGTTGATGGGCGATTTGGTCTGCATAGAATATCCCCGGGAAGTGGAGATCCGCCGGATAAGGGAGCACACCAGGATCAAGGTGGACATCGAAACAAGGGTTTCCCTGGGCAACGGTGAACCGGTTTGGGCCAGCATGAACGATATCAGCCGAGGCGGATGCCGCCTGACCTTCAATCAACGGGTGCGCATGGCCAAGGGAAGCGGCATCGTATTGACATTCGACCTTCCAAACGAAATCCACGTGGAAAGGCTCGAGGCTGTGGTGGCAAAGATAAAGCAGGCAAACGGCGCCACGGAGACAGGGATCTCATTTATCAGTAAAGCCAGAGAGATCTCCAAGATACTGGATTTTTGCGAAATTTGCAGGTTTGTGTAGCCGGCCGGGGGCGGTCCTGCCCACCCGGTGTACAACTCACCTGCCGATGTGGGAGAAGACGTGAAGAGGAAGATAATTATCCATCGAGGAACCGCGGGCCAGGTCTGCCTGGCCGTCTTGATGGTGACCCTGCTCGGCGCCATGATTCCCTTTGCCGAATTTACCTGGAAATCTCCATTTACCGTGGGGGTTCCCGCGGCCCTGCACGCCGCCATGCTCTCCGCTCTGTTGTCGGCCCTGATTGCGGCGGGACTTTTGGTCCCCACCGTGAGGATCGTGCGGAAGCGGAAAAGAAAGGCCTGCGAAGAGCAGCTCAAGCTCCTGCAGACGATTACGGACTCCATCCCCTGCCCCCTTTTCTATAAAGATATCAACGGGATTTATCTTGGCTGCAACTCCGCCTTCCAAACCTGCATCGGCAGGCCCGCCCATGAAATCATAGGCAGGACGGTTTTTGATATCGCCCCCCGGGAGCTTGCCGAAATATATCACAAGGCCGATCTGGATTTGCTCAAAGAGCCGGGGGTAAGTCATTACGAGGCGTTATTCCGGCACGCGGACGGCAACCTCCATGACGTCTTGTTCACCAAGTACGCATTTTCCGACTATTCGGGGAAAACAGCAGGCCTGGTTGGAGTCATGCTGGATATAACCGAGCGGAAAAACGCAGAGAGGATGTTGGAAAACAACGAGGCCACACTGCGCCAGATAATCGACCTGGTACCCCACATGATTTTCGTACGGGACCGGGAGGGGAAATATCTGCTGGTAAACCAGGCCGTCGCCGCACAATACAACACCACGGTCGAGGCCATCACGGGGAAAAATCACGCCGATTTATATCCGCACAAAACCGAGGTGGAGCGGATGTTGCGGGATGACCGCGAGGTGATGAGAAGCGGAAAAATTCTTTTCATTCCGGAAGAACCGTGGACCGATCCCCGAGGGAACTCGTATTATTTTCAGACCACCAAGGTGCCGTTTCACACCAACAGGGGAAATGTCGAGGCCGTGCTGGGCGTTGCCATCGACATTACCGAAGGTAAGCGGATTGAAAACGCTTTGAGAGAATCCGAGGAAATGCTGAGGGAAAGTGAGCAACTTTACCGCAGCGTGGTGGAAAACATGCAGGACGTATTCTACCGCACCGACAAAGACGGCCTGATCACCATGGTCAGCCCCTCGGCCTCCAAGCTCGTTGGAAGCCCCCCCGAGGAACTCCTTGGCAGGAATATAGAGGACTTTTGGTTGTATCCGCGGCAACGCGCCGGGATGGTTGAACTTATCCGGCGCCACGGCGCGGTCCGCGACTTTGAAGTGGCCATACGCGACAGGGAAGGTTCGAGGGTTGACGTATCGGTTTCGAGCAGTTTCCGAAAAGACAGGGAAGGCAACGTCCTGGGCGTCGACGGGGTAATTCGCGATATGACGCAGCGAAAAAGGGCGGAAGAAGAGCACGCCCTCCTGGCGAAAGCCATCGAGCAGGTTGCCGAAGGCATAATCGTCACTGACGCCAGGTGGCATATCCAATATGCCAATCCGGCATTCGAACGTCTCACCGGGTACTCCGGAGATGAGATTATTGGAATGCACACAGGTGTCCTCAAAAGCGACAGGCACGATGAGAGCTTTTACAGGAATGTGCGGGAGACTCTTACAAGAGGTGAAACGTGGTCCGGACGCATCACCAACAGGAAGAAAAACGGCGCGCCCTACGATGCCGAGGTCACGGCCTCGGCGATTCGCGACGACTCCGGGTCTATCCGCAATTATATCTCCATCCACAGGGACGTCACCCGAGAAGTGCAACTGGAAAATCAGCTTCGCCAGTCTCAAAAGATGGAAGCGCTCGGCACGCTCGCGGGCGGCATTGCCCATGACTTCAACAACATCCTTGGCATCATCATGGGTTATACTCAACTGGCGATGTACGACTCGGACTCGGGAAAACCGGCACGTCCCAAACTGGACGAAGTACTCAAAGCAACCTACCGCGCAAAGGAACTGGTAAAGCAGATCCTTGCGTTCAGCCGCAGGTCCGAACAGCAAAAGCTGCCGCTTCAACTGGGGACTATTGTCAAAGAGGCCATGCGCATTTTGCGCCCCTCTTTGCCCTCGACCATCGAGATAAAGACCAATGTGACAAGCAATGCCACCATTCTTGCCGATCCGACCCAGATGCACCAGGTGCTGATGAATCTGTGCACCAACGCCGCGCATGCCATGCAGGACCAAGGCGGGGTCCTGGAGGTGGCGCTGGCGGATATCGAGTCGGGCCCGGGAGCATGGGCGTCCCGCAAAGGCCTGCAGCCCGGCCAATACGTTGAACTCACGGTCAGGGACAGCGGACAGGGCATCGATCCATCCATAATTGATTCCATTTTCGACCCTTTCTTTACTACCAAAGAGCAGGGCAAAGGGACCGGGCTGGGGCTGTCCGTAGTGCACGGGGTGGTGAAAAGCCACGAGGGCGCCATCAGTGTGGCGAGTACGCCCGGAAAGGGTACTTCCTTCACCGTGCTTTTCCCTGTTATAAAAACCGACTGCGCTCCCCTGGAAAATGCAGGACGCTTCTCTTTGCCCTGTGGGCCGGAGCGGATTCTGGTGGTCGACGACGAACCGGTGTTGGCCGAGATGACCCGGCAAATGCTAACCGAGCTTGGATACCAGGCCGTTTTTCGAACAAACGGGCTGGAAGCGCTGGAGGCCTTTCGGCATCAACCCGAGGATAAAGTCTTTGACCTCGTTATCACCGATATGACCATGCCTCATTTCACCGGGGTGGACCTGGCCCGCGAGATTTGCGCGGCGCGCCCCGAGGTTCCCGTAATACTCATGACCGGCTACAGCGAAAAAATCGATGCGGAAAGGGCCGGGGAGATGGGAATAGCGGAGTTTCTTCTAAAACCCGTAACCCTCAAAAAACTGGCGGTAGCGGTGCGAAAAGTGCTGGATCGAAAGAAGAGGTCATGAGAAGCGGAGCAATCAGGAAAATTCTGGTCGTCGATGATGAAGAAGCGATCGGCATAATCATGAGCAGTTTTCTTCAAAAGATCGGCTGTTACTGCCAATCGGCCACCAGTCCGGTCGAGGCGCTGGAGATACTTGAAGGTAATCATTTCGACCTGGTGATCTCCGATATACGCATGTCCGACATGGATGGGCTCGAACTCATCCGGGAAATCCGTGCCAGGTTTCCTTCCGTGGATACCATGATAATGTCGGGCTTCCTTGGCGATTACTCTTACAGCGATGTCATAAATGCCGGTGCGGTTGATTTTATCGCAAAACCGGTCTCATTTCCGGAACTGCAGGCCAAAATTGTCAGGTTGAACCAGGAACACAAAATTTTCATGGAGCTAAAAGAGGCCAACAAAAAAATCAAACTCTCCCTGGTGGAGATGACAAAGGTTAATGAACGGTTGACCATGGAGATTGCCGAACGCCGCCAGATGCAGGCCGAACTCTCCACCGCGCACCGGGAGATCGAAGCCTTCTTGTACTCCATACCCTGCATTCTGATCGAAATTGCAACCGAGGGGACCATCAAGAGGTGGAATACCCTGGCCGAAAACATCCTGCGCATAAATGCCCCGGACGCGCTCGGGCGGTCCATTTTCGAATGCCCGATAGCCTGGGAAGCCGAAAAGGTGAACGAAATAATTCGTCTATGCGCCGCGGAACATCTTTCCAAGCGTTTGAACGAAGTTAGTTTCACCCGCAGCAACGGTGTGGACGGAATACTGGATCTTATTTTCAATCCGGTGAGCGCAGGAGGCGCGGAGAGTTCCGGGCTAATTATTCTGGGAACGGATATAACCGAGTACAAATTGATGGAAAGACAACTGACCCAATCCCAGAAACTGGAATCCATCGGGCAGCTTGCAGCGGGAATAGCTCATGAAATAAACACTCCCGCGCAGTACGTCGGGGATAACACCCGTTTTCTGGACAGCGCGTTCGAAAGTCTCGAAAAAATCCACCTTCTCTACGATCAACTGCTGGGCGGCCTGCGGGTCGGCAACCCCGTGGAAGCCATCGTCCAAACCATCGCAGAGGCCCAGGACGAGATGGACTTCGAGTTCATCCGCAAAGAAGTCCCTGACGCCATCCGCCAGTCACTGGAGGGAATCGACCGCATCACCAGGATAGTGCTTTCGATGAAGGAATTCTCCCATCCCGGGACCGACGAGAAGACGGGCATCGATATCAACCGGGCGATTGCCAACACGATCACCGTGGCCAGAAACGAATGGAAATATGTGGCCGACGTATCCACGGATTTCGACTCTGACCTGCCCTCCGTGCGTTGCATTCCGGGCGAGTTCAACCAGGTCATTTTGAACCTGATCATCAACTCCGCTCATGCCATAGCGGAAAGGGTGAGCGACGGGTCGAAGCAAAAGGGAACGATCGTGGTCAGCACCCGCAAGGAGGGGGATTTTGTCGAGATCCGCATAAGGAAGTGACACAAAATAACCTTTACAATATCCCCTGCCATGATACACTGATGGCATGGAGAAGGGATTGATAACCAAACGATTCAAACTTCTGGCCCCACTGCTGGATGAGAGACAACTTCGCCTTTACGTCGCGGCA
>JARLHP010000219.1 GCA_031292195.1 Syntrophobacteraceae bacterium
ATGAATGATGAAACCTTCGAATGGGACGACACCAAAGACGCCGAGAATTACGCCGCGCATGGCGTCAGCTTTGAGGCGGCGCGGGACGTGTTCAAAGACACCTTTGCCGTCGATTGGCTCGATGAGCGTGTGCCGTATGGCGAAGACAGGTATGCCATCATTGGCACGGCAGAGAACCGCCTGTTGTATGTCGCCTACACCACGCGAGGAGAAAGAATCCGAATTGTCTCGGCCAGAGGAGCCGAACCCTATGAAAAACGCCGATACCACGAAGAAAACGGTTACTAAGCACGACTGGGGCCGCTTCAATGCCATGACGGAAGAGCAGCGTCATGCCGCCGCGTCGAGCGATCCCGACGCACAACCTATCACACCTGACAACGAAAAGCGCATGAAGGGCACGCCGCAGGTTACGGTTATTCGCCGCGCGCTTGGTCTTAGCCAAGAAGCGTTTGCAACGCGGTTTCATATTCCGCTCGGTACGTTGCGCGATTGGGAACAAAGCCGCAAAGAGCCTGACGCGGCAGCACGGGCTTACCTCGTCGTTATTGCCCGCAACCCCAAAGCCGTTAGCGAGGCTCTACAACCCCAACCCTCATAGAAATCTTGTTTTTTGACACAGCCGCCGCGAGGAAAAAGCTTTGCCGGGAATGAAGGCGGTATATCGCCTTATATCCGGCTATATGGCTTTAATCGCTTTTGAAAGATTCCGCAACGAAGTTGCCCTTTCCATTCTCGAATATGGAAACTCCAACAACATTCGGCAAGCGTTTTCGATTTTTGAAAGCAAGCGCGTCGCTATCGCTTCCGAAGCCTCGGAAGCGACATAAGACCATATTTCTGCAAAGTCGGCTTCTGCCGTGTCGGTTAAACGGAGGATGAGCGGGACGCTAATAACTTCCTCCCTCGGTTGATGATGATCGTAGCGTCGAAGTCCTTGACTCGCCCATTTGCAACGTCGGCAAGTCCCTTGTCAATATCGGCTTTAAGCGCGGCGAGCTCTTGGAGCTGCAAAGCGCGCTTCATTTTCCAGTCACGAAGGGCGGCGCGGATAACTTCGCTTGTAGACGCATAATCGCCGTCTTCGACCGCGCTCTTGACGACTGCGGCCATGTCGGTTGGCAAGGTAATGGTAATTCGTTCCATCTCTGCCATGTCAGACTCCCATGCGCGACCCGCCAAACGGGTCTGTCCCGCCGGGCTTAATACCAGGTTGCGTTCAAGATTTGCCTGATGGGTTGCGCTTCGCCCCACCCATCCTTGTATCTTAAAAGAGCGGGAGCATGGGATCAACCGGGGTGGCAAAAGTTTTAGTTGAGCTGCGCTGCGCTTAGCCCAACCCACAGCCCATCCGCCAGCCGCCGAGGGTTGCTGTAGGATGGGTGTAACGCAGTGAAACCCATCTGTTTGACACGTCTTGAACGTAACTTCGTATAAAATGCCGCTCCTGTAACATGAAAGGCTGTGGTTCGACATGGTCCCGCGGCCTTATTCCGATTCCCTGAGCGCATCCAGAAGCATACGGTCGATAAGGTCGAACAGCGCCGCGCACAAGCCGCCATGATTCATGTTGCCGCCAAAGAGCGCACCGCGCAAAGAATCGACCTTATCGTTTACTTTTCCGATTTTGCTGACCGCGCCCAGGCCCGAGGCGATTTTTTCCTCGAAAAGCAACCGCCGGGCCAGCCCGCAGAACTCCAGGGTCATTTGTTCCAGTTCCTCCGTGCTCTCCACCCGTCCCGATCTTTTTTCCAGTGCCGCCATACAGCCCAGGCACACGAAAAGAGAGCCATACTCGAGGCCGCGTATGCCCCGCCTCCAGTTGAGCAGCCACGGTTTTCTCCAGTTCCACAGCAGGTTGGCCTCTCCGAAGGCGATCAAGTCCGAAACGGCTTGCCTGGCCTTACCTGTCCCGGACAGAGGAGTCCCGCCGTTTGCACCATGCCCGGGGACACCGGCCAACATATCGGTGAGAAGCAAACCGCCTTGGCCCCGCCCCGGGAAGGGCCGAAGAGTCCCCCCCCCGGTATCGCCGCGGGCGACGCCGTCGGAGTTCGAGCGATCGAGGTATTTGAGCAGGTTGAAAAAAAGCCGGTTACCCCAAGTGTCGCCGGGGGTCTCGAGATGGGCATAGGAAAGCACCAGCCGGCCCTTTCCCCTGCGGGCTTCGATTATGGCCGGCTGTCCTTCGAGCCGAGCCGGATCGAGATTGATTCCGTACGCTCTTTCCAGTTCTCCCCAGCCCACCGCCCCATCCGCGTCGCACACTCTTATATCGGCTACCTGGAAGTCATCTGCCTGCATCCGGGTGTAGGAGGCCAGGCGGGAGACTTCAGAGTCGGGGGGAACGAGGAACTGAGAGGGCCACCAGATGGAAACGGGGATTTTTTCCGGAATGTCTTTAAAAGCCGAATGGGTAGGCGTACCGGAGACATAAACCCGGCCGCTGGCGCTGGGCAGACGTTCGGAAAGAACCATTCTGCGAATGGGGACAAGGTAAAGGGCGGGCGGGCTGGAAAGAACCAGCCCGGCGCCGCCGCAAAATCCGATATAAGACCCGCCTTGGTCGATAAACCCGGCGATCTTGGCTCTGCCCTTTTCACCCAGCGCATGAGCTTTGTGGGCCGCCCAACCGCCGGGAACGAGCAAAATGCGGAAATCGTCCAGCCGGTCCTGGCAAACCTCCGAGGCGCTAAGCAGCCGAAAGGGAATCCCTAGCGAGGACAGGGCGTCTATGCAAAGAAGCCCCCACACCAGCGAATGGGTCCAAAGGAGCGCAACGGGAGGGCCGTCCCAGGGGCAGGCGCCGCCGAGACCAACCCGGGATTTTCGGTCTTCCGGCAAACGAGCACCTCCCTTAGTCACGGCTTTCGCCGTTCTCACCTTCAGGCGGTTTGGGAAACGCCCCGGTTTTTTTGAGCGCGGCCACTCCGCCCTGGACATTCACCGTATTCTTGATTCCCGCACTTTCCAGCTGGCGCATCGCTTCGTAGGACCGCACGCCCGAATTGCATACCAGCAGAAGCCGCTTGTCCCTGGGCACCTCATCCAATCTTTTGCTCAGGGTCTCCTGGGGAATGTTGAGCCACCGGCTCCCGTAGCGCTCCACGAACGGGGCGGCATTGGAGGGGCTCCTTACGTCCAGGCACAGGCAGTCGGAACTTTCCTCGCTGATAAAGCACTTTTCGAACTCGCCCGGTTCCATCGGCCGGTTCAAACCGTCCAGGATGTTTTCCGCCGTGTTTCCGGCCGCGTTGACCACATCGAGTGCGGACGCAAACGGGGGCGAGTAAGCTATCTCCAGGTTGGAGATGTCTTCGACCGTGGGCTTGAAGGGAAGAACGGCGGCAATGGCGTTTATTCTGCCGGCCACGGCGTCGCCGTTTGTGCCCACCGCCTGTGCGCCGAGGATGCGCCGAGTTTTTCGGTCAACCGTCAGTTGGAAATACATAAGGTCCTGGGTAGGATAGAAATGCGCCCTGTCTGCTTGCACAACCAGCACCGATTCGGCGTCGAAACCGTTTTTGAGGGCCGTTTGAGGTGTTATGCCCGTAGACGCCACACCCAGGTCGAAAATCTTCATCGAAAAACTGCCGACCGTCCCCTCGAATTTTGCGGCGCCTCCCGCGATATTGGTCCCGATCACCCGCCCCTGCCGGTTGGCAAGCGAGCCCTGGGGGAAAAAGATAGACTTGCCGGTGATGAGGTGAGCAATCTCGATGCAGTCGCCACCCGCATAGATCCGGGGGTCGGAGGTCTGAAGCATTCTGTTTACGACTATGGCCCCCGAGGACCCGATGACCAGGCCCGCATTTCGAGCAAGCTCGCAGTTTGGCCGCACGCCCGTGGCCGTGATAACCAGTTGGGCCTCTATGGTCTCATCGGGTTTGAGTTCGACTTCGAACCCGCCCTCTTCTTTACCCTGCCTGATTTCGGCCACCCGACGGCCCAAGAGGACCCGCACCCCTTTTTCTTCCAGGTGGTTCTTGACGATAGCGGCAAGCGAAGGGGCCAGAATTCCTGGCAGCACCTGGTCCGCGATCTCCACCAGGTGCGTTTCGATCCCCCACAGGTCGCCCAGGGCCTCCGCCATTTCGCAGCCGATGGCCCCCGCACCGACGATAACCGCCCGGTCCACCTTGCCGCTGGAAATCCTGTCCTTTACGGCCATAGCGGCCTGGAGATTGGTGACCGAGGTCACCCCCGGAAGGTCTATGCCCGGAATCGGAAGTTTATTGGGCGAGCTGCCGGTGGCAATCACCAGGTGGTCGTAGGCCAGGTCTTCCTCGGCTCCCGAGGCCAGATCGAGCACCCGCACACTTCTTTTCTCCCGGTCTATGGAGACGGCCCTGGTCCGGGCCCTGACCTTGACGTCCTTTACATCCTGAAAAAACTGCGGGGTCCGAAGCATGTGGAAGCTGGTGCTCATAAGATCCTGGACGGTGTTCACGTCTCCCGAGATGAAATACGGGATGCCGCAGCCTCCGTAGGAAACGTATTCGTCCTGATCGACGATCACCACCTCGGCGTCCGGTTCGAGCCTTTTGAGCCGGCAGGCCGCTTTTGGACCAAGCGCCACGCCCCCGATTATCACAACTTTTTTTCCGTTCATAAGCTCCTTCTTCCCTCATTCCAAGCCTGGGTCGAAACCGCAGGCAGGAAAACCGGCCGGGGCTCGAAAGCACCCATCAGTCATTCCCGAAACTGCGGATGGCCCCGCAGTCAGGGCATGTCCACAGTATTCCGTTGCAGGTCATACCCCAATAATTTTCCCTCATGCACTCCCAGCAAATCATAAAACCGCAGGGACAGCTCCAGCAAAAACTCAGTTCCCTGGAACACGCGGCACACACATATTTTTCGAGCCGTCGCCACTTACCCCTGCGCCCGGCTTTTTCCTCACCGCTCATTTTGATTTCCTTTTGTATCTCCCGGCCGGTGCGCCGGGGAAATCCGATAAGCCCGGACAGCTTCGATCGCCCAAAGGACGTGTACTCACTTTCGTTTACCGCTCCAGGTCAACCTATATTCTAAACCACAATTCGACACGGTGGCCATGAAAATCGGGCTACTCTGTTGGGGAAGACCAGGAAACGGGATAGCAAATAGTGGGGTTCGGCCGGATGACAATCGGACAGTGCCTGGAATTTTTTGGCCTTCGGCTGCATTTTGCCGCTTCTATTGCCGTTTCTAATGCCGCTTCTATTGCCGCTTCTGGTTGCCGTTTGCATCCGCCGATCTTTCGCTATATAGCCCGGGGCTACGACACTCACTCCTTTCTATAAAAGAGTCATTCCAACATGGAGGACAGGGGCATGAAAGCTGTAATTGGAATCGAAACAAACGGTGAAAACTGGACCGGGCAATCGGAGTTCTCTTCCCTTCGGAAAAGCGGCAGGAGCTCCGAGGGTTTTCAAATGGTCCCGCGTCCTTCGGGAGGGCTTACGAGCGATCCTTTCGAGTCGGCGGCCCCCGGGGAAGAAACCACCGGAGAGTTGGAGCTTTGGGGTGCGGTCTTACTGCAGGCGATCGAGGATTATCATCGCAAGGGCGCCGGCTACGAGGTGGCGGTCAACGGGATACGGCTGCGCGGATGGTACTACGATAAAGAAATGCGCCGGGACAAACGCAGGGCCGAGTCCTGGTTCAAATCAAAGAGCGGGGAGGTTGGCAGCTTCCTCTGGATCTGTGACATCCTGGAACTCAATCCGGATCGCGTATGGGCCAGGATAAGGGAGAATAATTTCGCGCTGACCCTGTAAAGAGTGATCAATTGCTGCATCATTAATTCTTGCATTTTGTGAAAGCTAGGATATACCTCTTGATAAGGAGCATTGTAACCGGCTCCAACAACACGCAATATGTTAGCAGGCTGTGAGATCTCTCCATTGTTGAGAAGGGCTGATATCAGACCAAACGATTTGCCGCGGCTCCATTTCTAATTCGCACTCCCTTGCCTTCTCAATAGTTTGAGAGTTCACCGGGCTGAAATCGTCGCACCCGTTCCACACTCATATCCCGCAGATCAGGATCAGGAAACTAAAGCTGTTCACCAGCGGCGCGAACTGTCTATTACTGGAGAGGAGAAAAGCGGATGGAAATCGAACTGGGACTTCCCGAACAATTTAACGCTGCCGATTACTTTGTGGATCGTAACGTCCGGGAAGGCCGCGGCGAAAAAGTCGCCATCTTGTGTGAGGACCGGTCTTTGACCTATGGACAGGTGCAGGCCGGAATGAACCGGATCGGCAACAGCCTGAAAGCTCTGTCCATCCGGATGGAGGAGCGGGTGGCCCTGCTGCTTCTGGATACCGAAGTCTATCCCCAGGCATTCTTCGGGGCCATCAAGATCGGGGCTGTGCCGATCTGCCTCAATACCCTGATGCGGCCCAAAGACTATCGGTATTTCCTGAACGACAGCAGGGCCAGGGTGCTGATTGTGGATGCCGCGCTTCTCGATGTCCTGGACCCTGTCCGAAAGGAGCTGCGATTTCTCGAACATATTGTCGTGGTAAACGGTCCGGCCCCGGAGTGGGCCATGGGCTTCGAGCGATTCGCCGCAGATAGCTCCAGCGAACTTGAGCCGGCCCCCACCGGCCCCGACGATTCCTGCTTCTGGCTCTACAGTTCCGGGTCAACGGGCGCGCCCAAGGGCGCCATTCACCTGCAGCACGACATGGTCTATTGCGTCGAGACTTACGGTAAGCAAGTCTTGGGCGTTCGCGAAAACGATATATGCTTTTCGGCAGCCAAACTGTTTTTTGCCTACGGACTGGGCAACGGGCTTTATTTCCCGTTCAGCGTGGGGGCTACGGCCGTCTATATGCCGGCGCGGCCCACTCCCGCCTCTGTCTATGAAACCATTCATCGTCACAGGCCGACCCTGTTTTTCGGGGTCCCCACCCTCTATGCCGCGATGCTCCAGGCAGAGGGCGGGGGCCTGGAGAGCGTAAGGCTTTGCGTATCGGCCGGCGAGGCCCTTCCGGCCGACATACTCAGGCGTTGGTTGGAACGTCACCATGTCCAGATTGCCGACGGGATCGGCTCGACCGAAATCGCTCATATCTTTATCTCCAATTCCGCAGACTCCATAAAACCCGGAAGCTCGGGAAAAGTCGTCCCCGGCTATGAAGCCAAAATCGTCGATGAGAACTTCCAGGAAGTTCCGGTGGGCGAGATCGGCACGTTGCTGATAAAGGGCGACAGCATCTGCGCGGGCTACTGGAACAAGCACCAGAAGACAAAATCGACCTTTCTGGGCCAGTGGATAAACACCGACGACAAGTACCACAGGGACGAAGAGGGCTTTTATTACTACGTGGGTCGCGCCAACGACATGCTCAAGGTGGGAGGCATATGGGTTTCGCCCGTGGAGGTCGAAGCCTGTCTCATTGCACACCCGGCGGTCTTTGAATGCGCCGTCGTGGGCGCCACCGACAAAGACGACCTCGTAAAACCCAAGGCTTTCATCGTGCTAAAACCCGGGTATTCGCCAGACGCCGCGATGGAAGAAGAACTCAAGGGTTACGTCAAAAAGCAGCTGGCCCATTATAAATTTCCTCGATGGATCGTATTCATTGACGAACTGCCCAAGACCGCCACGGGGAAGGTAAAAAGATTCGAGCTTAGAAAAGCCCCGGAATGAGGATTGAGAAACATTGGGAGCGCAGGGGTGAGGTATCGGGTGAGAGATCCGATCACCCGTGTTCCGAGTAAAAAGCAGGCTGCATTGATTTTCATAGGGTGGGCACAGCTTTTGTGCCCACCTATCGTTGGTGGGCAGCGCTTCGCTTTTGCCCACCCAACCCTCGATTCGAAAATTATTAATGGTTCCCTCACCCTGCCAGGGGACCTTGCCACCTTCTCGAATAACCATTAAAGTTCTTCGGCGGCTCCGAATGAAGTTCGCACGGAGCGAATACACGAAAAGAGACGAGATCGATAATGTTGCCCGAGACCAAAGACAGCCCCATGACGGCGGAGGCCCGGAGCAGGCCAAAGACCTGTCTTTGCGCCGAGTTTGCGCTTTTGAACTACCAGGATGCCAGGCAGATGCAGGTCGAACTGGTTGCGGCCAGGAAATCGGGGGCCGTTGCGAGCGACATCCTGCTGCTGCTCGAGCATCCGCCGGTGTTTACCGTCGGCCGCCGGGGCGGCTGGGATAACCTTTTGGTCCCTGAAAGTTTTCTTTCGCAATCCTCCATTTCGATTCTGCAGGTGGAGCGCGGCGGAGACATCACCTTTCACGGCCCCGGCCAGTTGGTGGGATATCCGATCATCGACCTGCGCGCTGCCGGGTTCGGTGTGGTCGATTACGTGGACAGGCTCGAAGAGGTCATGATCCGCACCGCGGCCGGCTGCGGCGTCAACGCTTCGCGAAACCCCGCAAACCATGGCGTGTGGGTCGCAAATTCCAAGCTGGGCAGCATCGGGGTGGCCATCCGCTCCGGGATAACTTTTCACGGCTTTGCCTTCAACGTGAATGTCTCCCTGGAGCCGTTTGCCTGGATCAACCCATGCGGCCTGCAGGGAATCGCCATGACGTCCCTGGCGCGCGAACTCTCGCGCCCGCTGCCCATTACCGAAGTGCGCGAGCGTCTTAAGGGCGAATTCGAAACGGTCTTCGGCGTGAAGCTCCAACCCGCCGAACTGAGGTCCCAAAGCCCCGCTCTTTTCAACCCCTTACCGGAAAGTCACCATGGCCTCGATTGAAAAAAAGGGATGCGTCGCTCCCAAGCCCGCCTGGCTCAGGCGCAGGCTGCCGAGCGGCCCGGTGTATGAGCAGGTAAGATCGATGCTGGCAAACGTCGGGATCCACACGGTGTGCCAGGAAGCTCATTGCCCCAACCAGTGGGAATGTTTTTCCGCCCGGACCGCCGCTTTCCTCATAATGGGGCCTGATTGCACCCGCAACTGCGGTTTTTGCGCCGTGGGACACCACCCCCCGGGGCCCCCCGACCCGGAAGAACCGGCCAGGGTGGCCGAGGCCGCCAAGTCCCTCGGACTGCTCTACGCGGTGGTAACCTCCGTTACCCGGGACGATCTTGCCGATGGCGGGGCCGGCATCTTTGCGGCGACAATAAGAGCGATCAGGGAAAAACAGCCCGATACGCTGGTCGAAGTGTTGATTCCCGATTTCAGGGGAGATTTTAAAGCGCTTCAAACAGTACTTGCCGCCCGCCCGGATGTTCTTAACCACAACATCGAGACCGTATCCCGTCTTTACAGTTCCGTTCGGCCGGGAGCTTCCTACGAGCGCTCGCTGGCTCTTTTGGCGGAGTCAAAAAAAACGGCGCCTTCGATTCCCGTCAAATCCGGACTCATGCTCGGACTGGGAGAATCCGCGCCGGAGATCCGCCATACGCTCGAAGACCTGGCCAATGCGGGCTGCTCCATGCTCACCCTTGGCCAGTACCTCCAGCCTTCCGCCCTGCACCTCCCGGTGGAACGCTACATCCCCCCCGAAGAGTTCGACGACTGGAAGCGGGCTGCCCTGGAAATGGGCTCTTGGCAAGTGGCGAGCGGCCCCTTCGTGCGAAGCTCCTACCATGCGGAAAGCCTGTTCAAGGTCGAGCGGGCTGGCCGTTCCGGGTGAGTTAAGCTCACGCGAAGACTCTTGGATTTCGGCTCAAGACCAAGAGCAGTTTCACGCGAAGACGCGAAGGCGCGAAGAAAGAAATAAAAGATACACCGGGCTAAACATATCGGGGTTCACCTGAGCGGTCATGGCTTGGATTTGCGCTCCAAGACAGTCTTGTCTTCGCGGCTTCGCGTGGGACAAATTGACCTTGAAACTTGGAGCCCGGCTAGGAGGCTGTCCGAGAATCGTTTCCGGGAGATGCCTTGCTTTGTAGGAGCGGGGTGCCCCCCCGCCCAGCCGCTAGCGGCGGGTAGCCCCGCCCACAAAAAAACACCCCTTTGGGATTTATGGCCCCCCCCCCACCCCCACGCGCGAACGGCACAGCACAACACAGAACTAAACAAA
>JARLHP010000220.1 GCA_031292195.1 Syntrophobacteraceae bacterium
AGTTGATCGTTACCAAAGGCTTGCTCATGGCGATCCCCGGCAGAAAAGTAAATCCCGTGTTAGCCCAGGATTCGCCCAAAGGAACCTGCAAGGGAACAACCAAATGATCTCAGAGTTTTTTGTTGACAGACCTATTTTCGCCAACGTCATAGCCTTCGTTACGATCGTAATAGGCCTTGTCGCCCTTTACATTCTTCCCGTTTCCCAGTATCCCAATATCGTCCCCCCCACCATCCAGGTTTCGGCCAGCTATCCGGGGGCAAGCGCCGACGTGGTCGCAAAGACTATCGGCGTTCCGATCGAACAGGCCGTAAACGGGGTCGAAAACGCCACCTACATGTCTTCGGTCAGTTCCAGCGACGGTTCCTATTCCCTTACCATCACTTTCAAAGTAGGAACCGATCTCAACACTTCCATCGCCCTGGTCCAGAACCTGGTTAACGGCGCGCTTGCCCAGCTGCCCAACGGCGCCACCAACCAGGGAGTGACGGTAAAGAAAGTTTCCCCAAACATCCTGCTCGTAGTGAGCCTTTATTCGCCCGATAACCGGTACAGCTCGATATTTCTTTCCAACTACGCCAGCATAAACCTGCTCAATCCCCTTGCCAGGACCCCGGGGGTCGCCCAGACCAGAGTGTTCGGCTCGGGGGCCTACAGCATGCGGGTGTGGCTCGATCCCTACAAGCTCCAGTACTACGGCCTTACCACCACCGACGTGCTCGCCGCCATCCAGGGACAAAATGTCCAGGTCGCCACGGGCCGCCTTGGGGCCCCGCCGGTTCCCCAGGGCCAGCAGATGGAATTTACGGTCAACACGCTGGGCCGCCTTTCCGACGCCGGCCAGTTTGAAAACATAATCGTCAAATCCGCCGTGGTCCCGGCCCCGCAGATCGTGCGCATCAAAGACATAGCCCGGGTGGAGCTCGGTCAGCAGAGCTATGCCAATTTCGCCTATTTTAACGGTCTCCAGACAGCCCTCGTACCGGTCTTCGCCCTCCCGGACGCCAACGCCATCACGGTCGCCGACAGCATCTACAAAGCGATGGCCGACATGAGCAAGAGCTTTCCGCCGGGGCTCCAGTACAAAATCCGCTATGACACCACCACATTCGTGCGCGAGGCGATCTCCAAGGTATACGAAACCCTTATCATAGCCGGCATCCTGGTGCTGATCGTCGTGATGCTCTTTCTGCAAAACTTCCGGGCCATGCTCGTGCCCGCCACAACGGTCCCGGTCACCATCATCGGCGCCTTCATAGCGATCGCCGTGCTTGGGTTCAGCATCAACCTGATGACTCTGTTCGCGCTTATTCTGGCCATCGGCATCGTGGTCGACGACGCCATCGTCATAGTCGAAGGCTCCTCTTACCACATAGAGCAGGGAATGGCGCCGCGGGAGGCCACCATCAAGGCCATGAGCGAACTGACCGGCCCGGTCATCGGCATAACGCTCGCCCTGATATCCGTTTTCCTGCCCGCCGCCTTTTTCCCGGGCATAACCGGGCAGATTTTTCGGCAATTCGCTCTGGTTATCGCCGCCACCGCGGTAATCAGCGCCATCAACGCCCTGACCCTCAAACCCGTGCAGTGCGCTTTCTGGCTGAGGCCTCACCAGGAAAAACGCCCCAACTGGTTCTATCGCGGCTTTAACAAGTTTTTCCAATGGGTTACAGACATCTACATGGCGCTGGTTCGCGGGATGGTCAAGAACCCCTTCTTCATGCTGTTCGTGTTCATCCTCATCATTTCCGTGACAGTCTGGCAATTCATCCAGCGTCCGACCGGCTTTTTGCCAACCGAAGACCAGGGATTCGGCGTTTTGCTCTGCCGCCTGCCGGAAGGCGCATCCTTGCAGCGAAACGACGCGGTTGCGCACCGCATAAATAAGATCCTCAAAAACACTCCCGGCGTTTCGGCTTGGGTCACCATCGGTGGATTCTCTTTTCTGGATTTCGCAAACGAATCCAATTTTTCCTCCACCTTCGTCACCTACGAAGATTGGAGCAAGCGCGGTTCGGCCCTCAGCCAGGACGTCATCCTGGGAAGCATCAACGGCCAACTCGCCTCCCTGGAAGACGCGCAGGCATTTATCGTCATACCGCCTCCCATCCGCGGACTGGGCCAGACCGGCGGCTTTCAGATGGAGATCGAAGACCGCGGAAACCTTGGCATGAAAGCGCTCCAGGAGGCTACCAACGCCATAACCCAGGCCGGAAGTTCGCAACCGGACCTGCAACATCTGGTAACCACTTTCAACACCAGCAATCCGGAGCTCTACCTGAACATCGACCGCACAAAGGCCGAAGCCCTTCAGGTGCCGCTGGCCAACGTTTTCAGTACCCTCCAGAGCTACCTTGGCTCCTCTTTTGTAAATCTTTTCAATAAGTTCAACCAGGTCTACCAGGTCTACATCCAGGCCGGCAGCAAATACCGCATCAGTCCCGCCGATATCGGCAACCTCTATGTCCGAAACACGACGGGCGGGATGGTCCCCTTAAGCACCCTGCTCACCGTCAAACACACTCTGGGTTCGGAAGTGGTCACCCGCTACAATCTCTATCCATCCGCGGCCATTTTCGGTTCGGCATCCCCGGGATTCAGTTCCGGCCAGGCCCTGGCTACGATGGAAAACCTCGCGGCCCGCTCGCTGCCCCCCGGTATCGACTACGACTGGACCTCCACCAGCTACCAGGAAAAGCAGGTGGGCAACCAGGCCTACTTCATCTACGCTCTTTCCATCTTTTTGGTCTACATGGTGCTTGCCGCCCTCTACGAAAGCTGGACCTCGCCGGCGGCCATCATCCTGGTCGTGCCCCTCGCCCTGGTGGGGGTCCTGGTCGCGCTCTGGGTGCGCGGATACCAAACCGACCTCTACACCCAGGTCGGACTGGTCCTGATGATTGCCCTGGCCAGTAAAAACGCCATTCTTATCGTGGAGTTCGCCAGGGAGCTTCGCCTTGGCGGCATGTCCATCAGCGAGGCGGCCATCGAAGCCACCCGCAGGCGCTTCCGGCCCATACTCATGACTTCATTTGCGTTCATTCTGGGGGTGGTTCCACTGGTTATAGCCTTCGGGGCCGGAGCAGCCAGCCAGCGCGCCCTTGGGACCGTGGTCTTCGGCGGCATGCTTGCTTCCACCCTGCTGGCCATACCCTTTGTGCCCGTCTTTTTCGTGCTCATGGAACGGCTGAGCGAGCGCATCCACCCCTCGACACCGCAACCGGAAACATTCGAGTAAATCCGGGCAGGCTGAAGGGATCAAGGGTCAAGACCCATCTTCCCTGCCCTTCAGCCTTCCCCCTCAGTACAGCCGATATCCTCTCATACACCTGTCGTAGGCACGGCTGTAGAGATAATTCCAATCATTTGCCGAGGCCACCCCTCCGCCCAGTGCGCCCACTCCGGCGCCAATCCCGGCGCCTGTGGCCGGCGCACCGGCGATCGCCCCGAACAGGGCCCCCAAAGCTGCCCCTCCCATCGCGCCCCCCACGACGTTGCCGCCTCCATTAGCATAGGAGCCGGCATAGTTTCTCGCGTAACCATCGCAATAAGCGGGCGATCTGGCAAAACTTGTCCCCACTCCGGCGAAAATCAGACTGGCCGTCAAGGCTGCAATCAAAAGACAGGACGACATCACTTTGCTTTTTCTCATAGGCGCCTCCATGTAAGGATATACACCATTAATATAAGCACTGATGCACCTTCAGGAATCGAGGATGCAAATAGTTGCCTGGATGAAACGCGCAGTGGAAACCCATCGCCTTGAGGCATCTCGAACAAAACTTTGCAAGAGAGGGGAAATGGAGGAGAGCCGGGAACGTGGGGGGGGACCTCGCTCCCGGCTTCCTAGAGGGGTAGAAAACGGTTTATCTTCTGATATGAGTATCGGAAAAACAACTCCTCGGCTTAAACCTTTATTTACGAAAATTCACCCGCCGCAAGGAAAGTTTTCGGATTCATTTTTCGTAACGACTCCACGGCTATCCGCACATCCCCGTCTGAGGGATATTCCCTGATCGGGACCACCGGGTATGCCGCAGCCCCCAGTTTCCACACTGCCCCCCAGGGGGATACTCCCTGATCCGGGACCATATGGGAAAGATCGGGAGGGCGGAGTGGCGTGGAGCAATTGGCTTTCCCGAGGAATACTCCAGAGTTCAGGAAGGGCAGCGATATCGAAAGGTTTGGTAACGACCTCAAGACATCTCTTTGGACAAGCGGGGAGTGACGTGCTCCCCGCTTGCGCATAGAGTGCAAACACCCAGCCTGATCTCTCCATGGTCCCGGATCGGCATCCCCGCTGGTTTCGATCATGGGGTATCCCCCTGACATAAGAACAATCGTACTCCCAGTTGCCAAATATGGCTTTGGCGGGCATAATAAATTTTCGAGGATCTTTGGAAAGGAGTGCCTATGCCCGGGTTTCATCAAGAATATCTGGTAGACGAGCAAGGAAAACGCAAGGCGGTGGTGGTACCGATTGCTGTTTGGGAGCAGATTGTCGAAGCACTTGAAGAATTCGATGCTATACGAGCATACGACGAGGCCAAGAAGGAGCCCTCAGAGATAATCGGTTTTGAACAAGCCGTTTCCGAAATCAACGAAGGTATTGAGGAGTGATGTATGAGCTTTTAATACAGAGGAAAGCCCAAAAACAATTGGCAAATATTACTCAGCCGTATCGCGACCGTGTTATTGCGGTTATCCGCTCCCTTTCCGACGACCCGAGGCCGTCTGGGGCCAGGAAACTCAGCGGCAGAGATGCCTGGCGCATTCGGATCGGCGATTACAGGGTCATTTACGAGATCAATGATGATGCCCCCCTGGTTCTTGTAGTCTCCGTCGGCCATCGTCGTGAGATTTATCTCAGGTGAGCGCCAAATGCGCGAGTGGCGCCCGTGCTCTGAGCCGGACTGGCGGGTCAGGGTGTTTGTTGCGGATGGAAGCCAATGCGTGCTCTTGCAATCCTTGCCACGTGCCGGAGATAAAAGCCAATATCCTCTCAATCACATGGTACCCCTAGGGAATTTTTGAACACGTTAGTGTGGCAACACCAGCGACAACTTCGATTATAGGCGGTTCGAGAGAAGGAAAAAAGCGCCAGCCGATATGTGGAAATCTGCAAATGGCAATATTTGTCCTGCAAACGCCATGTCCGGAACAGTTGAATCACCCAGACCGATATCCATCAAGATGGCTTGGTCAGACCAGGTCGGACTCGATGCCGCAAAGCCGATATTGGTAGGGATGCATTCTTCAAAATTGCGGTGTTTCCTTTCATCTGGAGCGAGCCGGTTCGTAGATAGGTACCTCGCACTTCCCGGCAGCTTTCAACAGAGATGTGTCCAGTGTCGAGATGGGTAGATCGAGTCTCATGGCAAGGTCCAGGTAGGAAGCATCATAGGTTGAAAGCTCATATTCCCGTGCGAGCGAAAGGATTTCCTTGAACATGCGATCCGGAGACTCCTGTTCAACCGAGATGGGCAAGCCGCACAAAAGACCGAGGAAACGAATGGCTGAGGCACGGCTAAGACGTTTTTTCCTCTCCGCCACAAGCAAAACATTGCCCGCCTCAAGGGGCCATATCCCAGGGACAAACGCTTCCCCCCTCTCGAGGCTTTCCAGGACGGAGTCCGCATAGCTATTTCCCTCATCCTCGAAACACCACGACATGACAACAGAATTGTCTATAACGAATCTGGAAGACATCAGCGTCTTCCTTCTTCAATCATTTCACGAATGGAAAGCGCTCCGAGATGGTGGCCGGTTCGAAATTGCTTCAACTGGTCAATAACCTCGCGCACAGGCGTGCTCTTAGAAAAATCGGCAGGCTGCAGAACCGCTACAGGTACGCCGTGCTTTGTGATGGTGATCTTCTCCCCCTTGGCGACAAGCTCCAGAAGCTTGGGCAGGTGTGTCTTGGCATCATATGCACCCACTGTTTTCATAAAGCACCTCCGTTACAAACTGGTCTACTACCAGTCTAAATCATCCGATCCCGAACTACAAGCCATTCCGCACATCCGCGCTGGTCTCAGTCCACCGATCGGTCTGTGGAAAACTCCCGTGAACCCCATCGTGAAAAATACCGGGCCTGCCTCCCTCCCACATGATCGCAAGTCATGGAAGGCGCCGAGGGCAAATTCTGGTGTGCTTTCTGATCCACACCCAGCCGGCCCTCTCCACCGTGGTTTCAATCACGTAGTAAGTTCCACCTTTAGCTTGCCAATTTCACTGTACAGCAACTCCGGTTCCTGGTGCGCCGCAATCGCCCCGGGCCTCGCTTGCATTCAAACAACGTTTTGGCTTGTTCTTGAATTTCCTTCTTCCACTGCCCAACCTGTGCGGGATGAACACCGTATTCCCGACCAATCTCGTTGATCGTCTTTGCTCCCCGCAATGCCTCCAGACCTACCTTCGCCTTAAATTCGGGGGTGTGGACCTTCCTCTTCTTCGCTTCGCTGATCGCTGCTCATTCCGCCCGATGGAGTACAGCTTAAACCATTGTTACCCCCGTTTGCGCGAACAATTGACAATCCATGGCATGCCTCTTATAAGTGAATATCCTGTGAAAAGTATGGGGCAAGAATAACGGGCTTATCACGCTCATTGAAACATTGCCACAAAGGAGATGCCGGGATTGGAGCCAATCGCGATTCCTGTTAGCCGTTCAGTGCACTTATCCCCCATAAGGATAAAGGGAAGTTCCGCGCTACCAGGGTAATGCCGGCATTGCCGCCATGAGGGGCCATCTGGTCAAACTCGAAAATCGTAGGTCTCGATTCCCGAAGCATTTCGACGAAAACGAGAGGACCTCCATGCGGACCAGGTAATGCGTATTTTATCGTATCTCCAAGCTTATCGATTCAAACGACCCTTGATAGCACGAACTTTGGTATTACTTCCAATCAGGTTGCCAAAAAACGGATGACAGGCAAAAATCGAGGTTGTAAAAAGAGAATCGGGCGCAACCCGAAATTTTTGGGCGCCTCGGAAAAACAAATTCTCATCACCTCACCTGTAAGGGGAGATAAAAATTGAATAATTTTACATCCGTTTTGACGCCGGCAACCAAGGAGGCCGGCGATATTCTCAACGCTTTTTATATCGTGCTCGGCGTCGCCGCCTTTATCTTTGCTATTGTCGCAGGGCTGGTGGTGTACGCCGTGATCGCTTTCCGCCGGCGGAAAGGCCGGAAGCCAAAGCAGTTCAGCGAGAACGTCCGGCTGGAAGTCCTCTGGACAATCATCCCCCTTCTGATCGTCATCGGGCTCTTTATCGTCGCTGTGCGGACCATGTATCTGGTGAATCCGCCGATATCGGGCGCAAAGCCCGACCTGACCGTCGTGGCGCACCGGTGGTGGTGGGAACTGCACTATCCTCAGTCAGGGGTAACCGCGGCCAATGAGATTCACCTGCCCGTAGGCAAACACCTGCTTCTCAGGTTCGAATCCGCAGACGTCATACATGGTTTCTGGGTCCCCTCCTTCGGACAGAAGATCGATGTCATACCGGGCCATCCCAACTCCATGTGGCTGACCATCACCCGCCCGCGTCTTTACCTGGGCACCTGAAGCTCTTTTTGCGGCATGGGACATGCCCACATGAGAATCCGGGTCTTCGCGCAGTCCCCCGAGGATTTTAGCGCATGGCTCGCACACCAGCGGCAGCCGGCTTCGCCCCCCTCAGCGGGCGAGGCAACAAAAGGCGCCGAGGTCTTCAGGGAAAAAAACTGTGTGAACTGCCACTCCATTGCCGGATTCATGACCAGGGGGCGCGTGGCTCCGGATCTCACCCATGTGGGGAGCCGCACGACCCTGGCGACGGGCGCGCTTGCCAACACGCCGGAGAACCTGGCCAAATGGCTAAAGGACCCCCAGTCCGAGAAAATGGGCGTTCTCATGCCTCAGATCGGCCTTGAAACCGATCAGATCCAGTATCTGACCGCCTATCTCGAAGGATTGAAATGAACAGCGAGGTCAACACTTCAAAAAAACCGGGGAGCCTCCTGGAGGTGAGGGAATACAAAGGGCTTCTGAGCTGGCTCTCCTCCGTGGATCATAAGCAGATAGGAATCATGTATTTTACGACATCGCTGCTGTTTCTCCTGGCGGGGGTATCACTGGCGATGATCATGCGCACCCAGCTTATCAAACCGAACCATAACTGGCTGTCCCCGGAGACCTACAACCAGGTTTTCACCATGCACGGCACGACGATGGTATTTCTCGCCGTCATGCCCATGCTCACCGGGTTCATGGTCTATTTCACGCCCCTGATGATCGGGGCTCGCGACGTCTCGTTTCCGAGAATGAACGCTCTTAGCTACTGGCTGTACCTGATGGGCGGCCTCCTCATATATTTCAGCTATTTTACGGGAGACACCCTCCATATGGGCTGGTCCGCCTATGCGCCGCTGACCTCGGTCAATTATTCGATGAACAAGTATTTGGTGGGCACCGGCGTGGATTACTGGATAGTCGGCCTTCTCCTGACCGGGGCGGGAACGATTATGGGGGCAATCAACATCCTGGTGACCGTGGCCGACCTGCGCCCCCCGGACATGGGCCTGAACCTGGTCCCGCTGTTCGTCTGGATGTCGACGATCAACGCCATCCTCATGCTCCTGGCTCTCCCTGCGCTGAACGTTGCGCTGGTGATGCTGTTTGTGGACCGGCACCTGAACGCTCTTTTCTTCAGCCCCGCGGCCGGCGGCAAACTCCTGCTCTGGGAGCACTATTTCTGGTTTTTCGGCCACCCCGAGGTCTATATTCTGATCCTGCCCGGTTTCGGGATCGTATCCGAGGTAATTCCGGTTTTCTCCCGCAAACCGATCTTCGGCTACGCCTTTATAGCCGTCGCAACCGTGGCGATCGGTTTTCTGAGCTTCGGCGTCTGGGCGCATCACATGCTCGCCACCGGCATGAGCTTTACGGTCTATTACACCTTCGCTTTTTCGACCGCGCTGATAGCGGTGCCAACCGGGATCAAGATCTTCAACTGGATCGCCACCATGTGGGGCGGCTCGATCAGCTTTGAGACGGCCATGCTTTTCGCCGTTGCCTTCCTCATTCAGTTTACGATCGGCGGGCTGAGCGGAGTGGCTTTCGCCACGGTGCCCATCGACTGGGCGCTTACCCACTCCTATTTCGTGGTGGCCCATTTTCACTACACCCTGCTGGGCGGCACTATTTTCACCGTAATGGCTGGTTTTTATTACTGGTACCCGAAAATCACCGGCCGCAGGCTGTCGGAAAAGCTGGGCAAGATACAATTCTGGCTCATGGTGATCGGCTTCAACGGCACTTTTTTCATTCTTCACTTCGCCGGGCTGGCCGGCATGACGCGCCGGGTCTATACGTACCCCGATTTGCCCCATCTTGCTGCCATCAACCTGATATCCTCTCTTTTTTCTTACGTCCTGGGGCTGGGATTCCTGGTCTTTTTCGTTAATCTGGCCGTCAGCCTTTTCAAAGGCGAACCGGCCGGGGACAACCCCTGGGGTGGCTGGACGCTGGAATGGGCCACATCCTCTCCGCCGCCGCCTCATAATTTCGACCGGATTCCGCCTGTTCGCAGCATCAGGCCTTTATTTGATCTGGAGCGATCCGCAGAGCGGCCGGGCGCTTCAGCGCCGCCTTCTCATGGAGGGGACTAGCGCATGAACAAGATCAGACTGGCAATGCTGCTTTTTGTGGCATCAGAAGCGGTTTTCTTTATACTGCTGATCGTGGCTTACGTGGTCTATCACGCCACCTCGCCCAGCGCAGCCGACCCGTCCCGTTACCTCGATATTCCGAGAACCGCGGTCTTTACCGCATGCCTCATCGCCAGCAGCTTCACCATGTGGCGCGCCGCCATTGACCTGAGGACCGGCAGGCGCAAGCCGGCGTTCGCCTGGCTTTTGGCCACAATGGCGCTGGGTGCTGTATTTTTAGCGGGCCAGGGCAGCGAGTACCTCTCTCTTTTCAAACAAAACATGACCATCAGCCGGGATCTCTTCGGCACGACATTTTTTACCCTCACGGGCTTTCACGGTCTCCATGTCCTTATCGGACTTATCATGCTGGGGACCCTTTTGGGCCTCGAACTGAAGCGGGGAGTCACGGGGCGTCCCTCCAAGGCCGTGGAAGGCGTTTCGATTTACTGGCACTTTGTCGACGCGGTATGGATGGTCATCTTTCCCGTCGTCTACCTGTGGGTGCTGCGATGACCAACGCGCAACTCTTCGCCGAGGCCTGGGATTTGGAACCCTCGGTGATCTACGGATCCGCGGCGCTCTTCCTTGCCTATCTATGGGTCGTTCGCTTTCGCATGAACTGCCAAACAGCCCTCTTCGGCTCGGGCGTGCTGCTCATGCTGCTAACGCTGATCGGGCCGCTCGATTTTTTCGGTGACGATTACCTCTTCAGCGCCCATATGCTGGAGCATATCCTGCTCTACACGGCCGTGCCTCCGCTTCTCCTGCTCGGGCTTCCGCCGGCGCCGGTCCAGTCGCTTTTGTCCTTTGGGATTGCGGCAAAGGCCGAGCGGTTCCTCAGCAGGCCGACCGTTGCCTGGCTGGTGGCAGTGGGGGCCATGTGGCTCTGGCACCTGCCCGTGCTCTTTAACGCGGCGCTCGACAACGAAGGGATCCACGTCCTGGAGCATCTTAGCTTTCTGATCGCGGGAACGATATTCTTTTGGCCTATTTTCACCCCTTTGCAGTCTCACCGGTATTCACCGGTCATCGGGGCGGTTTATCTATTTACCGCCATGTCGGCCAACATGATCCTGGGGATATTATTGACCTATGCACCCCTGGGCTATTACCCCACATATATGCGCTCCTCCGCCGAGACCGGCGCCGGCGTCTTCCGGTTCATCCGCACGGTCTGGAAACTCGACCCCCAGTCGGACCTCAATCTGGGAGGCTCGTTCATGTGGATGATCTGTGGCCTGCTGTATTTCGCGCCGCTGCTGGCCGTAATCAGCCGGCTCTACCCTGGTACTGAAGAAAGGAAAACAGCAGAGAAGGGATTCGGAGATGCAAAATCAGAGTGAAAATCAGCCCGGCTCCGCAGGTTTTTCCCGGGAGAACGAAAAGGCAAATCCGGCAGGCTGGAACCTTCCAAAGCCCGAAATCATACCCCCCCCCACCTATTGGCCCTTCGTTCTTTCCCTGGGAGCTACGCTCATGGGACTTGGGGTCCTCACATCAAACATTATAAGTGCTGTGGGAATGCTGCTTTTCATTCTCGCCATAATAAAGTGGGTAGGAGAGCTTGCCAGTGAAGATCGATGATGACAACAGGGCCGTCCGATCCGGCGAAGAAGACCCGGGCAGACGCCGTTTCCTGGCCGGGCTGGGTGTTGCCGCCGGGTCTTTGATTGCGATCATGGCGGGACTGCCGGTAATCAGTTACATCCTTTTACCGGTTTCCCGCAAGATGCATCGTCAGTGGGTATCAGTAGGTCCGGCGGACCGGTTCACTGTCGGTGAAACGGTTCTGGTTTCCTTTGAAAACCCGTCTGCAAGACCATGGGCGGGTGTGACGGGAAAGACCGGGGCCTGGGTGCGCAGGGTCGGGGATAGTGACTTCATAGCCTTTGTCCTCAATTGTTCTCATCTGGGCTGCCCGGTGAGCTGGGAAGCCACTCCCAAACTGTTTTTCTGTCCCTGCCACGGCAGCGTTTACTATGAAGATGGGACTGTCGCGGCGGGCCCCGCTCCCTTTCCTCTGCAGCGTTTCCGGGTCAGAGTGCGCGGCGAGCAGGTCGAACTGCAGACCCGCCCCCTCCCCTTCACAGAAACCGCGTAGAGAGGATGAGGGGATGAAACTGGAAAAGTCGTTACAATGGATCGACGATCGAACCGGCCTCGTCAAACAAATTGAAGCGATTGCCGCTCATCCGGCCGCGCCCGGCGTCAAATGGAAATATGTCTTCGGCAGCGCGGTCCTTACGGCTTTTATCATGCAGGTAGTCACCGGCATCGGCCTGCTGACGACCTATGTCCCCTCGGCGGGCGGCGCCTTTGAAAGCCTGCGCTATATCACCGACAAAGCCCCGCTCGGCGCTTTCCTGAGAGGCATGCATTTCTGGGGCGCGTCGATGATGGTCGTTCTGATCACCGCTCACGTCCTCAGGGTGTTCCTGATGGGCAGCTTCAAGTTTCCCCGGGAATTGAACTGGACGAGTGGCGTATTGCTGCTGGCCACCACGCTGGCGATGGCGTTCTGCGGTCAGATAGTGCGCTGGGACCAAAACGCCGTATTCGGGATTGTGGCGGCCGCCAAGATGGCCGCACACGTTCCGCTGATCGGCCCCTGGCTTGCTCGCTTCATCATAGGCGGGGATGTGGTGGGAACCTACACCTTGAGCCGTATATTCGACCTGCATGTCTTTGTCCTGCCGATCCTGCTCGCGTCCCTGATCGGCCTGCACGTGCACCTGGTGCTGCGCAACGGCGTATCTGAACCTCCCGTGCCGGGCCGCGGGGTGGATCCCGCCACGTACCGTTCGGATTATCGCGACATGCTGCGCAAGGAAGGCGTTCCTTTCTGGCCCACTGTCGTGTTGCGCGATTTCACATTCGCCATCGGCGTGGTCATCGTTGTGCTGCTGCTGGCCTGGCTGATCGGTCCGGCCAAGCTTGACAATCCGCCCGATCCTTCGCTGATTAACGCGCACCCCCGCCCGGACTGGTATTTTTGGTGGCTTTTCGCCCTGCTTGCCCTGCTGCCGCACTCTCTTGAAAACTATTTCATGGTCTTGACGCCCTTGGTGATCGGCCTGGTCCTCTTTTCGGTCCCGCTGGTCAGCAACCGCGGGGAGCGTCATCCGGCGCGAAGACCTCTGGCAGTGGCTGCCGTGGTATTTATCCTCTCGGCAATCGTTGCTCTGACCGTGGCCGGATGGAATGAAGACTGGTCACCCCGCATCGATGCCCCTCCCCTGAGTGCGAAAATTATAGGGGCTTCTTCGGGTCCGGTATATGAAGGAGCAATGGTTTTCAACAAGATGGGGTGCCTTTTCTGCCATACCATTGAGGGCCATGGCGGAACGAGGGGACCCGAGCTGACTTGGATAGCCGACCGGTTGACCCGCGATCAGATGACTCTGCGCATCATGAACGGCGTTTACAACATGCCGGTATTCGGCCGCATCCTTTCCACCCGGCAAACCGAAAACCTGCTGGACTTTCTGTCGACCCGGAATAAATCCGGCTTTGCGAAGGGTCAACAACAGTAGGCTGTCTCCCGATGCGCAGCCGCACCCCGACTGCCATTTTATTGCCCGGGTATTCGACAACGCAAGACGCGCAAAAGAACCGAGCGGCTTGGAGGTCAGCCGATGAATGTGGAGTCTATGGACATCATGAAACTCAGGGCAAGCATGGCAAGGATGGAAAAAATATACAGTTTTCTAGCCCAAAGCCGTTCGTCGGATGTGTTGTAACCCGACAAGGCAATGAACAGCCAGGCCAGGCCCGATACGGCTGTCACGGCCAGGTAGCTGTAACCGGTGTAGCCGCAGAAGGTCAGCATCAGCGAAGCCGCGATAAACACAAGGATACAGCCGAAGATATGTATTTTTGCCGCGGAGGTCCCCTGCTTGACCGGCAGTATCGGAATGGCTGCGGCGGCGTAGTCGTCGAAGCGGAAAATGGCGATCGCATAATAGTGGGGAATCTGCCATACGATAAAGATCGCCAACAGAATTGCAGCCCCACCATCGAAGCGGTTGGCGGCCGCGCAGTATCCTGCGAGGGGAGGCGCGGCCCCGGCCAGACTTCCAACCAGCGTGGCGTATACGCAAGTGCGCTTCAGACGGAGGCTGTAGATACCCACATAGATGCCAAAACCTGCCAATACGATGGCAACCGAGAGCATGTTTGCCGCCGTCCCGAGCAGCGCTACCCCCACAATCCCCAGAAATGACGCATAAAACCACGCGGACCCGACCGGCAGGACCCTTCTTGCAAGGACGCGGTTGCAGGTCCGCTTCATTAGTCTGTCAATGTCTCTATCGATGCAGTTATTGCAGACGCAACCGGAAGCGACAACGAGGGAAACACCGGTAAGAATTGCGAGCAGAACGCTTATATCGACTCGGCCCCCGGAGGCGAGGAAAAAGCCGCCGGCCGTGGAGATCAGGTTGGCTAATATGATACCGGGTTTGGCAATTTCAATATAATTCCTGATCACTTTCACTATTTCTCACATCAGGCGGTGATGCAGGTCGTTCATAATCCAGATCGTTGCGATGAAAATGGTCATGGCCAACAAGCCGGAACTTCCCTTTTTCCTGATGAGGTATGAGTGCAATGAACCGGTAACTGGAATCGCGATTGGCGGCAGTCCCGGCCTTTCCTTTGTGGCAATGTTTAAATGACAGTGATGAACCCGTTATGCCTGCCCGATACTTTTCACAAGTTATTCCCTTATAAGAGGCGTGATATGGATTGTCAATTGTTCTTCCGGGGAGGTTTTCCTGGTCTTGTTGCGAGCGCTCCATTGCAAGGGCTCGACCCATTTGTCCCCGAGAAAGAATTCCACAAATCGGAGGTGCACAAAAAGGTCCGTGCCGGAAATTCCAGCAGTTGCCTGGTGGCCAGGTGATTGCGCACCGTGGCGAACCCCACCCTTGAGGGTATGCCGCAGGTCCGGCCAAGAGCGCACAGAATCTCCGGGTGAACTTTGCGAGGCCTTTCCCGAGGGCTCTTCCATGACTGAAACAATGCCTCAGGCTGGTGTCGTCGAACACTATCGTGTTCCTGTGTCGCCTAAGGGATACCACCTGATTGAGACCACCGGGGATGCCGCAGGCGCCCGTTTCCACACTAATCCCCCGGGAGATACTACGTAATCCGGGACCATGTGGGAGGAGGGTCGGGCCGGGAATTCGTAGGATGCATTACTCGTTCGCCGTATGAGTGATGGGCTTGATCCGCTCGTATTCATTCCCGTGTGTGCTCAACGTGTCCCACATGTCGACATCCGCCTGTAGTCCCATCCAGAAATCGACTGTCGTTCCAAAGAATTTAGAAAGCCGGAAAGCGGTGTCGGGACTGACGCCTCGCCTTCCGCGGACAATCTCGTTAATCCGAATCCGTGAGATGCCCAAAGCATCGGCCAGTTGCTTCCGGGTTAGCCCCAGAGGTTCGATGAACTCGTGACGGAGTATCTCTCCCGGGGGAGTGGGCCGTCTGTTCTTGGGAATCATGGTTACCTCCTGCCTAGTGGTACTGAACAAGCTCCAGATCAAAGGCATGTCCATCCTGGAAGCGAAAACACAGTCGCCAGGCGCCGCTCACCGATATAGCCCACTTACCCCCCCCTGGCGATTCCCGTGCAAAGGGTGAAGATGATTTGAAGGCGGTGCGGCCAAGTCTTGGAGTTCTTTTGAACGGTTGAGCATGTCAAGCTTTCGGAGGAGCCTCGGACCGAGCTCTGGAGGCACATGTCCGTGTTTACCTTCATTCCAGAAATCTTCGAGCCAGACCTGCGCAAATGTTTGAATATTCTGGTGACCTTGTTAACATATATGTCAATAAACCCATATGACTTGGACGATCACCTATTACAGTGAAGCGGTCATGACTTGGGTTGAAGAGCTTCCCGTCGGCATCCGTGCCCATTTTGATCATCACACAGAATGGCGAAGCCAAGGCAGTCATGCAGGACATTGAAAGTTATGAGCAAACGCAGGAAACTATGGCGCTGCTGAAAATTCACCGAGACGGGAATTTGTCAAACTCCGCGCCTCAGATCTTCATGGTCGAACAAATGCGCGAGACATCCCGGATAGTCACGACCACGGAGTATCCCTCGGAAAAATCTGGTGTGCTTTATAGTTTGCGCTTTACCTGTCCCTCCTGGACCTTGAAAAAGAGGGAATCAACCGGGCGTATATTGGGAGGTCACGCAAATTCCTATTTCAAGGTTCCCCCTCTGTTCCCGCAAGGGCCGATCCCCTCTCTCGCGCTTTCATTAAACTGCCATTTTACGGGCTGAAAATACTGATCTAAGGCCATAAAACGGCCTCGCTCTCGACCTAAATCCCCGTCAATTAGGCTTCCCGCTTGGTCCGACGCCGATTCCGACGATTCCGAAAAATATTCCCATGCACTCAGGCTTCCCGGAAACTCACAAAAAAGCTGAGATTCGGGCTGCTCGAGCGGCTGCCCTGAAGGGGCTCGAAACGACCCTTAGTGAAGGAAGAGTGATCTCTAGCGTCGAAGATGTTACCAGAATTTGGGGCGGGTCATATAACCGCCCCGGTGTTCGAGGAGGCAAGGATATCTTTAAATCGCCTATAAGCCCGTTGTGCTCGCTCCGGGCGGCCTATCTAACTCTTGGCATAAACACCTATTATAGCCGCATCAATGCCTGTTGTTGCTATCCATGTTCTCATCGATAAGCGCAAAAAAATCACTGAGATGTAGAACCAGGACATAGCCCTGCAACGCTACGGACCACTTCACCCACGTTTTGATAATACGGCAGTATATTATCTATTGCTGCAAGGGTATTGTTAAGCAGCGTGCGTTGAACGGCAGGGAGGTTTGATTTCGCAAGCAAATCATTCACTTGGTTCTGAAAGCCAGTCAGATTTGTGTCCGCAGTGCAGAAAAACGTCAGGGACTGCAGGCTTGTAAGATCCACATTTCGTTGAGGGTTACTATTCGCATTTTTCGCGTCAGTTCCTAGTTCCAAAAAAAACGACTTCGCGCTTCTGACCGATCCGTCGCAAAACCCCACGATCTCTTTACCGAAATCCCTCAAACTACTATGGTTACTCATCATGGACGCTTGCTGTCTAAGGTTCTGCACAGCAGGTAGGAGCAACCCGATCAGGACCGCTATAATCGAGATCACCGCCAGAAGCTCGATCAGAGTGAAGCCCGCCTGGCGTGGAAGAGATGCCCCGGCAGTTATCTCGCAGTCCTCGTCTTTGCTAAAAGAAACTCGCGAGCGATGTAATTGTGGTCTTCTCGCATTAATCGATGAAAACTGATTGGCAGAATGGTTCAGACTGTATGTTAAGTGTCCATTATTCATTGTTTTCTCCATCCTTTTTAATAATGGCGCATTGTTAATGCTTGACTCCTGGCAGCTTAACCCGAATGTCGTTCGTATCAGTATTATTATAACTATGGCAACTAACTTAATTCCCGGCGGGATTAGAATCAAGCAGGGTATCCCAAATTAATGGGTCTTCCGGCGATCGCGTACCGGGGCTTCACATGAGGGAAAGGGGAAAGGGGTCAAGTCTCCGTTTGCCGTATGCGTCCGGGGTGCGTTTGCGTCCGGGGTCTGACTAAACTAAGGGCTGAATATCAAAATACTATCACGCCTGGCCCATATCGTAACTGCTTGAAAATACGAGACCATGGTTTCACTTTCAGGCCTTTTTTTGCGCTCTCAACCGACATCTTCCTTGCCGCCGTTTGTATGCAAAGGTCTCGCGACATAGATACGGGCATGGCTCCTTTTCGTACATGTCTGTCCCGAGCGGCATCCGCGAGTTCCGAGTTCTAATTTCACCCGCCCGCCCCCTCCCACATGGTCCCGGATCAAGTAGTATCCCCCGGGGGATGCAGCGCGGAAACGGCTGCCCGCGGCATCCCCGGTGGTCTCAATCGCGTAGTATCCCCCGAAGGAGTCACAGGCAGACGGAAAGCAACCGATGTGAAAAGCGCTTAGGATAAAAATTCCATTTTCAATACCTGATCGGGCCGTCCCACGGCTCATCTCGATCCGGTCGTCAAGGCGCGCTGTCAACGACTCCTTGCGGCCGGAAAGAAACCGGCTCCGAAATCATTGGAGCGGGGGATTTCTCCGATTGACTCCCAGCGCTGATACGCTTTACATATTATGTAACATATTCCAAGGCAGGCGCTATGATCCGCTCGTTTCATGATAAGGACACAGAAGCGTTTTAGGGGCCGGAATGTGCAAAGATTTCAGGCCTTCCAGAAACAAGCGGAACGATGAATGCAAATTCTGGATACAGAAGCACTCTCCGAGCCTGAGCACCCTTCGCCGTTACGCAACAGCTCTCGGATGCAAATTGGAGATAAAGCTGATTCGCAGGAAACGAAATCGCCGGAATATCTTGAAATCATAACCAACATCCGCGTCTGAGGGATATTCCATGATCGAGACCACCAGGGATGCCGCAGGCGCCTGTTTCCACTCTGGAGCCCCCGGGGGATGCTACGTGATCCGGGACCATGCGGGAGGTGCGGGCGGCGTTTGGATCAGCCAGCATAACAGTTTGCCATCGGCGCATTCTATGGCTTCTTGGAAATATCGAGCATTTCTTCGACAGGAGAGCCTTATGGAGTTTTCGCGTCGACCGTTTGATGGACAATGGATATCTTGACTAATGACCTTCTTGAGGTCTATATTTAGTCCTACCCCCGATGGAGGTGGATCATGAAACTGACCAGTCAAATCAAGCCGATCAGCTATCTCAAAGCGCATGCCGCAGAGATCGTGCGCACACTGGGAGATAAACGAGAGCCTTTGATCATCACACAGAATGGCGAAGCCAAGGCAGTCATGCAGGACATTGAAAGTTATGAGCAAACGCAGGAAACTATGGCGCTGCTGAAAATTCTGGCGCTCGGTACTCGTCAGATAGACGAAGGCCGGGTTGTGTCCGCAGCCGACGCCATCAAAGGGGTTCGTGAGCGCAGGAGGGCTCACTGATGCCATTTCAGGTATTCCTGACCGCCGCCGCCTCCCGGGATTTGGAAGATTTATACGATTACATCGAAAAGCACGATGCACCAGACATGGCTGATCATGTCCTCGAACAGATTGAAAAATGCTTCGCCAGTCTGTCAGAAAATCCCCAACGCGGGACCTGCCCCAATTGTTGGCAATTGGACTTCGGGAATACCGGGAGATTTATTTCAAACCATACCGCATCATTTACCGGGTCCTGGCCGAGACCGTCTACGTTATGGTGATCGCCGACGGTCGACGGGATATGCAGGCTTTGCTTCAGAGCCGATTGCTGCAGGCATGACACTACAGTTCAGATTTGTTTTCGTTTTAAAGCGGCTTCCAAGAACGCACTGCAAGCTCGCTGGATGTACCTGCCCCGTATTCTATGGGTGAGACCACGTAGGACGCGGGTCAGGGCTACCTGAAGATAATCAAGCACACCAGGTTTGCCTGATCCCTCTACTACGTGGTCTCAGTCATGGAAGAGCCATCAAGAAAGTCACCTGATCTTCCTCATCCAACACCCCCCTGTCCGTGCTTGGGACTTATTTAGAATTCAGCCATCTGGCAATGTAATTGACTTTTTTTCCACCCACTTTTTTGAACCAGCCCCCCCGCGTAGAGTGTCCCGTCAGGACCGAGAGCGAGGGCATTACCATTAAAATCTACTCCAGTGCCCAAACTAGACCACATCTTGCCATTCCACTTGCCTACATTTTCTTTTTTGCCAATTCCTGCAGCATAGCAGACCATGCTCTGCCATTCCATTTGGCGATGCTGCTGGCTTTTGCGCTTCCGATAGACGTGAATATTCCTCCAGTGCGCCGTCCGGGGTCTGACTCGGCGTCCGGGATCTGACTAAACTAAAGGCCGAATATTACAATACTATCGGGCCCGGCCCATATCGTAACTACTTGAAAATACTAGACCATGGTTTCACTTTCCGGCCTGTTTTTGCGTTCTTAACCGTCATCTTCCTTGCCGCCGTTTGTCCGTCCCGAGCGGCATCAGCGAGTTCCGAGGTTTAATTTCAGCCTCTGCCCAATCCCACATGGTCCCGGATCATGTAGCATCCCCCAGGGCCTCCAGTGTGCAAACACATCCCCGCGGCATCCCCGGTGGTCTCGATCACGTTATATCCTTCATGCACGGCTTTCTGCTTTCAACTTCGTCCTTATTTTTGCCTTGACGATTACGGAATCTGGAATAGAAAGAAATTGAGGGGTGCTGTCTCGAGGCGCGCCAGGAGGAAACTATGACAGAAACGGCACGAAAGAGTGCGAAATATGAGGATCTCTACGACATCCCCGACAACATGGTCGGCGAGATAATAGATGGTGAGCTGATCGTCACCCCCAGGCCTACGAGCAAACATGGTTATGTTGCGACGGCTCTAATCGAGGAAATCGGACCACCGTATCATCGCGGGCGGGGCGGCCCGGGAGGGTGGGTCTTCCTCGTCGAACCCGAAATCAGATTCGGTAATCACACCATTGTCCCCGATGTGGCAGGATGGAAAACAGAAAGGTTCATCTGGGAGCAAAATCCTATACCGGTCATTCCCGACTGGGCTTGCGAAATTCTTTCTCCGAGCACCGCACGTGTGGACCGCGTAAAGAAGATGTCCAAGTACGCTGAGTCTGAAGTTCCCTATTTTTGGCTGATCGATCCGGGGCAAATGATCCTGGAAATCTATCGACTTGAATCGGGTCGTTGGTCTTTGCTGGGGGTCTTCGAAGCATCTGCGAGATTGCGAGCCGAACCATTTCAAGATATTGAGGTCAATTTAGGAGACTTGTGGCCCGGCCCCTGATATGCCTGTATGCTCTTCATTAATCACTTCCCGCAACCCGCCCCCTTACATATCCTGTATCCTGGAGTAGCCCTCAGGCAACCCTCGTGTGCTTTCAGCTTTTTCAGCCCGGGGCATCCTGCGCGGTCTCAATCACGTGGTATCCCTCAGGGATACAGGAACACGATAGTGTGGCGACACCAGCCACAACTTCGATTACGGACGGTTCAAGAAGAGGCGCACAAGCGCCGGCCGACATACGGCTATCCGTTCCAGATCTCCTCGTTTTCAAAATCCGGAAGTGAGGCCTTATCCCGCTCCCTCAGAAGCTCTTTTGATTTTTCGATGAAATCTTCACCATAGGTTTTTTTCCACGAATCGACTATCGCCTCTACCGGGATGTCGGCGAAGGCGCCGGTAAGCTCCACGTATTCCATGTACCTTTTCTTCTCGGAATTGTAGGGCTGAAAAACGGAATCGTTTCGGCCGTCGAACTCAAGAGGCGCCACGTTGTGCTTCAGGCAAAGCTCGCGGTTGAAAGCCGGCGTGCACTTGACCCATTTGTCCCCCAGGAAGAATTCCACAAATCCATGGTACACAAAAAGGTCCGTACCCAGAAATTCCAGCAGCTGCCTGGTAGCCAGGTGATTGCGCACCGTGGCGAACCCCACCCTTGAGGGTATTCCGCAACTCCGGCCCAGAGCGCACAGAAGCGAGGCCTTCGGAATGCAAAACCCCCTCCCCTTGCCTATGACGTAACTGGCACGGTAGTATTGAGGCAGCCAGAAAGGATAGTAAGGATCGTAGCGAATACCGTCGCGCACCGCAAGGTAGAGCTTTACGGCCCTTTCAACGGGGTCTTTGGCGCCCTCTGCCGCCCTGGCTGCATATTCCCTGACCACAGGGTGGTTGCTGTCTATTACCGCGGTCGGCTCCAGGTATTGCCGCATCTCGCCCCTTTCCTGTTGCAATTTTTATCTTTCCACAAACGTCGCCACCGCCTGCTTGAATAACCAGCAGGCCTCGATTATTCAACTATTTGCCCGTCAGTTCCGACGGTCCAAATAGGTAAAGGCCCTCTAGCGCGGTGCTTCATGCGGCACACAGTAGGCGCCTTCGGCAAGCAGGCCGACCGGTACGCGCATTCCCGGCTCTAAAGATGCGGAGAAGGCTTGCAGCTCACGCCGCGACAGGTAGGTTTTGAGCCGTTCTCCTCCTTCATGGCGCAGGGTCAGCGCTACGATGCCCGTACCGCTGCCCGGACGGATATCGCTAATGGTCAGGGTCCCCTGCCAGATATATTCCCGGGCGCTTCCAGCCGGGAACAGTTCGATGCTCCATCCGGGCAAAGTAAGGTAAACACGCCCGGGCGGATCGTCCATGCCGGCCGCCGGCTGCCTCAAATCCGCATAGCCCATTGAAGTAACCAGCCGTCCCTTCTCCACCCTCGCCTCAATCAGGTTTTCGATGCCCGTAAGTTCGGCGACACTGCGGCTTCCCGGACGTCTACACATTTCATCGGGGGCGCCTTCCTGGAGGATCCGCCCATCTTTCATCACCGCCAGACGGTCGGATAACAGGAAGGCTTCCGACACATCGTGCGTGATGTGAATAATCGTTACTCCCAGTTCCTTGTGAACCCTTTTCAGTTCCCTTTTTATGCGGCTGCGAGTGGCGCGATCAAGGGCGCTCAACGGTTCGTCCAGCAGCAGCACGTAAGGCTCCATCACCAAGGCCCTGGCCAAGGCCACCCGCTGGCGCTCGCCACCGGAAAGCCGGCCGGGGCGCCGTTCGAGCAGCGGCTCAATTTCAAGAAAGGCGGCCATGCCTCCCACAGCCTTTTTGATGTCTCGTCCCGGGCTGCCTTTCAGCTTGAGCCCGAAGGCAATGTTATCGAAAACCGTGAGGTGTGGAAACAGGGCGTAATCCTGATAGACTATGCCCAGGCGCCTCTTTTCAGGCGCCAGGCGAGTGGCGTCTTCGCCCCGGATATAGATACGCCCGCTGTTTGGCGTGTGCACTCCGGCGATCGTCTCGAGAAGCACTGTTTTCCCCGTGCCCGTGGAACCCAGCAGCGCCAGGTATGTTCCGGGTTCCACGTGCAGGCGGATGTCCCTGAGGTGAAAGTCGCCAAGTTTTAAGCAAATATCTTCAAGTCTTAACACCCGCTCAATCATCCCTTTTCTGCGTTGCCAGCCAGCGGAGCACGGAAAAAATAGTCAAACACAGAAGGATCAAAATCGAAGTCACGGGAACAGCGTACTTGAGTCCGTAATTTTCGAAACGCTCCCAGATCAAAATGGGGGCCACCATGGGGTGATAGGTCAGCATTACCACCGCCCCGAATTCGGCGATACCTCTTGCCCACATCATAATGGCGCCGGAGAGGATCGAGCGCCAGGACAGCGGCAGACTGACCTTGAAAAATGTCTGCCACGGCGAGGCCCCCAGGGTCCTCGCCACCCGTTCCAGGCGTGGATCGACAGCCAGAAAGCCGTCCCTGGCGGCATTGACCAGAAAAGGCAACGATACAAAGGCCATGGCCAGACTGATGCCCGCAACTGTGCCTGCAAAAGTGATTCCGACCGCGGCAAACATCTTGCCAATCAAAAACTCGCGTCCATATACCATCAGCAGCGCAATGCCCGCGGCGGTATGCGGAATCATCACCGGCAAATCGATAAGCCCCTGGACGATAGTCTTTCCCGGGAAATCCCAGCGAGCCAGCCCATAGGCCAGGGGCACTCCCAGGAAAATGCAGCTCAGCGTGGCCCACAAGGCTGCCCGCAGAGTCAAAAGGATCGAGGAAATAACCTCCGGGTCGCCCACCGTTGTTCGCAAAAGAGAGGGCGCGGCCGCCAGGAGCACCCTCAGCAGCGGCGCCACTATGATCAGAACCAGCAGTCCGCCCAGAGTGGATATAACGATCTTGAAACTTTTCATTTAACCAGCGGTTTGAGCTCGGAGGGCAACTGAGCCGTGTCTCCCGAAACGCGCGCCGGATAAATCGCCTTCTGTCCGTTTTTCTCCATGATGGCGCGACCCTCGGGTCCCAGGAGGAAAGCCACGAATTTAACCGCCCACTCCCGGTTCGGGGCGTTTTTGGGGATCGTAAGGCCGTAGACCATCGGCGCCCCTCTCACCTCCATAAAGGACCCCGGGGTCTTGCCGGAAATCTTGAGTGAAGCCTGCTTGTAAAAGTCGGCCTCCGCGGGAGAGCCCAGGTTGATTTTATCGGGAAGCGAGACATACGGCATATGGTGCTGTTCGCAAACGGACTTGTAAATAAACAGGTAGTCGATCTGACCTGCCTCCAGAAGACCGATCAGGTCGGTCTCTTTGGGACGAATGTTCGCGGGCGGACAGTTGGCTACCAGTTCCTTATAAAGTCCGGGGGTCTTGTAGTATTTTTCAGCCAACTGCCAGGTGAGCATGCTCCTGTACCCGCAAGGGTCGGCGTTCGGGTCGGAATGAGCGTACTGCACTCCTTTTTTCAGGAGTATTTTGTACCAGTTCCCGCTGTTGATCTCCTTGGCATATTTTGAATCGGGCCGGTACATTATGGCCATTTCATTGGTGACGAAATGAATGTCCCAGGACGCAAATTTGGGAATCAACAGAGTGTCGATAACGAAGTCGTCGGCCGAAGCCATGATATCGCAAGGTTTTTTCAGGTCCGTGATCTTTCGTGCGCAAATCCGAGACCCCGCGGCCTCCCTTAACACCTCTACATCCGGGTACTTCTTGTTGAAGGCTTCAGACACCTCTTTGAGTGGAATGGACAAGGAACCGGCATTGAAGATGATGATTTTCCCACCGGCTTGCGCCCATGACGGAACGGCGGCAAGGGCTATGAAAACAAAGCTCGCCAGAAGCACAAAACCACAATTTTGCAGAAATCCGGTCTCCCTCATGCTCTCTCCTTATCTTTGTCCTTGACGGTCTATATCAACCTGCTGAAAAAATCCTTACTTGGCGACCGGCTAATTGTCAATAGAATCCACCCGGCTTTCAGGTGTATTCTGTTCTGGAAACAATCTTCTGTAAGGTTCGTCGGTTAGGCTTTATTCTGATCGCCCGTTCTTTTCGTTCTCTCGGTATGTCTTCTCGGCGGTCTCTGCGCCTCTGCGGTGGATTTCTTTTTTTACCTCCCGCAAGCCTGGATAGCGCGAAGAACGGCGGAGCTCGCCCCCTGAACGCTAGAGGCGACGTCGCAGGGACTTATGGCGCACCCGGCGCCGAATATACCCGGGATATCCCCCTTGGCCGGGATGAAACCGTAGTCATCGTATGCCACTGGAGCAGGGATTTTGTCCTTGGCTGTGTTCGGAACCAGCCCCGCGGCAAGGACCACCAGATCGAACTCATCCGGAAATATTTTTGGAGCACCCTGGTTTTCAACGCCGACCCTGAGCAGGCCGGTTTCGGGGTTTTCAGTGATTTGCCCTGTTTTTCCTCTTAAAAGGGTAATCCCCTCCTCCTGCTTAATTCTTTGGAAGTAGGCCTCATATCGGCCGGGAATACGCATGTCTATGTAAAAAATGACAACATCGGCTTTCGGTGTCTGCTTGCGCATATAAATCGCCTGTTTGAGAGTGGCCAGACAGCATACCCCCGAGCAATAGCGCAGAAAGTTTTCATCCCGGGATCCCGCGCACTGAACGAATGCAATCCTTCTGACAGCCTTTCCGTCCGAAGGTCTCAATACGATGCCTCCGGTCGGTCCGTTTCGGGATGCGAGTCTTTCCAGGATCACATTGGTAACCACGTTCGGGTGCTTCCGGACGCCATGGCCGAAGATGGCGGAAACATCGAAGGGCGCCCATCCGGTGGCCCAAATTATGGCGCCCACTTTTACCTCGATGATCCGAGAGGCCATATCCAGCTCCACAGCCCCATAGTCACAGGCCGCTTGGACCGCCGCGGCCTCAGGCGTGGCGATGATCCGCGGGTCTATCACGTAGCGCATCGGGTAGGCGAATTCGTGTGGAAGGTAGGCGGCCCTCATGGTGTTTAAACCGTAATTGAAAGGGTTCGGGATTTCGGTAACGGCCACCCGGGAGCATTTTCCGCAGGCCGTGCACCTTTCATTCACATACCGGGGATTGCTCCGGATGGAGACCGTAAAATCGCCCGCCACTCCTTCGATCTTTTCCACTTCCGACAGTGTCATTACCCGTATGAGCGGGTTGTCACGAATGCGGCGGAAATTGATTTCAAGACCGCATTGCGGCGGACAAAACTTGGGAAAGTACTTCTTCATGCCGGCAACACGCCCGCCCAGAGAGGCTTCCCGCTCCACCAGGATTACGCCAAAACCTGCTTCGGCGGCTTCCACGGCCGCGCTTAGTCCCGCCATGCCACCCCCGGCGACAAGAATCGTCCGGCTTCCATCCCGAGTATTACCCATTGAAATTCTTTCCGGTTTTACAGAGTGTAGACTTCGATATACGAGATTGCTTATCCCTCAAGGAAGCAGTTAATATATAAACGAGAATGTTCAAAGCGGCAATATTCCACCAGTTCACCCCGGGGAATGGAATCTGGACATGAATAATTTTCTTAAAGTAAAAACGGCCGAAGAAGTCTTGAGGATGATAGAGAGCTTCGAACCCCTGGGTTCAGAAAAAGTCGATCTCTATTCCGCGGTGGGGCGCATTCTGGCCGAGGTGATTACCGCCCCCGAGTCCGTTCCTCATTTCGACCGCTCGGTAATGGATGGTTTCGCCGTAAGGGCGCGGGACACTTTCGGGGCCTCCGAATCTCAGCCGGCCCTCCTGCAGGTGGGGGGAGAGGTTAGAATGGGGGAGGCTTCATCGTTGGCGGTCGAACCCGGAAACGCCATAGCTATTCCCACTGGCGGCATGCTTCCAGCCGGAGCCGATGCGGTGGTCATGGTGGAACATACCGGAAGACTTGACGATGAGACCATCGAGGTCATGAAGCCGGTGGCCCCGGGAGAAAACGTCCTGATGGCGGGAGAGGACATCCGGTCCGAAGATCTTATGTTTTCCGCCGGAAAGCTTTTACGGCCCCAGGATATCGGGGCTCTCGCGGCCCTGGGAATCGACTTCGTTTCGGTCTATCGCAAGCCCCGCGTCGCCATCCTCTCGACCGGTGACGAAATAGTGCCGGTCCCCACCAGCCCGCTGCCACCGGGTAAAATCCGGGACATCAATTCTTTTACGCTCTCGGCGCAAGTATCGGAGGTTGGAGCCATTACGGGAACTGTCGAGCTGGTCGGCGACGATCTGGATTCGCTTGTCGATGCGTGCCGTCGGGCCTTGGATCACCACGATGTCATACTCATCTCCGGGGGAAGCTCGGTAGGCGTAAGGGACTTGACCGTTTCCATCCTGGATTTTCTTCCGCAGGCCCAACTGCTCGTCCACGGGGTGGCCGTGCGCCCCGGAAAACCGACCATACTGGCCAAGTCGGGCAAAAAGATCCTCTGGGGCTTGCCGGGACATCCAATATCCGCCATGACCATCTGTAGAACGTTTGTCTTGCCCTGCCTATACAGTCTGCAGGGTCTCAAAGAAAAATCGGACTGGAACGATCTGGGCACAGGGCAGGCGGTGCTCACCCGAAAGCTCCCATCGGTCCACGGCCGGACCGATTACGTCCCGGTGGTTTTGAGCAAATCAACCGAAGGCCTCGCCGCAACCCCAATATTTGGAAAATCGGCCATGATCGGCGTTCTGACCAAGTCCGATGGATACGTCATCGTTCCCCAACACGTCGAAGGACTGGATGCCGGCTCAGCGGTCAGGGTCCATTTTTTTCACTCCAACTTCGGCAGATGAGGCTTCTCATCCGGGTCTCACGATTCGACCAGGAGTAAAATCCCTATGCGAGTAGAACTCCGTTTGTACGCCACCCTGAGGCGATTTGCTCCCAATGCTGAAGGCGGCGCGCTTTTTGTCGAAATGCCCGAGGGCGCCTCGGCGGCTGATCTAATCGCCAAAGTTAAAGTCGATGCCGGTGAGGTTCACATACTTATGGTCAACGGCAGGAGCAGCCCTTTTGTACAAAGACTGGCCGAAGGCGATCGCATTGGTTTGTTCCCTGCCATAGGCGGTGGCTGATGGCCGGCAAAGATTCACTCGCATTGCTTGAAAGGGGCGAAATTCCGCCGAGATACCAAAGGAATTCGGGGACCATCGGCATCGCCGGACAAATACGTCTGCTCCAGGCCAGGGTCGCCGTGGTCGGTGCGGGCGGCTTGGGCGGAAATGTCATAGAACTGCTTGCCAGGCAAGGAGTGGGGTTTATCCGCATTATTGACGGTGACCGCTTTGAACCGCACAATCTCAACCGGCAGTTGTTTGCCACCCACCACACCCTCGGGATGAACAAAGCGCTGGTCGCCGCGGCAAGGGTGGCCGAGGTAAATTCCGATGTCCAAACTCACGCCATCCCGGAGATGCTGGCGGAACACAATGCGGAGACATTGCTCGATGGAATGGAGGTCGTTGTCGACGCCCTGGATTCCATAGCCTGCCGCCTGCTGCTCTCCCAAACCGCACAGAAGCTGAAAATTCCGCTGGTGCACGCCGCTATCGCCGGTTTCACCGGCCAAGTCGGAACCATATTGCCCGATGGGCCCGGACTCGACAAAGTCTACCCCACAAACATCCCGTCCGGGAAGGGAATCGAAACCCTATTGGGTACCCCTGGGCCCACGCCCGCCCTTGCCGCCGCTATTCAAACCCAGGAGGTCGTCAAGATTCTTACCGGAATCGGCCAAACCCTTGCCGGCAAGTTGTTCTATTTCGATATCGGGCTAAACATTTATGAAATACTGTTGCTTTAATACCAAAATGCAAAGAACTAAAAGGTGCAAAGAACTAAAAGCGCAGGGCGGTGTCCGCCCTGCACCGGCCTGATGCATCGCGCCGTTGACGCGATATGAAAGCGGGACCTCGAGTCGCGCCCGGGCGCCGGCGCTCTGCATCCTGCGGGGGTGCGGGGGGCTCATGTCCCCCCAACCCCCGCTCTTTTGATGAACAGCGCCACAGACCATGAACACTTTGTATAAAAGGGGTGATTTTCCACCCTGTGCGGCGGGGCATGGCGCTGGAACAATAGGCACGTTGTGTAGAAAGCGGTTGATTTCCAGCCTTTACAACGTGTAGAATGTAACCGATGGGGAGCTTAGAACTCTATGAAAACAGGGCTTCACGAGCAAATGGAAGTAATCGAAAAACACCTTGGCGGAGCGGGCAAAGCCGCCTTGGCGGCCGGCGTCACAGCTACGTCGTGGTCCAGGTGGAAGGCCGGAAGTCCCTCACCAATGGGGCCGAGTCTCAAAATTATAGAAAAGCTCCATCAGGAAGCCTTGGGCGGTTTATCGACTGAGCAGCAAACCAACACCTCGACAAATTCGACAGAGGAAAACTCGATAAACCGTTCCGTCAAGACGCCGAAAAGAAACGTCTACCTCAAAATGCAAACCCTCCAGGCGGCCCGCGAGATGTGGGAAGAGCTGACCGGGTCGCTGCGCACGCCGGAAGAACGGGTCGCCGCGACTTCCAGTGTTGGACGCGTCACCTCAAAGCCGATTGTCTCGATACGTTCGGTGCCGCACTATCATGGCGCCGCAATGGACGGCTATGCGGTTCGCGCCAATGATACCTACGGCGCCGGCGACACTTCGCCCATCTGCCTGCGCGTTGGAGAAACCGCCCACGCGGTTGATACCGGCGACATGCTTCCCGAAGGCACAGACGCCGTAATCATGATAGAGGATGTCGAAAATGTCTCCCCCGGGCAGATCGAAATCCGGGCCGCCGCGTTCCCTTGGCAACACGTGCGCAAAGTGGGAGAAGACATCGTTTCCGGGGAATTGCTTCTGCCCCAGAATCATACTGTCAGGCCTGCCGACGCAGGGTCTTTGCTGGCAGCCGGGGTCTTGACTCTGGAGGTTTTCAGAAAGCCCAAAGTATTTCTCCAGCCCACCGGAGACGAGATCATACCCGCTGAAAAAGCTGCCGATGCCAAGCCCGGGGATATTATAGAGTTTAACGGCGCAATTCTATCCGCGATGGTCGAAGAATGCGGCGGGGAGCCGATCCTGCGCCCCATTGCGCCCGACGACTATGAATCCTTGAAAAATGCGCTGCGAAACGGGGTGGAGTCGGCTGATGTCGTTTTGATGATGGCCGGTTCCTCGGCCGGATCGGGAGACTTCATCTCCTCGGTCATCGAAGAGCTCGGCGAAGTGCTCACCCACGGCGTCGCCATGATGCCCGGAAAACCCGTCATACTGGGAATCGTCAACGGAAGACCTGTTGTCGGGCTCCCGGGGTATTCCGTATCCGCCATAATGGCTTTCGAACAGTTTGTAAGGCCGCTGCTCCATACTCTCCGGGGAAGCTGCTGCCCGGCTTTCCCCTCCATTACGGCCACCCTGGGAAAAAGGCTGCCTTCCAAGCTGGGCCTGGAAGAATTTGCCCGGGTGATCCTTGGCAGGGTCGATGGCCAGGTGGTGGCAATGCCCCTCCAGAGGGGGGCCGCCATAATCACCTCCCTGACACGCGCCGACGCAATCTTGCAGATCCCTCAGGAACTGGAAGGTTTTGAGGAGGGCGCCCGGGTCGAGGTCAGGCTCCTGCGCCCCAAAGAACTGCTCGACTACACCCTGGTGATGATTGGAAGCCACGATAACACCATTGACCTCATAGCCAATGAGCTCAAAGGCCGCGACGGCAGGCTCCATCTTTCCTCCAGCAATGTGGGCAGCCTCGGGGGATTGACGGCCCTAAAGCGCGGCCAGGCCCATTTTGCAGGCTCACATTTGCTCGACACCCAAACGGGAGAATACAACTATTCGTACGTGGAACGTTATTTGAGAACCGCTCCGGTGCGGATTGTCCACCTGGCCATGCGGGAGCAGGGTTTGATTATAGCCCCGGGAAACCCCAAGAATATCACCGGAATAGAAGATATCCTCCGCCCGGATGTAGTCTTTATCAATCGACAGGCCGGTTCGGGAACACGAGTGCTTTTCGATTACAGTATCCGGCGGATGGGACTGAGTCAGGATCAAATCAGGGGTTATGACCAGGAAGAATTTACCCACATGGGCGTTGCCATCGCGGTCTTGAGCGGCCGCGCCGACGCCGGAATGGCCATCTGTTCTTCGGCCAGGGCGCTGGGCCTGGAATTCATTCCGGTTGCTCGTGAGCGCTATGACCTGGTGATAGCCGAGAGTGCTTGGTCGGACTTTAAGATGAAGACAACCCTGGAAGTCATCGCTTCGGATGGTTTCCGCCAAAAGGTGAACGCGATGGGAGGCTACGACGTTTCAAACTCAGGCATGGTTATGGGGGTTTGGGACGGGGAGCAATGGGTTTCCAAAAAAGAAGCAATACCCGGCGGCAATGAATGAGACCGAATCGAACGTCACTGATTTTCGAATTCTTTCCAAGGCGAAATTACTGCCGCTGAACTCAGCTGGAGGCTTACAGACCCACTGAAGGAAAGGGGGCCGATCAGGCAAGCGCAAAGCAGGTCGTCTCAGCCGGCGAAGTAACCGGTGATGAGGCTTGAGTTTATCCGCATTGCTTATCATTTCATGAAAGAGGTAGATAAATGGATAAAATACTACGGATAGATATGGGAGCCGAGGGCGGGCCCAAGATGACTGAAGAGCCTTTAGGGGCTTACGCCGGGTTTGGCGGCAGGGCGATGACCTCGGCGGTGGTCTCCAAGGAAGTCCCCCCTCTTTGCCACCCCCTGGGCGCTGAAAACAAGCTGGTGATTGCTCCCGGTCTTCTCAGCGGCACAATCGCCTCGATGTCCGGCCGGTTGTCCGTCGGGTGCAAGAGTCCGCTAACGGGCGGCATAAAAGAATCCAACGCGGGCGGTCAGGCCGCGCAGGTACTGGCTCGCCTGGGTTACGCCGCCATCATACTCGAGGGCAAACCCCACGGCGACGACCTCTACAAGATCTTTATAAACGCTGAGGGTGTAAAGATAACTGTCGACAACAGCTTGAAAATGCTTCCCAACTATGACCTCGTGGACAAGATGAAGCAGCAGCACGGGGAAAAAATAACCTGCCTTTCCATTGGCCCGGCCGGTGAGATGAAAATGGGGGCTGCTTCCATCGCCGTTACCGACATGGAATTGCGACCGACGCGGCATGCCGGCCGTGGAGGCGTGGGTGCGGTCATGGGCGCCAAGGGGGTTAAAGTCATCGTTCTTGATGATACGGGCATGAAGATGCGCCCTCCAAAGGATCCCGAGAAGTTTAAAGAGGCTAACAAGAATTGGGTCGAGGGCCTGAAGAAACACCCGGTTACCGGCCAGGGGTTGCCGGCCTACGGAACCAACGTCTTGACAAATGTTCTCAACGAGGCCGGAGGCTATCCCACCTACAATTTCAAGCAGGGCCGCTTCGACGGCGCCTCCAGGATCTCCGGCGAGACCCAGGCGGAGACCGAAACGGCCCGCGGCGGCTCCGCCACTCACGGATGCCACCGGGGCTGCATTATCCAATGCTCCGGGACATATAACGACAAAGACGGTCATTTCCTTACCAAGCAACCCGAATATGAGACCGTCTGGTCTCATGGCGGGCAGTGCGGGAATGCCGATCTGGACTCCATTGCCGAGATGGACTTCATCGAGGACAACTACGGCCTCGACACAATCGAGATGGGAGTCGCCCTCGGGGTGGCCATGGAGGGTGGCCTGCTTGAATTCGGTGACGCGCAGGGCGCCATCAAAATGCTCCATGAAGTTGGCAAGGGCACCCCGCTCGGGCGCATCCTGGGCAATGGCGCGGCCTTTACGGGTAAAGCCTTTGGAGTGGAAAGAGTCCCCGTTGTGAAGGGGCAGGCAATGCCGGCCTACGATCCCCGCGCCGTTCAAGGCATCGGCGTAACCTACGCCACCAGCACCATGGGCGCCGACCATACCGCCGGGTATGCCGTGGCCACCAACATCCTCAGCGTGGGCGGCAAAGTCGATCCGCTCAAACCCGAAGGCCAGGTCGAGCTGTCAAGAAATCTACAAATCGCCACAGCCGCCATTGACGCAACGGGGATGTGTCTTTTTATCGCTTTTGCCGTGCTTGACCAACCCGAGACCTTCCAGGCTCTGCTCGATCTCCTGAATGCTTTCTATGGCCTGAGCCTGGATGCCGACGGAGTGGTGACGCTTGGCAAAACCATTTTGAAGATGGAAAGAGATTTCAATATCGGGGCGGGATTTACCGCGGAGCACGACCGGCTGCCCCGATTTTTCAAAACGGAGAAGTTTCCCCCACACAATGTCGTCTTCGAAGTTACGGACGAAGATCTCGACAAAGTGTATAACTGGTAAGACTTGGCCGCCCCCCACCCTCCTTGTGGGGGTGGGGAATTTTCATTGAATGTGGAGGGTGCGGACCAATGAGTGTAAAAATTGAAAGTCTTCCAGCCGCGGAGCTTCAAATCTTGGTGGACGCTCCCCGTTACCCCCAGTTTCTACAGCTTGTGCAACAGGGCATTATTCTGCGCAGGCAGGTAGGCTGTAGTCTGCGATCGTTTTTGCTGGACCAATTGCGACTGAGCCCCCAATTCATTGAAGAAAATATACAAACGATTTTTCTGGATGGAAAGCCGGTTGACGACCTGGATAGGGCCCACGTCAAAGACGGATGCACCCTGGCCCTTTCGGCGGCCATGCCCGGGTTGGTCGGCGCCACCATGCGCCGCGGAGGCTTTTATGCATCCCTTCGTGCCCAGATTTCCCACGGGCCCGACGACCCAAACGCTTCGGCAACGGCACAGGGCTGCGTTACAATCAAGTTTTTTAATAACGTTGCGCATTTACTTGGAAAAGCTTTCCTGCAGGACACCTTCTTCATTACGAGTAAGAATCTTGAAGATTTCATAAGGTGGAGTCGACCAACAGACGATATCAAAGCATTCCTTGGGGAAAAACCGTTTGATTGGAAGGCTTTCCGGGCCGGCAACAGTAACGATGAATTGGTCCGTGTGCGGTTGAAGATAGTTTAGACCAGTTTGCAGGTGAAAAGTGCTTCCCCGCACGTTCCGCCTGCGGCGGTCACCCCCTGCAGGGTGACCGTCTGTGGCGTGTTATCCATGGACCGCTTTGCGTAAGGCGCCGACCTCCGTTGCCTTCGGCTTCTCACGTTCCCGGGCGGCATGGATAACACGTTATCAGATTCCGCAGACCAAAATCAACAACTCCATAAAAGAGGCCTGGAGCGCCAAGAAAGCAGTCTGCTTGTTTCTTAGCCTCTGTGTCTCCGCGGTGGATTTCTTTTGTTTTTAGCGAGAGGCGAAACGTGCGGTTTTTATCTTTCCAGAAACTTTACCACCGCCCGGTTGAATAACTCGCAGGCCTCGATATTGCTGAGGTGCAGAGCACCCGGCAGGACGGCAATTTCGGCCCCCCCGATCCGCTCCCCTATCTCCTTGGCAGCGCTGACCGGCGTGCTCTCATCCAGGGCCCCCGCAATGATCAGGGTGGAGGAGGTAACCTTCCCCAGTTCCTCCGAAATATCGAAGGCGCCGATGGCCCGCGAACACCCCACATAGCCGTCAACAGGCGTACTCACGATCATCTCCCTAATCTTATCGGTCACTTCCGGCCGGGTGCGGCGAAATTGATCGCTTAGCCAGCGAGTCAAAGTATCGGGCGCCAACGCCTCCATACCCCTTGTTTGCGCGGTCCGGATGCGCTCTTCCCACAGTGGAGCGGCCCCCGGGTCCACACGGCAGACGGTGTTGGACAAAACGAGTCTGTCCACCCGCTCGGGATATCGGCAGGCAAGGACCTGTCCGATCATTCCTCCCATGGAGATACCCGCGAAGTGGGTCTGCTCGATCTCCAGGTGATCGAGTAATCCAATCAGATCGTCGGCCAGCATCTCCATGCTGTACGGCCCGGGCGGAGCGGAGGAGCTTCCGTGACCACGGGTATCGAACCGCAGCACCCGAAACTTCTCCCGCAACAGCGCCGCCTGCGGGTCCCACAATGCCAGCGACGTGGCCAGGGAGTGGCTGAAGGTGACAAACGGCCCGCCCTCGACCCCTTCAATTTCATAGTGGATCGTCACACCTCTTATAGCGGCCTGCATTTCCAGTCTCCTCCTATTTTGAAATTCGCCATTATATGTCAGAGTCGATACGAAATAGCGCGAAAAGAATAAAAGCGCGGGGGCCCATAAGCGCTAATACGAAGTTGGGTTCAAGACGCGTCAAACAGATGGGTTTCACTGGTTTTCACCCATCCTACAGCTACAGCGGCTCTCGACGAGCCGGCGTAGGATGGGTGGAGCGAAGCGCAACCCATCGGCAAAGCTTGAACGCAACCTGGTATAACTTGTTTGGGTCCGGGGTGGCCCGGGCAAATCTTTTCTTGCCCTGGTCCAAAGGACAAGAGGGCTATTGGGCTCCAACAATAGCAGGGAAAGGCCTTTTGACCGGCCGCCGTCTCCCGGCCGGTCAAAAAAGGAAGCCCCTCTGTGCCTCCGTGCCTCTGTGGTGGATTTGTTTTTGGTTCACCAGCGTTGCGAAAATTTTATCTGGGTGAGCCTTCAGGATAACTCACGACCCCTTTCCGGCGCGAATAAAATTCTTACCGGGACCCCGGAGCCATCTCCATTGGCAGGCCTGGGCGCAGCCACTGGCGCAGTCAACGCCCGCTCATTTTGTAATGCCGTAAGATTGCGGCCGGCGCGCACATCGATCCTCTTGGTGACCACCGACACCCTCTCGTCTTCCAGGATGCTCCCCGTAAGGTGTATCAGTGGTATTGAAGCCTCTTCGCGGCAACAGGGACATTGCGCCGTATTGAAGATCGTGTCGCACTGATAGCACACATACATGCCCCGGATCGGTCCAAAGACAGGCGCGGGGTCGGGCTTTTCCCTTCTTCTGGAATTCTTGCCGCTGGATACGACGCGCGCAATGGCAAAAGCAAGGACAGCCGCCATAAAAACCGCTGTGGCATACTCGGAGAAGAGTCCCTTTAACATAAGAATGCCCCTTTTTTGGAATTCTCTTCAATATCGAACTCGCGTCAAATCGACAAACGCCAGGAATATGGTTCGTAAAGTTCCCCCTGGTATTTCCCGGGATGAGTGCGCCATTGATCCCGCGTCGAGTCCAACCCCTCGTGTACGCGGAACATAATCGTGTGTTAAATTAACAGCGCTCGCATAGAGGATAAAGTAGGAGAAACAAGTATTCTCCCTATTGGTTGCAGGTAGATTTCCGGGGTGGGTTTTTCCCTACCACGGGCCTAAGTCAACGGTCCATAAAAGTCGTAAAGACATCTGCTGATTTTCCCGAATTAATGGCCAAAGAACTGTGGATAGAAAACTTCGACGGTCCACTGACGGCGCCTCCCCGCGCTCCGCTTGGGCCCCTCACACGGTGGAACGAGGTGAAACTGTCATGCTTCAGAAGGCACAAGTTGTAAATCGCGCTTTTCCGTCAATATTTTCCAGCCTCAGCGACGAAGAACAAATCAGGCTGTTTAACACTGGAACGGTAAAAAGGCTGGCCGAAAAGGAACTCCTGTTCAAAAAAGCGATGCCGGACAAAAACATCTATTGGGTCCTGGGCGGAACACTCAGGGCCATATCCCGCCATTCAAACGGGCGGGCCATCAGGTTCAAGACCGGCGACCTGGTTGGAGAAACCAGCCTTCGGGGCTCGGCCGGCAGGAACTGCTCGGTTGTGGCCGAAGAAGCCTCGTCGGTATTCTGCCTGAGTCCCGCGGCCTTCGACACCCTCGACCCGAAAACCCGCACCGCAATTCTTGAACTTCTCCACGATACGCTTCTTGCCCGATTGGAGTCGGTAAAAGAGCAAAGTGATTCGGCGCGGCTTCGTGAAGCCGCCTTGGTCAAATACGTCGAAAAATACCGCAAACCTCTCCAAAAATATGAGCAATCCGAGGTAATCACAACCATAGTCGAAAATATTCCCAGGCTCCCCCTGCATATCACACACCTCATAGAGTTGCTCGCCAGTGACAGGCCGTCGACAAAAGAGGTTGCCGGGCTGGCCAAACAGGACCCCTCGCTGGTGGTTGACATCCTGAAGACCATAAACTCCGCCCGGTTCCATCTCCCGAAAGAAATCACCGATGTCTCCTACGCAATCACCTATCTCGGCTTCAATGAGGTCTACCACATCGCCGTATCGCGGGGGCTAACGAAGTTGATGCCGGATTCGCGCGAATTCAGGGAAGTGTATTTACATTCTCTTTTCCTGTCATACGTCGGTGCGGAGTTATGTCACTCACACGATAAGGACCTGGCGGCCCTTATCAGTACGATTGGTCTTTTGCACGACATCGGAAAGACCGTTGCCCTGCTTTTGCGGAAACAATATCCCAAATGGTCGCTTTTCATCGAGATGCTGGATACTTCCAAATTGGGGGCCATGCTTCTCAAACAATGGAACATCCCCAATAGGATCTGCCAGGCCATAGAATACCAGGCCTATCCCGCCTTTTGTCATCCGGACGCGTTTGCCTCGGACCAAAAGATCAATATCGCCCTTCTCCATGTGGCGCATGTTGCAAGCGATGTTTTGGCCAAAGGACCGGCCGAGCCCTTCGAAAATCCCTATCTCCACGATTATCTGCGCCTTCTCAAGTTCGAACATGGTGAAATCGACCGGGTAGTAAAGGACAACATCCTGCCCGGGTTGATGGCAAAATCTCAATGGCTGCCCGATTTTGTTCGAAATATCATCCACTCCGCCCGTCCCGCGGGTGGCAGGGCTTGACCGGACCTCCAACTGACCGCCTGATCACAGGGCAACAGGCTTGCGGGGGCTGCGGGAAAACCTCCCCCACTCGCCGCCTGCAAATCGATTCGCTCTCAGATAGGGCTTTTTCCGGGAAAGATATTGCAAATTGGCCGTCCAGACGGTAAATTTATAACAAATATCCAATGATTTAGTCTCGCACAGGAAAAAAGGGGATGAAAATGCCGGGAACCACCGTTTTTGAAAGGGACCGGACAGCCGTTCAGGTCCAAAGCGAATTCATCCGCCGCGTATTCAACTGGATGGCCCTGGGGCTGGGGGCAACGGCGGTTTCCGCCCTCCTTGCGGCAAACTCCGGACTGGTCTACTCCCTTCTCAAACATCCGATGTTCATGCTGCTGCTGGTAGTGGGCGAGTTTGGCATCGTAGTCGCCTTGAGCGCCGCAATTCAACGGATCGGCTCCGCTACGGCCCTGTTCATGTTTTTCGTTTACGCCGCTCTGACCGGCGTTACATTTTCCACCCTCTTCCTCATCTACACCAAGGGGTCGATCGCCGGAACGTTTTTCATAACCGGGGGGACCTTCGCCGCCATGAGCCTTTACGGCTATACCACCAGGCGCAACCTGGCTTCTCTTGGCGGGTTCCTCATGATGGGCCTCATCGGCATAATATTGGCCTCGGTTGTCAATTTTTTTCTGCGCAGCTCCGCTTTCGAATGGATGATTACCTACGCGGGCATAGCCGTTTTCATCGGGCTTACCGCTTATGACGCCCAGGCTATAAAGGCAATGGCTTACGCCGGATTCGCCGGGTCCGAAGAGGAACGAAAAGGGGCGATCATCGGCGCCCTGCGCCTTTACCTGGATTTCATAAACCTGTTCCTGCTCCTGCTGCGCGTCCTGGGCAGACGAAATAACTGAAGCCTATATGTTGCACCATACCTTTGTCCACCTGCCGGGGGTCGGCATAAAAACGGAACGATCTCTGTGGCAAAAGGGCATTCACTCCTGGGATATTTTCCGCGAGGAACACGGCAGGTCCTCCTCTCCTTTCGGTCAAAAGAAATATGAGGCCCTGAGCGCCCACATCGAGCTTTGCGGCGATAGACTCGACGCTCTCGACGCGGCCTACTTTGCAGCCGGCATGCCCCCTCGCCTTCTGTGGAGGCTTTTCCCCGATTTCCGGGCCTGCGCCGCCTACCTGGATATCGAAACCACCGGACTGGGCGGCCCGTCCGATCACATTACCACCGCCGCCATCTACGACGGAACCCGCCTGTTTCATTATATCCACGGCAAAAATCTCGATCGTCTTCCCGACGACCTGATGAAATACAAGCTCCTCATCACCTACAACGGCGCTTGTTTCGATCTGCCGTTTATAAGAAATTATTTCTCCATACCGATCGAGCACGCCCACATCGATCTGCGGTTCCTGCTTGCCGGTCTGGGCTACCGAGGTGGCCTGAAGGGCTGTGAGAAAAGCCTGGGACTCGACAGGGGAGATCTTGACGGCGTCGATGGATACTTCGCGGTGCTGCTGTGGCATGAGTACCGCAAAGGCAACCGGAAGGCCCTCGAGACACTTCTGGCCTATAACATGGCCGATGTGGTGAACCTGGAAAACCTCATGGTGCAGGCATTCAACATGGAAGTCGCCAAAACGCCCTTTAACGATCTGAAACTCCCCCTCCCCTGCGCTCCTCCCATCGAGTTCCATCCGGACCCGGCACTCATAGCCGATCTGCGCCGTCGCTACCTTTTCGTTTAGCCCCGGAGTAAAAGAAAACGCAGAGTGGGCGAAGAACCGCAGGTCGGGCTGTAGGTTGGGCTAAGCCTGTAGGTTGGGCTAAGCAAAGCGCAGCCCAACAAAATCCGCAGCTCGGGCCAAGATCCGCGGCTCGGCCACTGATCGCAAGCCAAACCCCCGGCGCAAAAATCCGTTCCAACATGCTTGCTAAAACCTGCATAAATAACCGAATATCTTTCGCCGGTGCGAAGTGTTTCGCCTGCGGATTAGCGGCCAGATACCCCTACCACCAAATCTCATTTTACTGCAACTACGGCAATAACTGCACGTATATCGACATATCTACTATTTATGCTTCTATTCCTACCACATGTAGATGTCATTATCTTCACACTTGACTTCTATCTTTCCCTTGCGCTATACTCTTAAAATCCACATCAATACTGTGAATGGCACAATAAACTTTACCCAGACAAAGTATCTCGCAACTTAATCAATATTTATTATTATTTTCCATAGATTCGTACTTTTGTTGTATCCGTTTATCGTCATTGCCATTGAGTTTAGTTCTGTCGGAAAGTCCATCAGGGTAAGGTCATTTAAAAGATGAACTCCTTTCTTGGCAGGAAGGGACGGCGTCTGGTTGCAGTTTTGGCTCTGCTTGTCCCGGCTGCCGCCTGCCAGAGCGCGCGCACCGTTGCCCCCGCTCTTGCCGGGCAGCCCTATCATGCGGCAAAGCCGGGGCCTGCGCCCGGGGTGAGGCTGCGAAGCGGGGACGTCATCGAGATCAAATTCGCCTATGCCGCCCAGTTTGATCAAACCGAGACGGTGCGCCCGGACGGCAAGATCGAGCTTCCGCTGGCGGGTGAAGTCGTCGTAGAGGGGAAAACGCCTGCCCAGCTTCGAGAGGAGCTGATGAAACGCTACTCGGTCCAGTTGAAGCATCCGCAACTGGCAGTGGTAGTAAGGGGGCTCTACGAACGCAGGGTCTACGTGGGCGGGGAAGTTAAAAAGCCCGGTTCGGTCCTCATGCCCGGGGAAATGACCGCGCTCGAAGCCGTCATGGATGCCGGCGGGTTCAACCGGCAAACGGCAGAGGCGGGAAACGTCATAGTAGTTCGAAACATCGCCGGCAACATGATCGGCATGAGCGTTGATCTCAAGGGAGCTTTGAAGGGCGAAAGAACAAGACCTTTCTTCCTTGAGCCTCGCGATATAGTCTATGTGCCCCGCACCCATATTGCCGATATCGATCTATGGGTCGAGCAGCACCTGTGGAAGCTGCTTCCTCCGATAGGCATCGGGGCTACGATATATTAGCTTTGACCACCACCGGCTCCACGGTACTTACAGGATTTGCACCCTCCCCGCCCGCCAGGCTTTGCCTGTCGGTCCTTTACGGAAAGATGACGATATGGCGGCTGTGGGCTCTCCATACAATCTTCCGGAAACCTCCCTGCGGGACTTCTACAACGTCCTGTTTCGACAAAAAGGGAAAATACTCTTCATTTTTTTCACTGTCATGTTCCTCGCCGCCATAATCACTTTTCTAAGCGCGAGGGTCTATAACTCCGAAGCCGAATTGCTGGTGCGAATCGGCCGCGAGAATGCGACTCTGGGCCCGACGGCGACCACCGGCAAGATCATAAACATTAACACCGACCGTGAAAACGAGATCAACTCAGAGGTGGATATCCTCAGGAGTCGGGAGCTGGCCGAAAAAGTGGTAGACGCCATCGGAGCCAAACTCATCCTCCATGGGGCAAAGGAAACACTTCCCCCCGACGCGCCTCTGCCGACTGCCGTTCGCTATTGGGCAAGGCGAGCGCTGGGGTACCCCTTTGCAGTGCTCTCCCGCCTTCTATTTACAGAAAGCGATTTCACCGCGTCCGGACGTCTGCTCCAAAAGGAGCTGGCCATCCTGTCTTTTCTGAAAAGACTCGATGTCCAAGCATCCAAGAAAAGCAACATGATCACAATTACTTACGGGACAAACGACCCCACACTTGCCCGGAGCGTATTGAACCGGTTTGTGGGCTTCTATCTCGAAAAGCACATTGCGGTCAATCGCACACCCGGGTCTTACACGTTTTTCAAAAAGCAGAAGAGCGAACTGCGCTCTTCACTCGACCGGACGGAGGAAGAACTCAAAGACCTGAAGAACAGGACCTCTGTCGCCTCCATCTCAGAGCAGCGCCGCATTCTCCTGGAGCGAATCGGGGCGATCAAGAGTGAACTTGAAAATACCAAATCTTCGGCCGCCGCCGCGCAAGCCAGGGTGTGGGCCCTTACAGCCGCCCTCGCCCGGCTTCCGTCCACGCTTCGGGTGAACAAGACAACGGGATTTGCGAACTCGGCCGCCGATGCGATGCGAAAGCAAATCTACGAACTGGAGATCAAAGAACAGAAACTTCTTTCGACCTTCACTGAAAAAAGCATACCGGTTCAGGAAATCCGCCGCGAGATAAAACAGGGCAAGGCCCTGCTCTTGAAGGCGCGGCAGCAGGACCAGACCACCACGGGAATCAATGAAAATCACCAAAAGCTCCAGCTTGCTCTCCTTACGGAAAGGGGCAACCTGGCCTCCTTTCGGGCGCGCACCCTGGCGATCAGGTCACAGCTCGAAGAGGCCGGAGTCGAACTGAACGCCTTAAACAATACCGAAATGCGATTTGAACAGCTCGAACTCGACCTTGCCACTCAAAGGTCCAACTACCTGAAGTACTCCGACAGTCTTGAGCAGGCACGGATCGACGAAGCGCTCGACATGCAACGCATATCGAACATCAGTATCGTCGAACCGGCAACCTGCTCCATCAAGCCGGTAAGGCCCAGAACGCTTCTCGATCTTGCCCTGGGGTTCTTCCTGGCTGTCTCCGGGGCAGTGGGACTTGCCTGCTTCTGCGAGTTCCAGGACCACTCCCTGAAAGATCCCGAAGACGTGGCCAACCGGTTGCATCTCCCGATGCTGGCGACCCTTCCCAGCGTTTCTCCACAGGAGGCGCAAGGCCCTATGGCAACCCGGATCGATCGCGCTTTGCTCCTCGGAGGTCACGAAAACGGCACGGCCATCGCCGATCTTCTGCGGCTTTGCACAGGCGCAACGGTACCGGCCGCCAGGGCAATCGCCCTGGTGGGATGCCGCTGCGGAGAAGGAGTCAGCACGGCTGCGGCGCTTTTTGCCGGGCAACTGGCGCAGAGGGGCGAGGGGCGGGTTTTGCTGATCGATGCCAATTCCGTAAATCCCGGTCTGCACACCTGCTTCGGAACAAACCTCTCCCCGGGTCTCACCGATTTGGGATCGAATGGATGGACCGCTCAAGCATGCATCCAGTCGGCATCCGTGGAAAACCTCGATCTCCTCAGCGCCGGAAACGGCGATCGAGGTTTAACTCCGAGTGTCCTCAAAACATTCTCGGAAGTCCTTCCCGCGCTCAGGCTGGAATATAAGGCTATTATCTGTGACCTGCCGCCCCTGCTCGAAAACAGCCCCGCTGTGGGCATAGCCTCCGTGATGGACGGCGTGGTCCTGGTGGTGGAAGCCGAAAAGACCCGCCGGGAGGTGGCGGCCAAAGTCAAGGAAGCCCTCCTTCAGGCCGACATAAATCTTCTCGGCGTTATCCTCAACAAGAGACGATTCCACATTCCGCAGTGGCTCTACAAAACGCTGTGACCCGGGCCTGCGCACCGGCGGTGGGAGCGGTAAGTCTTACAACCCACACTTACGGTTCGCTCCTCCCTGCTCTTTATGCGTCCCATGCGTCCTATTCGTCCCATGCCATCCAATCCTTAACGTCCTTCCCTAATAAAGCGGTTTTACATACACCAGATACCATTACGTTTCGGTCATGGCCCCGGAGAACGCTCCGAAGTGGGTGTACCAACATGCGCGGTTATGGAACTCTGTCGAGGCCGCGGAGCGCCGCAAGGACACGCAGCTCGTTTGCGAGGTAAACGTATGTTGATAAAAGGGCTGGCTGATCTCAAAGAGCGTGCATTTCTGAAGAGTTAATTCCCGGCACTCATCATTCCAGGTTGGGCCGGGGCGTCCGGAGAGGGCGAAAAGCCGGCGCAAAAAGAAACTGGTCACAGCAATCAAGAGCCACTATAGTAAGGTTAAAATTAGGCGTGGAACGGGGTCGGCCGCTCCCCCCTTTTGGGTCCCGTTCCAAAAGCGGTGGACCTCGAGAAGTCGAGTCGTCCGGAGGCCGTTTGGGACCGCGCTTCAGGAGGGGACCCGCTAAAAATTATGGTGACAGGTTCGCCGGAATCGCGGCGAGGACCTCGATCAATTTGTCACTAGGCGTTTCGGGAAGGAGAATCCGATGGAATGGGAAGAAGTTGTCAAGGACCCAAGCCTTAAAGACCTACCCTTCAAGATCGAAACAAACGAATGGGGAAAGATTATGATGGCCCCGGCCTCAGACACGCATGCCTTATATCAAGGAAGTATATTCGAATGGCTTCTACGGTTGAGCGGGGGAAAAGGGAAGGTCGTAACCGAATGCCCCGTTCAAACTTCTAAAGGCGTCAGGGTTGCCGATGTCGCCTGGAGAAGCAGAGCATTTCTCAAGAAGCACGGAATCCGCAACCTTAAACTCCCTGAATCCCCGGAAGTCGTTGTCGAAATAGAGTCTCCATCGAACACCGCCGCCGAGTTGGAAGAAAAAAGACACCTCTATTTCGAAGTAGGCGCAAGGGAATTTTGGCTTTGCCATGAGAATGGCAATATGCGCTTTTTCAATCCTCAAGGGGAACTGAAAATAAGCGAGTTCTTTCGGGAATTTCCCGGACACATCGACATCGAGGTTGCGTAGAGCCGGGGAAACGGTCCGTCCTCCGGGGGTGGGGATGGATTTTAGATTGCTCCTTTGCAGTAACACCGAATTGAATAGGCCTAACAGACATTATGGCCAACAGGCGAACCGTGCCTACATGTCCCTGAGCGCTATAGGCCAAACGATGAGTTGTTATTAAAGTCCATGCAGGTTCTTCCCGAAATGCAACCAAGACAGGCTCTTCACCTGGATTAAAGACCACAAACTGCTGTATGTGGTCCACCTTCTGACCCGTGAGACGTTCAAAGGGTAGTGTTTGCAATCCAAAACCGCCTCTTCGCTCAAATATGCCGAGTATGACGCTCTTGGTCGTTGCCGCTTCTCGTTGCCGCTTCTGCTTACCCCATCAGGTTGCCGCTTCTGCTTGCCGTTTTGCGGTCGAAAGAACCTTCGTGGTATAAGCCCGGCGGATTCGAGTGTAACCGGCGCCAGGACATGTCGCCTGGCCCGCGCGGTAACCACGATCTTTGAAAACCAAATAGGGGATCGCCGATCGGTGACTGGTGATCAGTAACCGGAAACGGTCCCCCTCTGCTCACCACTGGCTCTTCAAATAACCATTACTGATCAACTATCATTGCCTGCTAACTTCTCTATGCTGTTCACATGCTGTTCCTATGCTGTTATCCTGGCTGTTACCCATGCTGTTTTTATGCTGTTATTTTCAGCCCCTAAATCGACAAATATGAATAAAATCAGTCATGTAAAGAAATTAACCCCGGGGGAAAGCTATATTTACAGCGAAAAACAGCATAGGAGCTTTAATCAAACGCGGCCAGGAATGCCACAAAGTCACAAGGTAAAAACCAGGCGCACCACTGTTCACTTTTCACTGTTCACTGCTTTGCTCACTACTCACTGGTTTTCTTAACTGCCGCGTCTTGTAGCCTCCGCTAAGGCTCTTCACGTCAAAGCTATGCTGTAAAAGGACCCGCGAGGCATAGTAAGACCGTTGTCCGACCTGGCAATAAGCCCAAATCTCCCGGTCTTTTGGCAGCTCCCCCATCCGGCCTCGCAGCTCGTTTAGCGGAACGTTTACAGCGTTATCGACGTGTCCCTTCCTGAATTCGACAGGCTCGCGCACGTCGATGACAAAAGCATCCGAATCTTCCAGTTCTTCCCATTGGACGACGTTGGCATCGCCCCGCAGCACGTTTGCCGCGATCATTCCCGCCATGTTGACCGGGTCTCGGGCGGAACCGAACTGGGGAGCGTAGCTCAATTCGGCTTCTTCCAGATCGAAGACCGTACCGTTTTTCTGGATGGCCATGGAGATAACGTCGATTCGCTTCTCCACGCCCTCCTGGCCTACGGCCTGGGCGCCTATCACCCGACCGTCGCTTTTCGAAAAGATGAGCTTCAAACTGATCGGTTTTGCCCCCGGAAAATAGGTCGCATGGTTTGAAGGATGCAAGTAGACTTTCTCGCAATCTTGCCAAAGCCCTGCCCTCTTCAGCGCTTTTTCGCTCGGACCGGTCGAAGCGAGCCTCAGGGTGAACACGCCGCACACCATGGTTCCCTGTCCCCCCCTGAAGGCCCTGTCTCTGCCAAAGATGACATCGGCCGCAATGCGCCCCTGGCGATTTGCCGGACCGGCCAGCGGAAGAAGGGTCCAGCGGCCGGTGACAAAATCGCGAACTTCAACCGCATCCCCCAGCGCCCAGATCTTTGGGTCGCTGGTCACCATCCGGTCGTTCACCCTGATACCGCCAAGCTCTCCGATCTCCAGCCCGCAGTCTCGGGCAAGTTTTGTCTCGGGCCGCACGCCTACGGCCAGAATCACCAGGTCGGCTTTCTGTGTCCCCCCCGATTTCATCTGGATGGAGAGCGATCCATCGTCCATCTGCTCAAAGCCCGTAACCGCATCTCCCAGAAGAAGCGTAACGCCGTGCAGCTTCAACTCCTCATGCACCGGACTGATCATCTCGGCGTCCATCACGGGCATGACCTGCTGCTGCATCTCGGCGATGACCACTTCGATTCCCAGTTTCTCCAGGTTTTCCGTCATCTCCAGGCCTATGAAGCCCCCGCCTACCACCATGGCCCGCCGTCCATTCGTTCTTTTTATCCAGCCTTTTATCAGCCTGATATCCGGAATATTTCGGACGGTGAAAATACCGGGCAGGTCGATGCCCGGAACGGGAGGCCTTATGGGCGAGGCGCCCGGCGACAGGACAAGCGCGTCATATTTTTCGCGGTACCTCCTGCCGGTAGCGCCCTCCACGATTTCGACCTCACTATTTTCCCTGTCGATCGATGTGGCTTCAGACCCCGGCCGGACGTCTATGTTGAAGCGATTTTTGAACATGGCCGGCGTTGCCACCAGCAGGGCTTCTTCCCGCTTGATTACATTGCCCACGTAATAGGGAAGACCGCAATTGGCAAAGGAGACGTAAGGACCTTTTTCCACCAGGATGATTTCAGCCTCTTCGGAAAGCCTTCTTGCCCTGGCGGCGCACGAAGCCCCGCCGGCAACGCCGCCGATAATGATGATACGTTTTCCGGATTTCATATTTCCCTCGCTGTTACCAAAAAAGTCCGGCGCCACCCAACCGGGGAAACGCCGGCCCGCTTCCCATGGAGTTGTTTATCCGAGCTACTTCGAAGGTTGTCGGCCGCGCATCTGGTCCAATACCGCATAGGCAATGCGACGCTGGTTATCGTCGTAGAATTTGACGTAATGGTAGGCGTGAGACTCCTCGAAACCCCGCAGGGTCTTGTGCTCGCCCCCGAAACCGGGGTCGACCATCCCTATGCCCTTTTCTATGGCAAAGGATACGGGGTAATAATAACAGGTGGCGAAGTGCAGGAAGGGTACTTCCTGGAAGCTCCCCCAGTATCTGCCGTAAAGTTTTTGATCCTTGTCGTAGAAAAGCGCCATGCCGACCCGATTTCCCGAACGTTGCGCCACGGAGAAACCGCACCTATTCCCGAAGTTCTCACCCAGCAGGCTGAAAAAGGATTCGTTTAGAAAAGGCCTTATTCCGGGCCCCATATGTTTGATCCACGTGCGCCGGTAGAGCAGATAGAGGTCACGGTAGAATGAGGGGGGGGCGCTGGTCCCGGGGACCATGCTCAACTCGATGCCGCTGTCGCGAATGGATCGCCATTCATGCTTGATCTTGGTCCTGCGGGTGGATTTAAAGGAAAGAAGGAAATCGTCGAAACTTCGGTATCCGCGATTAAACCACACCAAGTGGGGGGTGCTCAACCGCAGGTATCCGTGTTCGCCCAGCAGGCTGTGTAGCGCAGACTCCGGAGCGACGAAGTGAAAGCGGCTGGTGGAAAGACCGCGCTCCATCGCAATTTCATCTATCTTTTCGAGCAATTCGGCAAAAATCGCCCGGGCGTCCAGGCCGGGAGCAGCCAGGAAATCGTAGCCGGGCACCGGCGTATAAGGCAGGCTCCCCACCAGGCCCGAACCAAAAGGCAATCCTGTAATCTCGGACAAAAACTCGAGCAGACCCCCGTCGCCAAATTCCACCCAGGCCCGGTCCCGTTGATACAGGGGAGCAAGCGCCACAATCCTCGAATCGTACTGAAGGGCCAGGTGGACCGGAGTATATCCACTCTGCGTCGAGACCGAGCCCGACTTTTCGAGGGCGTGCAGATACTCGAACTCCAGCATCGGCGATGCATTGACCGCCAGCGCGTTCCACTGCTCCGGCGCCACATCTTCTATACGCGATACTATTTTTACCCTTTTTTCCATCTGGCGGGATCAATTCTCCTGTACTATTCTAATAGCCACGTTGCATTGTAACACAACTTTCGAAGCGATGTCGGCCCTTCAATTTTGAGGCGGCCCGAACAATTCAAAGGAGAACGATTATGCTGCCCGATCGGATTTCTTCCTATATAAGCGATCATCTCGAAGTCTTCACGGCTGAACTGGCCCGGTTCCTCTCCATTCCCAGCGTCAGCACTCTCAGCGAACACGCCGCGGACGTTCGGAAGGCCGCTCAGTGGGTTTTGGAGCAACTGGAAAAGTGTGGGTTCAACGGGCGCATCTATCCCACGGAGCGCCATCCGGTGGTCCTGGCCCGATCCCCGGAAGTTCCGGGCGCGCCGGTTTTGCTCGTCTACGGCCACTATGACGTCCAGCCACCGGACCCCCTGGAGGAATGGCAGACTCCCCCCTTTTCCCCCGACATCCGGGACGGCTATATATACGCCAGGGGAGCCACCGACGACAAGGGCCAGCTCCTGACCTACATCAATGCGGTCCAGGCCGTGCTGGCAGTAGCCGGAAAGCTTCCGCTAAACCTCATTGTGCTGGCCGAAGGCGAGGAGGAGATCGGAAGCCCCAGCCTGTCCAAATTCCTGGCAGACCATCGCCATGAACTGCGCGCCGATGCCGTGGCCATCTCGGACACTTCCCAGTTTGCCCCCGGGGTCCCGGCCATAACTTACGGCCTGCGAGGCCTGTGCTACCTGCAGATGGATGTCCGGGGACCGCGCTTCGATCTTCATTCCGGTTCGTTCGGCGGAATCATTCACAATCCCGCCCAGGTGCTGGCCGACGTCCTGCATAAGCTCAAAAACCCCGACGGAACCGTGGCTATCCCCGGCTTTTATGACAACGTCCTGATTCCCGAGCAGTGGGAGAGGGAGGAAATGTCCGCCGCTCCCACCGATCTAGAGGCCCTCAAGAATTACCTGGGGGTTTCGGAACTGGTGGGCGAGCCTGGATACTCGGTCACCGAACGTAGCTCCGCCCGGCCTACGCTGGACATAAACGGACTGTGGGGCGGATTTTCCGGAGAAGGGGCAAAGACCATCATTCCGGCCAAAGCAGGGGCCAAAGTGAGCATGCGGCTGGTTCCAAACCAAGTCTCCGGGGAAATCGACCGCCTTTTCACCCGGTTCGTATCGCAGCTTTGCCCCCCCGGCGTCAGCGTGGAATTTACGGGTCTCCATCACGCCGAGCCGGTCCTGGTCAAGAGAAACACCGCAGCCATGCTGGCGGCCGAAAGAGCGATAGAAATCGGGTTTGGCAAGAAGCCCCGGTTTAAAAGGGAAGGCGGTTCGATTCCGGTCGTGAACATGATAAGAGAGCACCTCGAGCAGGAAAACATCCTGCTCCTTGGCTGGGGAAGCCCCGATGACGGCCCGCATTCCCCGAACGAGCGCTTTTCCCTGGGTGACTTTCACCGTGGCATCAGGTCGGCGGCAGCACTCCTCTTTGAAATGGGGAAGTGAACCGGACATCCAGGAGGTAGCTATCTCGCCGGTTTTAGAAGCCATTTCAGGTTTTCGGGCGGCTTTTGCTTTTCGCTTGACACAAAGAGTAAGCTGATCCGCCGATTTCTGGGGTCATCGATCGGAAATATGGGCACCCGGTCTGCAAAACCCACCACCCTGCAGATCCTGATGGGATTGATGCCGTCCTGTTCGAGGACCCGCTTGGCCGAAAGGGCTCGGGCCACTGAAAGTTCAAAGTTGGACATCTGCCCCTGCCCCGGAGCCGATATGTCCGTATGCCCTTCCACCGCGATCTTATTGGGAAAATTTACGAGAATGTTCACAACCGAAGCCACGATTTGCTTGCCCAGGTCGGTCAGCTCAGCGCTTCCCGGTGGAAAGATCGGACTTTTCGTGGCATCCACTATCTGGATTCTAACGCCCTCCGCGGTCACTTCGATGAAAACATGCTTTTCCGCCCCCAATGCAGGTCCGCTCTGGCTCACGCCGGTCATCAGCCGCTTGGCCAGGTTGTCATTGGTGATGCCGCCGTTTTCTTCGCCCGAATCCAGTACCGTCTGACTGCCGTAGTTTTCGCCGACCGCCCGCGTCCCTCCCTTGTACATGAAGGACACACCGCCCTTGGTAAAAAGGCTGAAATTGCGGAAATACAATGCCAAAACGGCCCTTTTCTCCTGAGAGGTCATATTGAGAAGCCACATCAGCAGAAAAAAGGCCATCATGGCCGTTACGAAGTCGGCATAGGCCACTTTCCAGCTTCCGCCGTGGGCGGCCGCGTGGCCCTTCTTTATTCTTTTTACGATGATTTTTTTCTGTTTCGATTCATCCATGTCATTTTTTCCTGGACTGTTTCACAAGGTTTTCCAATTCCAAGAATGTGGGTCTGAGTTCCCCCGGGACAACTCTTCGGGCAAACTCGATCGCCACCTGGGGAGAAGGAGTGCTCATGAAAGACAGTAGGGCGGCCTTGATGACCGTTAGAAATTCCTTGTCCTCGATTGCAATATTTTCCAGGTTTTTGCCTGCCGGTCCCACAAAACCGTAGCACATCAGCACGCCCAGAAAAGTTCCCACCAGCGCGGCGCCTATGCATTCGCCCAGCACGGAGGGAGGGGAACTGATCTTCTGCATGGTGAGCACCACGCCCAGCACGGCTGCCACGATGCCCAGCCCGGGCAGCGCGTCGGCAACGTTGGCGATGCTCTTTGACGGGATCAGCGCCTCCTCGTAATGCGCCTCTATTTCATAGTCCAGAAGGTCGCCCATTTCATGGGCCTCTATATCGGTTATGGTCAGTGTGCGCAGCGTGTCGGTAAGAAAAGCCAGGGCGTGGTGGTTTTTGATAAACGATTCGTGACTTTTAAAAATCGGGCTTTTCTCCGGGGCGTCCAGATCGCCTTCGATGGAAACCAGCCCTTCTTTTCTGATTTTGTAGAATATATCGCTAAGAAGCACCAGGGCGTCCAGGTAGTCCTTTCCGGAATAGACCCTGCTTTTGAGCATCCGCACTATACCGGCCTGTGTGGCCTTTATCACCTTCATGGGAGATGCGATCACAAACCCGCCCAGGGCGGCGCCGAATATGATAACCATCTCCGAAGGCTGAATGAGAAGGCTGACGTTACCATGCTCCATCAGGTAGCCGCCCAGAACAGAACCCACAACTATTAAGGCCCCGATAATTACAAACATTAGGAGGTACGGCTCCTTTTCTTTCGCAGTATCTCGCGCTGTTTGTGAAAAACATACTTCGCAATATGTTCGCGAATGTCATCGTCTATATCGGTGAATTCAACACAAAGCTCACTGTTTTCTCCGGCCGGCTCGCAACTGACCACCTTCCCGTAGATGTAAAAGATCATGGAAGGGGCGGTCGGCAGCATCAGCCTAATTTCCACAGGATCGTCGCGCCCGAAGCTCACGGCCGAAATAATTCTGATACCTCCGTCGCTGATGTTTACCTTCGCCAAATCCATCTCTTTGCAGTTGGCGTCCAATGCCAGCAGCTTGATGATCGTATCGAGCTTCGAGTTCAGTATTTGCAAGCAGGTGGAAAGAGCCTGGTCCTCGATTTCGGGCAGTTCCGGATGCTCCGGGAAAGCCGATTCGAGCACTATTCGCGAAGTAAGGGCCGGCCTCTCCGATTCAGTCACCGCACGGATGTTGACCGGCAGATATCCGGTCACTCTGGCGTATTCCCTCATGGAAAGAAACGGAATGTCTTCATCAAACTCCCGAAAACCAGTCATTTTACAAAGGACCTCCAAAGTCTTACCTATTTAAGGCCGGACCGTTTCCCGTCCTGAGCCGTCAAACGAAAAGTCGGATCTTTTGTGGTCCGCCATGAGAAAAAACTTCTCCGAACCCATTTATCCTCAAACTTTATTGCGGATGTGTGATTTTGGGGCAAGGAAGGGGCGTGAAATATCCGATGCAGGTTGGGCTAAGCGCAGCGCAGCCCGACAAGAACTGCCTCGCTCAAGCGCCGAAAACGCCAAGCACTCGGCCACACGCGCGCAGCGCGTATGGCCGAGTCCCGGGGGGAGCGGGGGAGACCCTCCCCCGCTCTTTTTATCTTTTTCTTTTTTTCTTTATCTCTATTTATTCGCTCTCCTGCCGAGCTTCCGCCAGACGCCGCGCGCTCACTTCGTCAGTGGAATAATCGGGCAGAAGGATCGGCGCGATTATGGAGTCGGTGATGCCGGCATCGACCAGTTCTTTTTCGAACTTGGCGATGTGATCCAGGGTAAGTTTGCCAAGCTCCACGCCGCCGGTGACATATTTGGCCGCGCTTATGCCCGCCCTTCTACCGAAGGTGATAACGTCCTGGAGGCTGTTGCCCATTAACCGGTTTTCACCGTGCAGTCCGCCCGTGCACTCGCCGGCGCTGTACAACCCGGGGACAACCGTTTCGCAATCGGCATTGATCGCTATGCCGCCATTTTGGTAATGCAGCGTGGGATAGACCAGCATCGGGTCCTTACTGATGTCTATGCCGTGCCTTTCGAACTGGATGAATTTGGCCGGCAGCTCCTTGCGCACAGTGCCTTCGCCGTGCAGAAGGTCGATCATCGGGGAATCGAGCCACAGGCCGTAGCGCCCCGTAGGAGTCACAACGGCTTTATTTACTTCCAGGGCTTCCTTGATCAGTTCGGCCGATTCCACATCGCGCGGCTCAAGAGGAAAACAGAACTGTTCGCCGTCAATATTCAGCACGTGGGCGCCAAGACCGCGCACTTTTTCGGTGATCAGAAGCCCCACGTTTTGCTCCGGGTAGGCAACGCCTGTGGGGTGGTACTGCGTCGAGGGCAGGCAGGTGGTCCCAACGCCTACCCGGTAGCACATAACCACGCCGTCCATGGTGGCGCCGTAGTGATTGGTGGTGGCAAACCCCTTGATGTGCAGACGGCCGTTGCCGCCGGTGGCGATCACTACCGCCTTGGCCCGCGCGATGAAAAACTCCCGGGTCTCCATGTTGTAGAGCACGGCGCCCGCGCATTTTCCGCTCTCGTCGAGGATGATTTCAACGGCCGGGGTAAATTCCAGGGTGGAGATGCGGTCCCGGCGGTTTCTGGCCTCATCGCGCAACACACGCATGATTTCGGCACCGGTCATGTCGCCCGAAGACTGCATACGCTTGCGGCAGGAGCCTCCAAAATGGCGGCTATCGAGGCGGCCGTCGGGCTTCTTGTTGAAGATCATTCCCAGGGCCTCGAGCCAGGCGATGGAAAGAGGCGCGTCATGAGCCAGGGCCGCGACCAGGTCGGGCTGGTTGGTGAAATGCCCGCCGCCGATGGTATCCATGTAGTGATAATAAGGAGAGTCACATTCCTGGGTGGCGGCCTGGATACCGCCCTCGGCCATCATCGTGTTGGCGTCGCCGTGCCGGAGCTTGGTGGCCATGATGACTTTAAGACCCGCGTCGGTGGCCATAAGAGCGGCCGAAGTACCGCCCCCGCCCGCCCCCAGGATCAGGATATCGGTGTCGTAGTCGGGCTTGGAAAGATCGATTTTTTCAGGGCGCAGCATGGAACGAGATTCCATGACCTTGGCCACTTCTTCGGGCACCACGAGGCCCTTGTCCGGTCCCACCCGAAGCGCCCTGCGGCCCTCCTCCTGGTAGTCGGGATGGAATTTACCGAGGACCACGGCGCGCTCTTCGAGGCTAAGGGCGGGAAAATTCTCTCCGCGCTTGGCCCTGGCCACGCGCTCCGGCCTGGTTGCTTCAACCTTCTTTATCAGTTCCTGCATTTGAGGTGTATAACTCATCGGTTTCTCCTGGAAACTTGCCTTTTTTGCAATAGGTGAAAAGGGTAGCGGGAAGCGGCCTACAGGTGACTGACGTCCTTAGGCATCCATGTTCCGAGCGGGACCATGTCGGGTTCGCGCTCCCGTTCCTTGTAGATCTTTTCCAGCTCGGCATGGCTCATCTTCTGAAGTTCGGCCAGCATACCATCGTATTTTCCGGACTCGATTTGCGCCACGCGCTTTTGCAAATGCTCCGCCCCGGGCTGAATGTATTTGCCGTAGAGGCGGCGCACCAGCTGGGCGATATGATACTGAGGCAGTTCCCCCATGCACCGGCTGGCGCACATGCCGCACTGGATGCAGTCAAACGAGAGCTTGGCGGCCCTGGCCAGATCACCCTGTTTGATGGCCGAAATGTAGTCCAGAACTTCGACTTTCATCGGGCAGGCCTTGGAGCAGTTGTTACAGGCCACGCAGCGGAAAATCTCCGGGTAGAGGGCGTGCACGGCGTCGGCCAGCGGCTCGATTTGCTCTATGTCGTAGACCGCCCGGTTTGCCGGATAGAAGGGAATCTGGGCCAGGTACATGTTGGGTTCGACAACCGTCTGGCAGGCCAGCCCGAAATAGAGCTTATAATCGCCTTCCTTGCGGTAGACCGTGGGGCAGGCGCCACAGATGCCGCCCCGGCAGCCCGCGCCCCGCAGGAACTTGAAGCCCGCAAACTCCATGGCCTTCATTATGGTAAGGGTTTCCGGCACTTCGTAGCGCTTGCCCATCACATATATGGGAATGGTCTTGGCCCCCTCGGGGAGGATAGCCCTGTCACCAGTTGCAACCTGTTTGGGTGCTGACATTGAATTTATCTCCTTAGAACGTGAATTGGTCTTCCTATTCGGACCGGAAAAGTCTTTATGCCTGGACCGCGGCCGATTCCACCGAAAAATTCTTCGACTTCAAAAATTCGACGGAAGCCGCGTCGCTCATATCGGGCCGGTAGGACTCGGGCCCGAGGCCAAGCGCCATGGCAAGAAGCTGGGAAAAATAGAAAACGGGCATCCTGCGCCCGATCTTCTGCTTTTCCAAAAGCTCTTCCTGTTTTTTGAGCAGGTTGTATTCGCAAAGAGGACAGCTCAGTATCAGAGCGTCCGCCCCTGCCCGGGAAGCGCTTTCGATGATCCGCCCCACCACGTCGGCCACGGAGTCGGGATGGGCCAGCACCTGGTAGGAGCCGCAGCACAGGGTGTTGGCGGAAAAATCGATCGGCTCGGCCCCCAGGGCCTCGACGAACTCGTTCATGATCTTGCCGGCCACGGGCTCAATGGCCACGTTTTGGGGCCTCACCAGGGTGCAGCCATAGTAGGAGGCAATCTTCATCCCGGTAAGCGGCACTTTGATCTTTGCCCGCAAATTGTCCCAGCCGATCACATCGCGCAGGAACGGAATGAGATGCTCCACCTCCACTTCACCCTGGTAGTCGCTTTCCTCGGTCATAAAATCGTTTATGGTTTTTCTTTTGACCTCGTCGTTACGCATGAGCAGGTTCGCCCTGGCGAGCGTGTTGTAGCACATGGAACAAAGGGTCACGAGACGCTCCGAGCCCTCGTCCTTTGCCCGGATGAGATCTCGCACCGGCGCCACATGGTGGATCAGATCGTCGTCGGCCAGGGAATGGACCGCCCCGCAGCAGTTCCATCTCGGCAGTTCGCGGATTTCCACTCCCAGGGCGGCCAGCGAGGCCAGAGCCGAATCTTCGAGGTGCTTCGCCTTTGTCTTCAGGGTACATCCCGGATAATAGCTTACTTTCATCATATCCCTCAACTCGTCAACTTTCTGAAGCCGGCCACAAGAGCTATCTGGGGCAGTTCACGAACGACGGCTTCAGCCAGCCTGGAAGGCTCGATTTTGTTGATGTTTTTTCGCAGGATCAGGAGCCGTACGGCTTCCATCACCCTCGCCAGGTCGATTCCCCTCGGGCAATTGACAGAGCACGAGTGGCAGGAGGCGCATTCCCAGCCTGTTTCCAACTCGGAAATGTGCTCCGCCATCCCCAACTGCAACATGCGCATGATTTTTCTGGGCAGGATTTCCATCTGCCCGGACATAGGGCACGCTCCGCCACAGGTGCCGCACTGGAAGCACTTGTAGATGTCCTGCCCGCTGAGTTCATTGATTCTATCGATGAACTCGTGTTTGATGGTTTTTTCGGAAATTTCGATCGCCATGTTTTCCCTCGTTTCCCAGCATTTCAATAGCTATTAGACACGCTTGCCCGTGTAAAGCCAAAAAAGTTCAGCATTATACACCGCAACGCTCTAACAAGTCATCATACTCCTCATCCACCATTGACTGAATCATGGCCACTTCGTCTGCTTTCAAGTGGCGGAAGCGGCGCTGGGGCTTGAAATACTCGCTAAGGGGCTTGGGGTTGGCCGGTTTTCGGGACAGAATATATTTGCCGTCGATCACCTCGTAGAGCGGAAAGACTTTGGACTCGACCGCCAGTCTTGCCACTTCCAGGCTCTGGTCGAGCCCGCACCGCCACCCCGTGGGACACGGCGAGTAGATATGGACGTAAGCAGGCCCGGGCACCAGGGAAGCCTTCTTCACCTTGTTCATGAGATCGACCGGGTAGGCCGGGGTGGCCGTGGCCACGTACGGTATGCCGTGGGCTACGGCGATTTTGGCCAGGTTCTTCTTCCAGGTCGCCTGCCCAGAGCTTTTCCTGCCGGGAGGAGAGGTGGTGGTCGAAGCCCCGAAAGGGGTCGAAGAGGAACGCTGGATGCCGGTATTCATGTAAGCTTCGTTATCCAGGCACAAATAGACGAAATTATGGCCGCGCTCCAGCGCCCCGGAGAGCGACTGAAGCCCGATGTCGGCCGTTGCGCCGTCGCCGCCGTAGGCCAGGAAGGTGACGTCCGGCTGGTTGATTATCTTCTTGCGATTCATGGCCTTAAAGGCCGCCTCCACCCCGCTCACCACGGCCGAGGCGTTTTCGAAGGCCACGTGAATCCAGGGCACCCGCCACGCGGTCTGCGGATAGGGAGAGGTGATGATTTCCATGCACCCCGTGGCGCTGCAAACCACCACGTTGGTACCGATCGCCTTCATCGCCTGCCGCAAAGCCAGCACCTCACCGCAGCCCTGGCACGCACGGTGGCCGGGCGACAGCGGTTCGACTTCGGGCATATTCTTCAGGCTGAATCCCTTAAAATTTTTCAAGGCCTCGCTTGCGATTCCCATTATTCCCTCACATTGATGAATTCGTATGCTGGAAGGTCGCCGTTTTTCGCCGTGACCACTCTTTCGACCATTTCCTCGAAGTTTTGCTGCGTAACGTCGCGGCCGCCGATCCCCACCAGGAAGTTCGCGGTCTTGGGAGCAAGTCCCCGGTCGAACAGGGCGGATTTGACCTCGAGCGCCACCGGACCCGATATTTCTCCGCCGGCAAACACCGTGGCCCTGTCGAGGATAACCAGGTTTTTGGCTTTGCCGATCACATCGACCAGGTCGGAGGCGGGAAAAGGCCTGAAGAGCCGAATGCTGGCCAGGCCCACCTTCGCGCCCCGGGCCCGCATGGCGTCGATAGCCGTGGCGGCGGTTTGAGCAAGGCTCCCCATGGCTACTATAACGGTCTCGGCGTCCTCGATCTTGTAAGTCTCTATGATCTTGTACTTGCGCCCGAACTGACTCTCGAACTCGTCGAAGATTTCGGCGATTATCGGCTTGGAAGCCTTGAGGATTTCATCGTGCGCCTTGCGAGCCTCGGTGTAAACATCGGGCATGCCCACCGGGCCGATGGTGATGGGCTTTTCCGGGTCAAGGCGCAAAAGCGGCTCGAAGGGCGGCAGGAACTTCTTTATTTCCTCCGCGTCGGGCATAAATATGGGCTCGATCACGTGGCTCATGATGAAGCCGTCCAGGTTCACCTGAACCGGCAGCGACAC
>JARLHP010000221.1 GCA_031292195.1 Syntrophobacteraceae bacterium
GAATCCCTGCGCGCCTCCGAGTCCTCCTTCAACTTCAAACTGCACGGCGACACGGTGGGGCTCGATATGCTCACCGATTCCCTGACGCAGGTCGTCCCGGCATACATTAGCGGAAAGTGGAAATTTCAGCGCCTGAGAGAATGGGCCATTCGAACCGCCAACAAATTCATACTGAACAAACGAAAACTCCACATGCTGGAGATGATAGAGATGCAGGCCGGAAGACTCCGTTCGGACTTTCTGGGCAGGCTGAATCGAAGCGGCGCCCGATTCCGGCAGCGGATAACCGGCAACATGGACACTGTGGCGGGAGCGATTGCAAAGGCCCTGGAAAGCGGCATGAACCTTCGGTTGCAGGGAGAAGAGGAAGCGGCCCGGATACAGTCCGGCCTGGGCGAACGGCTCGACCGGATGGAGTTCATACGAAAAGATCTGGTTAAAATCAGGGAAGAACTGGATAGACAGCCTCCTGGCGAGTAGGTAAATACCGGGACACCCGGAAACAATAAAAAGCATTTCCCCTTCGCGTCTTCGCGGCTTCGCGGCTTCGCGTGAGAAAACTTTTCGAGACAGGGAGACCTATGAACGGAAATATGTCGGAGTCGCTAAGAAAGCAGCGGGATCTTATAATCGAGGAATGCGGCGGGCAGTCGCTCGACCGACACACCAGCCTGCTGGAGATCGCCATAATTTCCCTATACAACCGTCTGGCAAATCGCCTTACCTCGGGTCCCGAGTCGTTTCGGGCAGGAGGCGCGATCTGTGCCACGGGCCTTTTCGGGCGAGGCCTTTCGGGCCCCAGCCAACCGGTCTCCATCCTCTGCATCCAGGGCGACCATTCGCCGGCCAAAGACTCCTGGGTAGAGGAGATAACCGGACCGCTCACGGAAGCCGGCTGGCAAGTCGAAGTCCGCCAGGGCTCGGTTGCCGGGATAATGGAGATGGCCCGCGCAGATTCCGGCTTTTTCCTGAACCTCCTCGACCTCAGATACATTTCCGGGAACCGCACCCTGGCCGAGCGGCTCGAACAGCAAATCGACAACCATATCGCCGAAAACCGGGCACCATTCCTGCGTTCGCTGCGCGAATCGATCGACGCCCGCAAAGAACTGCTCGAAAACCCCCGCAACTGGCTCGAACCCGACATCGAGGAAAACCCGGGCGGACTCTCCGAGATTCGGGACATCCGGGCCGGGTGCCGGGTCGAATCCAGGGTGCGAAACCTGGAAGAGGCTATCTTCCTGGGCTATCTTACCCGGCAGGAAGTCGACTTCCTGCAGACCGCGGAAAAAACATACTGTCGCTATATGAATCTTCTGCGCGGCGCCTCGAAACGCGAAGACGGCATGATTTCCTTCGACGACCAGGAAATGCTCGCCCGAAAACTGGGGTATGCGGAAAAATCCGGTTTCCTGCCGGTCGAAATATTCATGCAGGACGTCCACCGCATGTTCAAAGGGGTGGCCGCGGTTTCCATGGAATTCTGGGAAAAGCTGGCCGAGGGCCTTTCGGCCGGCCACGAAGAGAGCGGCGAGGCTTTGGAGGAAGGGATCGTTTCCAGGTCGGGGAAGATTTACATTCAAACCGACCGCTACCCGGCCACTCCCGCCCACATGGTTCACCTTTTCGCCCTTTGCGCCCGGCTCGGTCTGGGCCTGGCAAACGTCACCAGGCAATGGATTTCTCACAACAAAAATGTTCTGGACCGCGCCTCCGGAGACCCATTGGTAAAAGAGGAGTTTTTCGAACTGCTGCGAGCCGATTCCGCCCAGGTCCCGGTTCTGCGCCGCTTTTACGATTACGGGCTCATGACCGGACTTATCCCCGAACTGGCCTCGGTGCACGCGCTGGTCCAGCACGACCAGTTTCACCTCTATCCCGTCGAGGAGCACCATCTGCGCACCGTCTCGGAATTGAAAAAAATTATGTCCGGCGTCTATTCCGAGGAAGAGCCTGAACTGACCGTGGCCGCGAGCGATTTGGGAGACCCCGCGCCCATGCTGCTGGCCGGACTTCTCCACGACGTGGGCAAGAGCATCGGCAGCGGGCATGCGGCGGCGGGCGGAGAAATGGTCCCGGCCATCGCCCGGCGCATCGGCCTGTCTTCCCTGGAGACCGAAACGGTCCAGTTTCTCGTGTCCCAACACGTGCTTTTGCTGGACAACGCCTCCCTGCGAGATCTGGCCGACCATGAAATGCTCTCCAGCTGTACGGCCGCGGTGGGCAAAAAAGAGTACCTCGATCAACTGGTGCTGCTCACTTTTGCCGATATGTTGGCCACCGGGCCGCGCGCCCGGGACAAGTGGCGCGATACGCCCGTGGTCGGGCTCTACTGCAATCTGAGAGGCATACTGGAAAAAGGCGAACCCAGTTCCCGGGTCATTTCCGAAAGGGCCGCCAGGATCAAAAAACAGATCGAAAGCCGCCTCTCCGATTTTCTCAGCGAAAACGAACTGGAAACCTGGTTTTCTCAACTCGCCCCCAGGTACTTGATCTCCATATCCCCGGAAGACATAGTCAAGCACATACAGCTCAGCCGAAAGCTCAAGGAACCCGATCGGGAATTCATCTGGGAGGTAACGGCCGGGGGAGAGTCTGCGGAAATCACCTTCCTGAGCTACGACACGCCTGGTTTACTGGCAAGAACCGCCGGAATCCTCACCCTGCACCAGCTTAACATCACCGGCGCCCAGGCCTTCACCATGAATGACGAAATTTCCATCCTCATCTTTCAATGCCGACTGCCGCATGCTCCAAAGCCCGTCGACTGGGATGCGATGCGAAAGGACATGGACAGCCTGCTGAAGGGCAAATTCGCCCTCGACTACCGGATCGCCGCCCACTCCGCCGTCATGTGGCAGCCCAAACCGCTGCGGGCCGAGCCGAGCAAGATCGTCGTGGACAACGAGTCCTCGGCCATGTACACCATCCTCGAAGTCTACACGGCCGACCGAATCGGACTTCTCTACACCATCACCAGGACCTTGCACGAACTGCGCATTCCCATAGCGGTGGCCAAAATCACCACCAAAAGCGACCAGGCCGCCGATGCCTTCTACATCCGAAACGGCAAGGGCGGCAAGGTCACCGATCCCGAACAGATAGACGAGATTAAAAAAGCCCTCCGGTTTTGCCTGGATGGGGAATCGGAATGGGAGTAAGAGCCGGTGAATCGGTGAATGGGTGAATCGCTAAAGAAGGGCTGTGAATCGCTGAAGACGGGCCGGTGAATGGATTAAATCACGACTCTGCCTGATCGCCGTTATATTATGAGTTGAAACCAAAACCACCGAATGGGAGCTTATACATTGGATCCTGTATTGATTGAAAAAGAACCGCCTGTGGCCTGGCTGACACTCAACAGACCGGAAGTGAGAAACGCGCTTTCCCTGGAGATGATCGGCGCCATCAGCGGCGCGCTCGATCGGATCGCCGCCGACGACTCCGTCTCCGTTCTCGTCCTGCGCGCAAACGGACCGGCGTTCTGCGGCGGGCACGACTTGTCGGAAATGATGCGCAAAAGAGGCAACATCAATGAGGTGCGGGAAATCTTCACGGCCTGCAACAAGATGATGCAAAAAATCCACGAACTGCCCCAGCCCGTGATAGCCCAGGTGCATGGCGTGGCAACGGCCGCCGGCTGTCAGCTGGTGGCGGCCTGCGACCTGGCGGTGGCCGAAACCGGGGCCAGGTTTTCCACCCCGGGCGTCAAGATCGGCATTTTCTGCACCACCCCCATGGTCCCACTGGTGCGGGTGATCGGAAGGCGGCGGGCCATGGAGATGCTTCTCAGCGGCAGGTTCGTTTCCGCCGAGGAAGCCCTGGGGTTCGGACTGGTGAACAAGGTGGTGGAAACCGAAAAACTCGACTCGGAAACCCGCGACTGGGCTATGGAATTGGCGAAGGCCAGCCCGTACGTGCTCGCCCTTGGCAAGAGAGCCTTCTACTCCCAGGTGGACCTGGATGAAAGGTCCGCTTATGAGTATGCCAAAGAGGTAATATCGATGAATTGCCTGGCCGAAGACGCCTCCGAAGGAATGGGCGCGTTTCTGGAAAAAAGAAAGCCGGAGTGGAAAAGCGGGCGGAAGGCCGGATGACAGGGACCGGGGAAAATGAGGCAGAAGCCCCCTGAGAAGGGGGCGCCGCACAAAGATACCCTGAATTGGTGCGTGGTAGAGAGCAACTTCACTTGGGAAACACACATTACCTCTTAGATTGAGGATATGCCACTGGCCTTGTGCTGGCGGGGGAGACTTTACCCCGGCAAAGAAAAAAGGCCCTAATGAACCTCGATCCTCCAGCCTCGCTTGGCAAGAACAATTCCATGCGCAGAGGCAATTGGCTGGATGAACCGCCAAACAGCGGCGAGCGAAAAGAAATTAGTTGGTTGGCCGATTGTATCCATAAGATGGAAGCCGAAGACCGTCTGCCCCATACAGACTTCTCTGGAATATTGCGGATATTGCTCGTTTGGTATATGGAAGAAATAATGCGGGAAAAGTTCCTAGTTAAGATGAATACCATGATGGATGGGGCGGGCGTTTTTTCGTGCGGTCAAAAAAACTGGACAAATCCCCGCAAACTGACCACTTATGGCAGAACGCCGCAAAACATACTCCAAAAATACGCGCAAAACGGGACACTTTGTTGTAAATTATCCCGATTCTGAAAAACCGCCCCGCCCCACGCCTTACGATTCGGGCCGACCTATCCCCCGAAAACTGGACAAAAAGCCATTTTGTCCAGTTTCCCGCTGTGCCGCGCTAGGAAAATTGCGGCTTTGCGGGCCGATTCTCCGCGCATACGGGACAAATCACGCTCTTTTGTGTCGGGAATTTTTACAGATTAATAAAATCGAATAAGATCATGATTTGTAAGCCTTATTCACCTTCCTTGCCTCGATTTGCTCCCTTTTTGTCGTGAAAGTTTACAGATCCTCAGCGCCGTTCAACCCATTTCTATGCCGTACTATCTGACTTTATCATGTTAAAATAACAGCTTAAAGCATAATTGATAGGGCTGGCACTATTCTTGCTCTAAACTCGCCCAACGTCAGAAGCCGGAAGTAGAAAAATGTTGTTTTGCTTGAGTAGTATTAACAATCAAAGGGGGTGTAAAAATGAAAAGATTGCTACTTGTTTTAGTTATGATCGCTGGACTGGTCGGCTTTACATGGCTAAGCACCGCGGCCCAGGCTGACTCAGTCACTTACACGGGAAATGCCAATTACCTTAGTGGTGAAGGTAATTTCACGTTAACTCTTTCCGCAGGCGTCAAACCAGTCACGGGCGACACTATTAGCTCCGTGCAGTTGGTACTCAACGGCTATAACTTTGATGGTATCGACTACGCATCAATAGCTTCTCAATCAGCTGCCGATTCTAGCAGTGTCGCGGGAACGGTCTCGAGTGGCAAAACAGTACTCACGTTTAACTCCTCTACTGACCCAGCCTTGATTACTGAATTCACAAATTTACTTACAACATCTGGTGTAGGCGCGGTGACAGCGTACGTCGACTTGGACTGTTGGATTACAAGTGGTACCCTCACTGTCAATTATAGTGTTCCAGAACCAAGCAGCCTGCTCCTTTTGGGGTCATGCCTGCTCTGTCTTGCTGCCTTGACACAGCGAAAGAGAATCACTGGCTAATCGAAAGTTTTACACACAGTGTGAAGGCGGGGTCAGATGTGGCTTCCGCCTTTTTTATTTTAAGCGAAGAGCTGGTAGAGTAGGGAGCAGGCATTGCACCTGGAGCCATTCCGACCAAGGAGGGGGGGCGTTGGGAGACCAGGCGAAAACGTTCAAAGGCTGAGTGCTGGCCAATTAAAATTGCCTTTCCCACCACTCATGTCAACCGACGGTCCCTCTCGATGCCCCGTGTGATCGAGGCGCCAATACCCCCAGCGCCATTTTTTTTTGCTATTCCTGAAATTGATATCTTAAATTATGAACATCTGTATCTAGAAAGGAAACTCCGTGTCCACATCCGTTCGTTTACCAGAGGAAACAGAACGCCGGCTGGATGCAGGTCGAAGCCGCACCTATACTCTCGAGAAATGAGATAACGCGAAAACCGTGCTTTTAAAAGAATGGAGCACTACCTCAGGCAACATCGGCTACCGTCGTACCTTCAGAAGTTTCGATGGGGCATTGGGGGAAAACCTTGTCTCCTTGCCCCAGGCGATTGAACCAGTTGATTATACGCCCCTGATAGAGCCCATGCGTGGCCGTTGCCGGCGTCATCACGATTTCACCCCACTCGTTGGTCTCTATCTTGAAAGGCAGGTCTTGGAGGCTTGGATGTTCGACAACTTCCCGCCATTCCATCCGCGTCTCCTTTCCCCCTCCACTATACGACCTATCAGCCCGGCATGCCACAGTGCTTCAGATATTGGTTGCGGCCCCTCTCAGCGCTCTCCGCGGCTCTGCGGTGGATTTATTCTTTTACAGTCCTTTGATTTTACCGTGAAGTTCAATCGTATTGCGCATCCGGGCTCGGTCGCGTTCGACCATGATCTCTTCCAGCTCTCGATGAAATCCCAGGACGGACGGGTCGTCATAGCGCACGCCCCTGCCCCGGGCATCGATCAGGCTGCGGTACAGGGAAACCATCCTGCCGATAAGATCGACCGAGTACTCGCGGCCCTGCACCTTCAGCGTTTCCAGCCCCAGGTCCATGTACCGCCAGAGTTCCTCCCCCGACACGGCGAAAGCCACGTTGGGGTTGCGGCGGATGCGTTCGTTTATGGCCTCGATTTCCCCGGCCTCCCGGCCCCGAAGCGTCAGGACCTTTCGCCTCTGCTCGTCGCTTAGAAGGCAGAGCCGAAAGCAACTGCCCGACCGGTCGGGCCATCCTTCGTATTCAACTATTTCGTTGCCGTCTTCGTCGGTGCATCTGTGCTCGATGTATGAGTCGCTCACCAATTCGTGCAGGGCGCAATTGCCCACCCCGCCCACACACCGGTTGCCGTGGATCAGAACTTCGGTCGCCACCCCCACCGAATCGGCCGCTTTTTTAAAATCGGCCAGCTGATCAAAGGTTTTGATCTCGGTGCCGGCCACTACCTGGGTGGCGCCGTAGCCGGCGTACTCGGAGATCTGGGCAAGGCCGCGGATGTTGCACCCGACACTGGCGTGAATCACCAGTCCGGGAAAGTTCTCACGCACCAACCGCATTACGAAGGGTGTCTTGACGATTACCCCCTCGGCCCCCCAGGAGGAATACCTGGCGATTTTTCCCAAAAGGACCATGGCCCTGTCCCTTGGGACATCGGCATTGAGGGCCACCCGGACTTTTTTTCCGAACCGGTTGGCTATCCGGATGGCCTCAAAGATCTGCGAATCTTCCAGTTCCCAGGTGCTTCTCCTGCGGCTAAATCCCTTGGACCCCACGTAAACCGCATCGGCGCCCATGGCAAAAACTGCTTCCACCATGGCGAGACTTCCGCCGGGCGCCAAAAGTTCGTTCACGACCCACACTCCTTGTTGCCAATTTCCAGAGCCACTCCAGTCAAAACCCGCTACTTTTCCACTATGTTGAAAAATTCCTCAACCGGCAAAGCCTTGAAAACCTCGTAGGAAACCGTCCCGTGTTCCAGAGTGGTAAGCATGCTTTTAACCCTGGAATTTTCGTCGGGAAATTCGGACAGAATCAGATACTCCCCGCGCGATACGATATAAAAGGCCGAAAGGATCTTGCCCCCGTGGCGTTCGACGTTCTTCTTGCCCAGCTCGAAACGTTCCCTTGATTTCGAGATCTCTTTGTTTCCTTCAGACGTGAGTTTTAAAAAAGATGCATAAACAGGCATGGAACTCCCCCTCTCAGGAAAAAGGTTAACCTAACGTCCGGCCCTAACATTATTTACAAATCAACTTCGCGCGTTTGGCAAGAAAAGGAGCGCGCACCAGGAATTTGTATTGCCTAGCCTACACTCTAATGGTATAAAATTAAATTCGAGCAGTTCTGTAAACGTGTCAATCTCTGCAACAAGTGTTTTTTATACATCATCGCGACACATATTCCAAGCTCTTTGTCCCATGGCACTTCTTGTCGAAATGCGATTGCCTCATTCACCGATTCACCGGCCCCACCAGGCTCGAATGTCCCGGCGATCCGGTTGATCTGCGCCACGGCCAGGTCGTAGCCCAGGCGCGCCTGCAGTTCGTCTGACTCCGCCTTTTTCAGGGCGCCAACGCCTGGTCATATTCAGCGTAGCTGAGGGGAGGGACACGTTGCCCCACCACCACGGGATCCCCATCGCGGGGCGGCTGTGCCGCATACGGCAAAGCCCGCGACCGGAATGCCGCTCCAGGGCGCAATCCCTGGAGCGGGAAGAACAGCGGACAAATATCACGGACAAAAGGCAGGCATGACTTGTAAAACCGGCGGTCACACCGGCCGACTTACCGAACGTAATCATTGAGCTGAAAAGGAAGTCGAAGAACATGGCTAAGATTGCAAGCGAACTGGAAAGTGAGCGATAAGAGGAGCCGGGCATAAATTCAACATCTACAGCCTATCTGAGCAGTCGTCGCACCAGTTTACCGGTCGGGGTCCTGGGCAGTTTGTCCATGTACTGCACGACGCGAGGCAGCTTGTAGATGGCTATGTGGTCTTTGAGGAAAGTCCTGATCTCCTCGGTAAGTTCGTCGGAAGCTGTAAATCCGGGCTTTAGCTCCACCGCGGCCTTTACCAGCTGTCCTTTTTCAGGGTCGGGGACGCCTACCACGCCCACATCGGCTATGGCCGGGTGATTGGCCATGGCATCCTCGATTTCGGCCGGGGCGATCCGGTAGCCCGAACTCTTGATCATGTCATCTTCGCGGGCCACAAAGAAGATATTGCCGTCCTCGGCCCTGTAGACCGCGTCTCCCATTTTATTCCACCCGTCGATCACACCCGATTTCTGAGACCGGAGCAGCTTTTCGTCGTTATCGTAGGGCTTCCAGTAAAGAGTCCCGGAGGGGCCCCTGATGATCATGCTGCCCTCCTCGCCGGGTTTACAGTCCACCCCGAAGATATCGACCACCCGCACATCCACGCCCGGCAGGGCTTTTCCGATGGAGTTGGGCACCGGCTGCTCGTTCATGGTGTTGGAAGTCACCAGGTGGAGCATTTCTGTTCCCCCCAGTCCCTCCCAGATGGGCTTGCCGGTAAGATCGATCCAGCTTTGAAGCGTCTCGGCGCCCAGGGCGTCGCCCCCCGCGGTGTAGAGCCGCACGGAACCGATATCATATGTCTTGAAGGCGGGGAATTTCAGGAGCGCGCGGTAGGCGGTCGGAAGTCCGGTCAAAACGGTTATATTGTGCTTGGAGATGAGTTCCATCATGTCAGGCGGGGTGAACCTGGGAATGAGAGAAATACCGGCGCCGCCTTCAAACGGAATGAGTGTGAAAGTCCCGAAACCGGCGGCAAAAGAGACCGGCGCGGCCCCTCCCAGGATGTCTCCCGGTTTTAGCTGGTAGACGTGTTTATTGACCATCCGGGTTTCAATGACGGTGGGGCGGATGAAATGGACGCAGCCCTTGGGCATCCCGGTGGTGCCCGAGGTATAGAGTATCACTCCGATATCGAAGGGGTCGAGCATGACCGCTTCCAGTTCGGGAGATCCCTGGGCCAGCATTTCTTCAAACACCAGGTTCCCGGCGGCTCTGACTTCCTCGGGGACGCCCCCGATCACCACCACTTTGGTACCGCACTTGAAATTGGGCTTGGCCGCCTCCACCGGCTCCATCAGCGGCGCGTTCACCACGAAATATTTCATTTCGGCATTGTTGACCACAAAAGAGATCTCTTCACGAGACCAGAGCGGCGAGGTCGGGACGGGAATGGCCCCGATCTTTTCAATGGCGAAGATGGTGACCAGTGAGGAAGGGGAGTTTACCAGGCGAATTCCCACCCTGTCCTGAGGCTCGACTCCGGCCTCTTTCAAACTGTTGCCGAACTGGTTGACCATCTTCTGAAGTTGCACATAAGTTATAATCTTGTCCATGAACTTGATGGCAATGTTGTCCCCCCTTCCGGCCTCCACGTGCCGATCGAGCAGGTAGTCGGCCAGGTTGAGTTTTTCGGGGGTGTCCGCGAATTCATCGGGGATGAGGTACTGCGGCCATGTTTTCTTTTCCGGCAGGTATTTTTCGGGTATTCTACTCATGCTTTATCCCTCCTTCCTTATTGAAATATTTGAATAACGCAACGGAGCCGCATATGCAAGCGCATTTCCCCGGCGGCCAGAGGAGATGAGATGTTCGATTTTTTGCTTAACAGGGAACAGATCCGGCTGCGCGATGAAGTGCGCGAACTGGTCAAATGGGTCCCGCGCCAAATGGTGCTGGACATGGACCAGGACAAGCTCCAATTTCCGAAGGAATTTCTGGCCGAAGCCGGCCGGCGAAACCTTCTGGGCTGCAGGCATCCCCGAAGGTGGGGCGGCCGGGACATGGACTGGGTCACCACCTGCATGGTGATGGAGGAAGTCGGAGCGCTTGGCTACATATTTGCCTGCGTCTTTGGCGTGGGGGCCGAACTGGTGTGCGACGCCATCGTCCTGCACGGCTCGGACGAACTGAAGGAACGCTACGTCAAGCCGCTTCTTTCGGGCAAAATCTTTGCCGCCGAGTGTCTTACCGAACCACGCGGCGGGAGCGATTTTTTCGGTACCACCTCCCGGGCCGTGCCCGACGGTGACCATTACCTTCTGAGCGGCCAGAAGCGCTTCATCGTGGGCGCCGAAGGGGCGGATTTTTTCCTGGTCTACGCCCGCACCGATCCGGAGGCCAAACCCCACCAGGGGCTGACCTGTTTTCTGGTGGACAGGGGCCCGGGCGTATCCGTGGAATACCTCTACGGGCTGATGGGCTGCCGGGGCGGGGGCGCGGGCCGCGTCGTGTTTAAAGACGCCAGGGTCCCCGCCGCCAATATCGTCGGGCGGCTAAACGGGGCGCTGGACGTTTTCAACACCATGATGATCCCCGAGCGGCTGGGCACCGCCGCCATGACCATCGGGGCGGCGCGCCCGGCCCTTGATGTGGCCACAGGCTACACCACCAGGCGCAAGGCCTTCGGCAGGCACATCAACCAGTTTCAGGGGGTAAGCTTCCAGGTAGCCCGAGCCGCCACCCTGCTCGACGCCAGCCGGGCCATGGTTTATACCACAGCAAGGGCCGTCGATGAAGCAATCCCCATGAACCGGCTGCGCCGGATGGTCAGCCAGACCAAAAAGTTTGTGACCGAGTCCTGCCAGGAGGCCGCCCGCAACGCCATGCAGGTAATGGGCGGCATAGGCTACACGAATGTCTTCCCGGTGGAGCGCATCGTGCGCGACCTGCAGCTGGCAAGTATCTGGACCGGCTCAAACGAAGTCATGAGCATGATAACCGCCCACGAATGGTACGAAGAATACGAACTACAAAAAGGCGCAACCACTTACCGCGATCATGAGATGGACGCCGGCGGGGCCTGCGACTCCGACGAAAAGGTCTACGAGTAGAGAATGGATAACTTCTGGGCAACTCTTAAAAAACCGGTTTTGGCCCTGGCGCCGCTTTCGGGCATAACCGACTCCGCCTTTCGGCGCATATGCAAGGGGTTTGGCGCCGACGTCGTCTACAGCGAACTGGCCAGCTCCACCGCCTTTGCCTACCTGGCGCAATCAACTCACGACATCGTGCGCTTCGACCCGTCGGAGAGGCCCTACGTCGTTCAACTCTTCGGAAATAATCCCGAACACTTCGCCATCGCCACCCGTTTTGTGACCAGGGAATTCAGCCCCGATGGAATCGATATAAACTTCGGCTGTCCCATGGCGAAGGTATTCAAACGGGGCGCGGGAGCGGCCCTCATGACCGACCTGCCCCTGGCCCGGGAGGTGATCCAAAGCGTTATCGAAAACACCCCTTTGCCGGTTTCCCTAAAGACCAGGACCAGCGTCAAGGGCTCCGACCTTCTGAGTCTTCTTTCTTATGTCGAGGACCTCGACATCAAGGCCCTGATGATCCATGGCCGAACTTATGCCCAGCGCTTTTCAGGTCCAAACGACATCGAAACGACCAGAGAAGCGCGCACCCTTTTCAAGGGGATGATCCTTGCCAACGGCGGCGCGGGCAACTCCACCACAGCCGTCGAACTGATCGAAAAGACAGGTGCGGACGGCGTGGGGATAGCACGCGGAGCGCTCGGCAACCCATGGATCTTCGACCAGCTCAAAGCGGCCTTGAACGGCGGCCTCCCCGTAAAACCCGAACGTCAAGACGTCTTAAAGACGGCCCTCGAACACGCAAGGCTTTTAATCGAACTAAAAGGCCGACATGGAATCATCCAGATGCGAAAACATCTGTGCTGGTACCTCCAGCAAATAAGGGGCGGCAAGAAGCTGAAGCAGACGGCCGTAAACATCGAAAGCCTGGACGATGTGGCGGCGCTCGTCGCCCGGGCTGCCGAACAGGACCTGGGCGGGTAAAAGGCGACGGGCAAAAGGCGACGGGCAAAAGGCGAAGGGCAAAGGGCAAAGGGCAAAGGGCAAAGGGCAAAGGGCAAAGGGCAAAGGGCAAAGGGCAAAGGGCAAAGGGCAAAGGGCAAAGGGCAAAGGGCAAAGGGCAAAGGGCAAAGGGCAAAGGGCAA
>JARLHP010000222.1 GCA_031292195.1 Syntrophobacteraceae bacterium
CACTCGGCACTATCCTAATGGAGATTATACTATTGCCGAGCAGGAATGCCAGTTGCTTTCTCCCCTCGCAAGCCAAACCGCCGCAATCATTAAAATCATGAACCAGGGCTACCCGCTGTTTGATTTGGCCCGGCCCGTCGTCCCCGGGGGAATGTTGCGTGATCCGGAACCAGGGAGGAGGGGGCGGGCGTATAACAGGAATACTCCATACGTTTGACAACGACCTTAAGGCATCTCCGTGGACAAGCGGGGAGTGACGTGCTCCCTTCTTACTGCCATGGTGATAAAGTTGCAAACTTTTATAGAGGAGGCGCTTAATGCAATTTTATGCCGGTACTGTGGGGACTGTCGTAGCCGTCATTCCGGCGGCGCCTTTGAGTCGCAAGCCAATTTTTCCCAATAGCCCGGAGCTGAATTCTGTGTACAGTACGCCAACGAAAGATCACAGAGAAGCACCCCGAGAAGCTTTGGCGGCTGCTTTTCTATTGAACTTCGCAGCGTCGATTACAAACCTTTCATGGTATCCTTCGCATATCTTGTCGATCCCGTCGTCGGCCTCCACAAAGAAAGTGAGCCTGCGTCCATCGACCCTTTCCACTCTTCCCTTTATCGTCACAGTTAGACCCGGCGGGGTCGCAGCGGTGTGAGTCACATTTATCGCGGTCCCCACGGTCTGTTCGTCGGGCCAGTCGATGTGGGGGTTTACCGCCCTTATGCATGCCCATTCCAGTAATCCGACCATGAAGCCCGTTGCAAACACTTCGGGCATCAGTTGAAATTCGGCAGATTCCGGATAGAGACGGGGTACGGTCTTTTGGTCCGAAATGAAAAAACTGAACTCGAAAGTGAGGCCTGGTAGCAGTGTATCTTTCATGGTGCATCTCCTTTGCCTGAAAAATCCGGTATATCACGGCAAATTGGTTCCGCCGGTAATCCCCTGTCTTTGTAGGGCTGAGGTGCAGGCTTCCAGTCGCGACCCACGGTAAATTTGTTCTCACGCTAAAAACAGAAAAATCCACCACGGAGTCACAGAGGCACAGAGAGTTCTTTTTTTTGACCGGCCGGGAGTCGACGGCCGGTCCAAACTGCAGGCCTTCGGCGGATAAGCGGCAGGCACACCGAATCACGGCGGCAGGGGCCATCGGACCGGAATGAGTCTTAACCTGGCGCGCTGACAAGAAATTTCCGTTAGAACAGAATGCCGCTGAGCCGCGCCCCAACTCCCTTGACAGGCCTGGTAACATATGCTACTGGAAAATGATAAGTCAAATTAATTGTTCACATATTAATGATAAGCAGGACTGATAATGGAATGGCAGCAGATCGTGGGATTTTATCACGTGGTGAAACTGCAAAGCTTCACTAAAGCGGCGGAAGCGACGGCCAGGAGCCAGTCGGCTCTTAGCCAGCAGATCCGGTCTCTGGAGGAGGAATTCGAGTGCCGGCTCATTGAAAGAGCCGGCAAACGGAACCTGAGGCTCACCTTGGAGGGAGAAATATTTTTTAACTTCGCCGAACTGGCGTTGCGGGGAAGCGAGGATTTCCGGGAAAGTCTGGAAGCTGTCAGGAAAAACAAGCGGGGACGGCTGAGGATCGCCGCTCCGTTCACCACGCTCTATCATCTTCTGCCCGAAGCGGTGAAACAGTTTACGGGCCTGTTTCCCGGGGTGGAGCTGACTTTGCTCGACAGGCCCCAAAGCATGGTGATCGATCTTGTTCGAAGCAACGACATCGACTTTGGATTGACCCTGGAAAAGGCCGCGCCACAGGAGTTGGCGAGTGTCCGCTGGAAACGGGTCGAAACCGTGGTGATAGCGCCTCCGGGACATCCCCTGTGCGCTTTGAGGCGGGTGAGCATCCGGGAACTGGCCAGGTATCCCCTGATCTTGCCGCCAATGCGTCTGCGCCATGCCGGACGCATGCTCCTGGAGGAGGAGTTCCGCAAAGCAGGGGTCGATTACCGGGTGATAATGGAGTCTTCCAATGTGGAACTCAGTTCCCTGTATGTCGAAATGGGTCTGGGGGTATCCTGCGCGTCTATTGTGAGGGGCTTGCCGCGGTTGGCCGGGCGAAAGCTCAGCTTTCTATCCCTGGACCATCTTTTCAAGCCCGAGTTTATCGCGTTTGTTATGAGAAAAGACAAACCGCCCTCAGAACCTATGCGGGCATTCATGGAAGTGCTTCTTAGTGACTAGTGAATGGTAAGCTTTTTCCAGTCACTGCTCACTAGCCACTTCTCTTCTCACTGTTCATCGGGTTGATGTTCGGGCCTCAGGAGGTCGAAGACCGATTTTACGGGATTGAAGGTCGCCTGGGGGACCTCCACGAAAACGGATATCCAGCGGGCCATGCTGCCGTTCCACAGCCCGGGGAGTTCGAGGGCATGGACGTCGGCGCCGTCTATCGATTTCCTGGTGATTATGACCGCATGGGGATCGATGAATTTTTTCAGATCGCAGCTCTTGCCTTCGAAATTCCTGACGCCGCAGACGATATCCACCGGGTTGAAGTGAGTTGAGGAATTCCAGGCGTTTCTCTGTTCCCGGGAACTTACATTGACCTGCGCCTTTTCCACTATCTGGATGGAATGGACTCCATTTGCGTCCTCTACCCAGAAGGGCGCTCCTCCCGGCTCGCCGGCATTGGGGACTACGCCGCAGACCCGAATGGGCCTGTCCATGGCATGGAGCAAAAACGAGCGTTTTCTGTCCTCGGGCCACGTCTCAAAGCCCGCCGGCAGACCCCAAAGAAGCTCACGCGAGGCGAACAGGGTTGCCTCTGGCACCGCCCGGGCCCAGTCCGGGCCTGTCAGCCGCCGCAAAAGCGCGTGGACTGCGTCCTGAATGGAGACCAGACAGCCGCCCAGCACCTTTTTCCACAAATGGACCAGCCCCTTGAGCCTGTCGGGAACCACGTTGTCCACGTTTTTGATGTAAATGAGGTCGGCGTCCCGCTCTCCCAGGTTTTCGATCAACGCCCCGTGTCCGGCCGGCCTGAAATGAAGCCGTCCCAACCTGTCGCGAAAGGGCATGCCGTTCATGTCCAGGGCTATGGTGTTCGTCGAAGACTTTTGGAAGGAAAAAGAAACGTTGAAATTTGCTCCGCACCGTTCGGTCCAGCGGGGGCAAACTTTTTGTTGGAGGCTGAGAAAGCCCGCGAGGTGGTCCTCGGCGATGGTAAAGTGCACGCTCGACCGGTCGCTCCCAAGGTATTCGGGCGATTCGCCAAGTTGCTCCTCGAAAGCGGTCCGGTTTTCCCCCGGGTAGGAGTGAAACAGGAGCATGGCTTTGGGGAGGTTGCCGTAGTTGGTTCCCCGTTGGGTCAAAAGATATTCGAGCAGGGTTCTGAAACGGCCGGTTCGGAGCAGTTCCTCGAGACTGTGGCCGTCGCAGACCAGGGCCTTTCTCAAGTCGCCGATGAAAGGGAATCTTTCCAGTTCGTCGATAAAACGTTTGAAATCGCAGGCGATGGAAACCCCCTGGTTCACCCGTTTTTGCAGTTCGTCTTTTTCCAGGTATTGGGGAACATAGAAAATATTGAGTAGAGACTGGAACATCCTGGTGGCCGCCCCCGAGGCCGGGACGAATTTTGTGAAGCGGCCCCGCCGGGCGGCGGAATCGTGCAGCCCCATGTACCTTTGCATCTCCGCATCGCCGATCTTGCGAATCCCGTCCAGGAGGGTACAGGGTCTTAGGAGTCGGACGAAAAACTCGGAGCGCCGCAGAGTGTCGATTTGATCGAGCACACAGGCGGGAGTGATGCCCATGGATTTCATCCGCGTATGGTCAGCGTCTGTAAATCTCAATTTCATGGACCGGTCCCTTGTCCGTGTCGCTTTGCCGGTGACTCATCAACCGCTTTGTCCGAGCGCCGATGAGTCACCGGAGTGCAGGAACGATTCAAATTGTCACAATGCTCTTTGCCGCAGCTGCCTACGACTTTACAAAAGTCTCTATCTTCGCCTTGGATTTGAGCCCTGCGATGTATTCGGGCAGGGCCTTTTGCATTTTTTGAGCCTTGAGGTGCTGTTCTATTCGGTCCTTGATTTTGTCGAAAGGTACTTTGCCGGCCGGTTTTATGGCGGTGACTTTTATGAGGTGGTATCCGAAGCTGGTTTTGACAACGTCGCCGACCTGCCCCGGTTTGAGCGCAAAAGCGGCCTTTTCGAATTCAGGCACCATCTGCCCTTTGGCGAAAAAGTTAAGGTCTCCTCCATTGGCCTTGGTGCCCGTGTCTTCCGAGACTTCCTTGGCCACCTTGGCGAAATCCTCACCTTTGCGGAGGCGCTTCTGGACAGCTTTGATTTTTGCCATCGCCGCCTTCTTTTCTTTTGCGGAGGCGGTCGGGCCTACTTTTATAAGGATGTGGCTGGCCCTGATCATCTCGGGGGCGTTGAACAGCTTCGGATTGGAGTCGTAAAAGGCTTTCACTTCCTGGGGAGTAACCGTTACCTTGGGCGCCAGATCATGGTCTATGAGTTTTTTTATGGTAAGTTCAGTCGCCAGGTATTCTTTAAAAGTCGCTTCGGTCATATTCATTTGCTTCAGGGAAGCCGCGAAATTCTCCGGAGTGGTGGATTTATTTATGGCTGCCATTTGGCTGTCCACCGCGGCGGGGTCGGCCTTGATTCCCTCTTTTTCGGCTTGCTGCTTGAGAACTTCACGCGCGACCAGGCTGTCGAGAATTCTTTGTTTCAAGGTGGAGGTTTGTTTTTCGTCAAGCTTTCGTCCGGCCAGGGTGAACTGCTGCTGGAGTCGATTGACCTCCGCGTTGTAAGTGGCCATGGGGATAGGTTTCCCGTTGACCATCGCGGCATTTTGTTGCGTACTGGAAGCTGAGGCGCCCTCGGTTGCCCGGGATACGGAAAAACCATAGCCGAACAAAAGCACGACAGAAACGAGCGAGGAAAAAAAGATCAGCCCAAATTTCTTCATTCGAGACTCCTATAAAGGATTACCTGACAAAGAGGCAGTCTGACGGTGAGGGGAGCGCTCCGTGAAACGGCCGGTAAACGCATTCTAAGCATCCCGGTTTTCTCATGAAAGTGCTTTGGAGTCAAGCAGGCTTGTCAGTCGGTCGTGCCCAGTTCATGGGAGAGGCGGACCACCGCGGTGGATTATTGCTTTTGGGTGGAAAAAATGGAATGTTCCTTTATTATGCCTTACAATCTCAGGGAATGCCTGTAGTGGGCTAACACGGTACATTTGTTCTCACGCTAAAAACAGGAAAATCCCCCATGGAGGCACAGAGAGTTCTTTTTTTGATCGGCCGGGAGACGACGGCCGGTCAAAAGGTCAGGCCTTCGGCGGATAAGCGGCAGGCACACCGAACCAGGGCGGAAGGGGCCATCGGACCGGAATGGGCCTTAACCTGGCGCGCTTACAATAAATTTGCGTTGGAACGGAATGCCCCTGAGTGGGCTAAGCCCTGTAGCCCTGTAGGTTGGGCTAAGCGCAGCGCAGCCCAACGAACAACGAAAAGTCCGTGGTTTGGGCTTGGCAGTCCCGGCCGCGGCGGCACGCCGCGCAATCCCGACTGCGGCGGCCCGCCGCCAGGAGAAAAAGTGTGCTGGTAAGCCAAATTGGAGAGTTCGGACTAATCGATCGTATAGCGGGCATCCTTCCGCAACAATGCGCCGGGGTGATCAAAGGGATCGGAGACGATGTGGCGGTGCTCGATACTTCCGGGCCCGAATATCTGCTCGCCACCTGCGACATTCAGGTCGAGGGCGTCCATTTCATGCGGGATGTCATCACCCCCTACCAGTTGGGACGCCGGGTGGCGGCCATAAACGTGAGCGACATTGCCGCAACGGGCGGCGATCCGCGCTGGGCGCTGGTCTCTCTGGCCATTCCGGCCGACATGGAAGTGGAATACATTGAAGAGTTGTATCGCGGAATGCGTGAACAGATGGGGCTGGCGGGGGCCTTTGTGGTCGGAGGTAATGTGAGCCGGATGAAATCTGCCATCGTAGTGGATTTTACACTCCTGGGGCTTGTGGCGCCCGGGCGGCTGACACTGCGGAGTACGGCCCGGGAGGGGGACGCCGTTCTTCTCACGGGGGCGCCGGGCGAGTCCAGGGCCGGTCTGGAATTGATTCGCCGCCCGGAGCTTGCGCTCAGTCCTTTTGCCCGACAAAGACTTCTCGAAAAGCATTTATGCCCTCAGCCCCGTCTTGACGAAGGGCGGTTTCTGGCCCGCTCCGGCCTGGTCACTTCCATGATAGACGTGAGCGACGGGGTAATCGGCGATCTTTCGCACATTTGCCAGTCAAGTGGCAAGGGTGCTGAAATCGAGGCTGCCGGCCTTTATCTCAGCCCGGACCTTTTGGAGGCGGCTCTGGCGGCCGGCGCGGCCCCCCTGGAGTGGGCCCTTTCGGGGGGCGAAGATTACGAACTGATGTTTACAGCCGCACCCGAGGCTGTTCCCGAGTTGAAAAAAATGCTACTAGAGGAAACGGGGATCTCTTGCGTCCGGATAGGAAGGATCACGGCCGGGGCTGAGGTAGTGCTGCGACTGGCCGACGGCGCGCGCGTGGTTCCCGCGGCAAAAGGCTGGGACCATTTCGGGGGATGAAGGTGAAAATACCGAGGGCGCTGACCATAGCCGGCTCCGATTCTAGCGGGGGCGCGGGAATTCAGGCCGACCTGAAAACTTTTTCCGCCCTGGGTGTTTATGCCGTCAGCGCCGTGACGGCCCTGACCTCCCAAAACACTCTGGGAGTGAGCGGAATAGTCCGGATAGACCCCGATTTCGTCTCTTCACAGATTCGTTCGGTTGTGCTCGATATCGGGGTGGACGCGGTCAAGACGGGAATGCTGTGCAATGGGGCGATCATATCCAGGGTCTGTGCGGATGTGGTGGAGTTGCGTATCAAAAACCTGGTGGTCGACCCGGTGATGATTTCCAGCAGCGGGCACAGGCTGCTGGATGAAGAGGCTGTGGAGACGCTTGCGACCAGGCTGTTTCCGTTGGCCCTGGTGGTCACGCCCAACGTGCAGGAGGCTCACAGGCTCACGGGAGTGCGGGTTGAGTGCGCCGAAGATATGAGGCGGGCCGCCGTTGAGCTGCATCGGATGGGGTGCCGGCACGTCGTGCTCAAAGGAGGCCACCTCCAGGGGAACCCCATGGACTTGCTCTATGACGGCGTCAAATTTCGGGAGTATCCCGGTATTCGTCAGGCAACGGTCCACACGCATGGCACCGGCTGCACTTTCGCGGCGGCTATAGCCGCGTTTCTGGCGCGTGGGGCTACGGTTGAGGACGCCGTTGGAGGGGCCAAAACATTCGTGGCGGCTGCCATTGCGCAAGGACTGCCCCTGGGGAAAGGGGTCGGGCCACTCCATCATTTCCATCAGTTTTACAAGTTTGAACAGGGTGCCTGATGACGAATCGTATTCGCGTGTTGCTGATAGATGACGACCGGGAGGATTTTCTGATAGTCTCCGAGATGCTGGCGGAGGCTGAAAACGTCAGGTTCAAGCTCGATTGGGCGCCGACCTACGAGGCGGGGTTGGAGGCCATCCGCAGGCAGGCGCACGACGTCTATCTGGTCGATTACTTCATGGGAAGCCGCAGCGGTCTCGATCTTCTCAAAACGGCCGCTACCATGGACTGTAAGGCGCCGGTGATCTTTCTGACAGCTCATGGCAATTATGCGGTCGATTTGAAGGCCATGGAGGCCGGCGCTTCCGATTACCTGGTCAAGGGCCAATTCAGCGCACCCATCCTGGAGCGTTCCATACGCTATTCCATAATGAGCAAGCGTATCGAGGAAGAACTCAATGAATCTAAAGAAGAACTGAGGCTGCTGGCTGCCCGGCTTCTTCGCGCCCAGGAAGACGAGCGCAAAAGGATAGCCAGAGAGATACACGACTCCATCGGTTCGTCGCTTAGCGCCGTCAAGTTTTATATCGACCATCTGGCCGGGCGGTTGAACGAAGACCCCGCTGTTCGGGAGGCTTTCGTGACCCTGTCAAGGGCGATGGCGCATGCTATGGACGAGTCCCGGCGCATCATGAGCGATCTGCGACCTTCCATGCTCGACGACCTGGGGATAATTTCCACCATAAGGTGGTTTTGCAGAGAGTTCCAAACCATCTACTCCGGTATCGGGGTGCAAGGGGATATCCGTATTGAAGAGTCACAAATTCCGGAGAGTCTGAAGATCATTATCTTCCGAATAATCCAGGAAGCGATGAACAACGGGGCGAAGCACAGCCAGGCGGGGAAAATCACCCTCTGCCTTTCACTGGAAAATGAAGCCATCGTCCTGTGCATAAGCGACGACGGAATAGGGTTCGATCGGGAGGCGGCTTCGAAACAATGCACCTCCGGGTTCGGCCTGAGGTCCATGCGTGAGCGAGCCGAACTGTCGGGCGCCACATTCGACATCCGGTCCAGTCGGGAAGAGGGGACCGCCGTTACGGCCTGCTGGGTGCTGGGTCCGCTTCCCGGGCCGAGGTTACCGTGAACCTATTCTTTTTGCTCCCGCTGGGTCCTGCCTCGGAATACCAGCTTCAAAGGCGTTTTATCCAGAGCGAAGCTCTCTCTGAATTTATTTATCAGAAAACGTTCGTAGGAAAAATGAATGCTCTCCGGGTAATTGCAGAAAAGAACGAACGTGGGAGGGCGGGTGTCGGCTTGGGTGGCGTAAAAGAATTTGAGCCTGCGGCCGCGCACCAGGGGCGGTTCGTGAAGGCCCACCGATTCTCTTAGCGCCCGGTTGAGGATGCCCGTTGAAATCCGGCTGTTGTACTGGGCGAAAACGTCGCGCACCGTGGGGATCACCTTTTGAGTGCCTTTGCCTGTGAGCGCGGAAAGGGGCAGTATGGGGGCAAAGGGCATGAAACGGAACCGGTACTTGATGTCTTCCAGAAAATCTTTTCGGGCCTTGGGGTTGGAGTCGAAGGCGTCCCATTTGTTTACCCCGACTATGCACGCCCGGGATCGATCCTGGATATAGCCGGTGATGTGCTGGTCCTGGTCCGTCGGGCCCTCGAGCGCATCGACCAGCAGAATGCAGACATGGCTTTTGTCTATGCTCTGGAGCGCCTTGATGATGCTGAGCTTTTCCAGTTTTTCCCGGGTCTTTCCCTTTTTTCTTATGCCTGCTGTGTCTATCAGCAGATACTTGCGGTTGTCGCGCGTAAAGGGCGTGTCCACCGCGTCGCGCGTGGTGCCTGCGATGGGAGAGACAATAACCCGCGGCTCGCCCAGGATTTTGTTCACCAAAGTCGATTTCCCGACGTTGGGGCGCCCCAGGATGGATATGCGTATTTCCGGGACCTCGGTTTCTTCCCCCTCTTGAGCCACCGGTTCTTCTATCAATTTTACGATGTCGGAGAGAAGATCGCCTACCCCGAAGCCGTGCGCCGAGCTCACGGGGTAAATGTTCTGGACCCCCAGTGCGTAGAAATCGGCCAGCTTTCCCTGTTGTTCCGGCCCGTCGATCTTGTTTACGGAAACGAAAAGAGGCTTCGAGGCACGGCGCAAAAGGTCGAAAATGGATGAGTCCTCGGGATGCAGCCCGGCCCTTCCGTCTGCTACGAAAAGAAGAATATCGGCTTGCTCGATGGCATGAAAGATTTGCTCCCGCGCCTCGGAGTCGAAGATGGCAGAGTCGCCGTTCACAAACCCGCCCGTATCGACGATCGTGAAACTCTTTTCGTCCCAGGAGGCGCGGGCATAATTTCTGTCCCTGGTGACCCCCGGCAAATCGTCCACCAGCGCCCGGCTGCTTTTGCTTATCCTGTTGAAAAGAGTCGATTTGCCCACATTGGGCCGTCCAACGATCGCGATTATAGCCATTTCTGTGAAGCCTTATTGAAAAGGGTAATTATCGTGGGCCCTACGGGGATTCGCATGGATTGAGCGTAAGGGATAAGACGGAACACCGCTCCCGGGTATCGGATGCCGGAGCTTCAGTTCGCCCGGCATCCGCTGTTCGATCTCGGGCCTCAGTTGGCCAGAGCGGTTTCGAGCTTGTCGAGTATTCTTTTGGGGACGGGATAGGCGTCTTTTACGAGGTAGAGCTTCAGCACCTTCGGATCGAAGGCAATAGCTTCGGCGGCCTGATCAACGCTCATTCCTTTTGCTTCCATCTTCTCAATCAATTCCAGCTTTCGCTCCATTTGGGACTCCTGTGTGGTGGAAAAGTCATAAACCTTCTCAATATTGCATAATTCGGGCAAAGAAGGCAAGAGCCGAGAGTCCAATTGCACGGTAAATTTGTTCTCCGACACAAAACAAAAAGGAATTCACCGCAGAGACGCAGAGTGCGCAGAGGTTAGGAAAAATATAGAATTTCACAACAAATGCCTGCAATTCGAGACCGATTTGTTGGTTTGCCCTTTCCTTTCGTTTTTCTGTGCGATCTCGGCGTCTCCGCGGTGGATTCGAAAGCATGCGGAGGAGGCTGAGGCCGCGGAGCGCCGCCCCCCCGGGGTGGCCAGAAAAGCCCGTGGTCCGGGCCTAGCAAAAAAAAAGGCCATAAGGGATTGCCTTATGGCCTTCTAAACTGTGGAGACTCATCTTGAAAATTGGAACCGGAAAGTTTCGCGCTGAACGTGACCCCTCGTCGGGGTCGAATCTCACGGGAGCTTGAGCACAGAGAGGAAATGATGTCAGAGTACTTTAGAGAGCGAGCACGAACGGGAACTTGTCTGGATTTTCTTTTGAGCTTCCGTTTTCACCTGGAAATCGCAGGTCAACGAGTGTTGAGTCTCCTCGCAATTTTGCCGGATTCTAAACAAGCGGAACGTAGAGCAGCTTCAAAGTCGATAAGGTCAAAGGGCTTCAACAGGAACGTTTGGATCTTTACCCGATCCAGATTACCAGCTACAGCTTGAAAGTCGAATTCCGAAAGAACTATCGCGTTAATTTGAGGATCAACCAAATTGAGTTTCCGAATGAGAGAGCATCCATTTGCATCTGGAAGATGATATTCAAGTATCACGACACGGGGACTGGATTCTTGAGCCAGAGTAAGAGCTTGAGCGGCGGTTGAGCAGCTTCGAAAGGGATATCCGGCCGTATTAAGGTATTTTTCCAAAGAGCGTCTCAACGGGGCGTCATCTTCGACGAGAAGCACAAGATTTTTACTACCCACTGTCGCCTCCGTTGCCTTTCCCTAGAAGCAAGTAGCGTGCCACCGACCCCAAAACCCCCCAAGCCCCTGTCGAGAGGAACTCTGTCGGAAGAGTTGGTCTGCCGGGGAGATCTCAATGCTGAACAATATTCTGCGATATTCTGCGATTTGGCACGTTTGGAAAGAATTGGGACGGTATAAAAGCGTTATGTTTCAACATGTTATGACATATATGGAGTATAGTGTTCAATCTTGATGGCGATTGGAGGATTTTGTCCAATATGGCGGGTCATGCCTGGGGGGGCCATCAAAAAAAGATCGGCCGATTATTTGTTTTCCAGCTCTATTCCATATTTTTTGAGACGGTATAGGAGCACGTGCCGTGGAAGCCTCAGGAACCGGGCCATTTTGGATTTATTGGCGCCGCATTTTTCGCGGGCCTGCAAAATGACCTGTTTTTCGATCTCCTCCAGGCCTATTCCCCCATCGGGCAGCACTATGTTGAATTCTTCCGGTCGGCTGACGCTCTGGTCGAGTTGGTCATGGTCGAGAAAGTGAAGGTGGCCTCCCTGGATCATGTCGTCATTTTCCAGCAAAACGACTCGTTCGATGCTGTTGCGCAGTTCGCGTACGTTGCCGGGCCACGAACGGCTGAGCAGGAGCTGTTCGGCCCTGGGGTTGAAGCCCTGGAATCTTTTGCCGTATTTGTCGTTGAACTCCTCCATGAATACCCGGGCCAGGAGGAGGATGTCCTCTCTTCTCTCCCGCAACGAGGGCAGGTTGATTTTGATGGTCGAGAGCCTGAAATAGAGGTCTTTACGGAAACCGCCCTCTTCGGCCACATGCCACAGGTCCCGGTTGCAGGCCGAGACTATGCGGATGTCCACCTTCTTTTTACGCGTCCCCCCCAAGGGAAAGAATTGCTTTTCCTCCATCACGCGAAGCAGTTTGGCCTGGATTTCAGCATGGAGATCGACAACTTCGTCCAAAAAGAGGGTGCCTCCGTCCGCGACCTCCAGCAGACCTTCCTTGCCTTCCAGCTTCGCCCCGGTAAAAGCCCCCCTTTCGTAGCCGAAGAGTTCGCTTTCGATGATTTCGGTGGAAAAAGCGGCGCAATTGAGCGCCACAAACGGATACTGGGCCCTGGGGCTCTTGGTGTGAATGAGTCTGGCAAAGAGTTCTTTTCCAGCCCCGGTTTCGCCCTGGATCAAAACGCCGGCGTCGCGGCTCTGGGCGCTCTTTATGGCCAGCATCTGCGCTTCGAGAAACGATTGGTCTTTTCCGATCAACTGGCCGACCCCCTGGAGTCTTTCGACTTCCTGGCGCAACCGGACGACTTCGTTTTTCATGGCGGCGTGTTCGAGGGCGTTCTGGATGGTCACTTCGAATTCGTCGATATCCACCGGTTTGACCAGGTAGTCGAAAGCGCCCTGCTTTATGGCCAACACCACGTCTTTTACCCGGTCGAAGGCGGTGATCATGACGACGACGGGGGAGGGGCGGAGTTCCTTGAAGCGGGGCAGCAAATCCAGGCCGCTGGCGTCGGGCAGCCCGATGTCGAGCAGCACGAGGTCGGGTTGTTCGCTTTCCGCCAGCTTGAGTCCGATGGCTCCATTATCTGCTTCCAGCACGATGTGGGTCTTTTCCAAAAACCGCCGCAACGCGGCGCGAAAGTGGTCTTCGTCGTCGACTATCAGGATTTTGTGTTTTTCGCGCATAATACTCCCGCCTGGCGAACCTATATAAAAAAGGTGGAATTCCGTGGTCAATTCTAATCGGGTTTTAAAAATAATTGGATAAAATTCCATCATAGCGTCCTGTTTGTACCTTCCCTTGAAACCAACCGGAGAAAGTGGTAAACGGGGCATGGGCGAAGACCACAGGTTTTTGCTCACGGGCCTGCCGAACCGGGGGTATCGGCCTCACGGCCTCAACCCCCGGCTAATGGCTTTGATCCCTCCGGGATCATGATCGTCGCTCAAAAAAGAGCAGCACAGTTGAGTCGCTTCACTCAACAACATTGACCTTAGCCCCCCGCACACCCGCAGGATCCGGATCGCTGGGGCGGCTGTGCCGCACACGAGGTAGCCCGCGACCGGAACGCCGGCGCCGTGGGCGCAAAAATCTAGACTCGACAACATTGCCCGGCTGCCAGGGGCCTTGATTATCCGGGTCGGTAAGGAGCGACATGAAACTCTCGAACACCACTATTGAAGGGCTCTTGATTCTGGAGCCGCGCATCTTTGGCGACGAGCGGGGATTTTTCTACGAAAGCTATAACATCAGCACGCTGGCCGCGCTGGGCATAGATGTCCCGTTTGTGCAGGACAACCACTCCCTGTCCCTCCGGGGGACCTTGAGGGGGCTCCATTACCAGGTGAGAACCCCGCAGGCGAAGCTGGTTCGCGTGGTGGCCGGGGAAGTGTACGACGTGGCGGTGGATCTCAGAAGAGGTTCTCCCACCTTCGGCCGCTGGTTCGCAATGACTCTTTCGGCTTCCAACAAACTGCAGCTTTTCCTCCCCGCCGATTTCGCCCACGGTTTTCTGGTCCTGTCTGAGACCGCCGAGGTGCTCTACAAGGCAAGCGAGTTTTATGCGCCCGAAAATGAGAGGTGTATCCGCTGGGACGACCCCCAATTGGCCATCGACTGGCCGCGGGAAGCGGAGATGATCATTTCCGCCAAAGACGCCGCGGGAAGTTTTCTGCGCGAGGCCGATTTGCCCTGAGAAAGAACAGGCAAATTCGCTTCGGTCTCTTGTCCCGTTGGTGAGACCCGGAAACCGCGAAAAGTCCGTGGTTTGGGCTTGGCAATCCCGGCTGGCGGTCCCACCGTCAACTTTTCGAGGCTTGAAAAATATGAACCGCAACACAAACACAGTTGTCGTCGGAAGCGCCGGGATGCTTGGCGCGGACCTGGTAGAGGCCTTGAAGTGCGCGGGCCTGAAAACCGTTGCTCTTGGCAGGTCCGAGATGGACATAACCAGCCCCGAAAGCGTTCGATCCGCCCTTGGCGCCATTGCCGCGCCCGGCCTGGTCATTAACTGCGCGGCCTACACGGCGGTGGACAAAGCCGAATCAGAGCCCCGGGCCGCTTTTGCGGCAAACCGCGACGGGCCGGCAAATCTGGCCGATGAGTGCCGAAAGCTTGAGATCCCGCTCATCCATATCTCCACCGACTATGTATTTGACGGTAAATTTTCGCGCCCCTACCAGGAGGAAGATGGGGTCAACCCCATAAACGTCTACGGACTCAGTAAGCTGAAGGGGGAAGAGGCGGTGCGCTCCAGGCTTGACCAACATATAATTATTCGCACTTCCTGGCTTTACGGCGCAGGGGGTCGAAACTTCGTCAAAACGATCCTGAAACTCGGCCTGGAGCGCGATGAGCTAAAAGTTGTGTCCGACCAGCACGGATGTCCCACCTGGTCTTTAGAGCTTGCAACCGGTCTTGTGCGGATCGCCGAATGGGTTCAATCCGATTTGAAAAAAACTCTGTGGGGCACATATCATTTTTGCGGAAAAGGGGAGACGAGCTGGTATGAATTCGCACTGGCCATTTTGCATGAGGCGCAGAAGAGGCAAGCTCGCCGTGGAGGGGTGGCCAGGCTTTCGCCCATCGCGACCAGCGAATATCCGACCGCCGCGGCAAGACCCATGTATTCGGTACTCGATTGCGCCAAGATCCGGGCGGCTTTCGGCGTTGAGCGCGTTTCCTGGGAAAGTAGTCTTGCCCGCCTGATGGGGGGACTCCTCGGGGCGCCTCAGTGAGGCTGAGGGTGTTCTCGCCCGGTTTTGAGACAATCGGGCACAGGAATTAGCCGGAGTTATGGCCTGAAAGAACCATGGTGAACGCTAGGAGGCTGTCCGAGAATCGTTTCCGGGAGATGCCTTGCTTTGTAGGAGCGGGGTGCAGCCGCGCAACGCTTGTGGCGGGTGGGAGCCGCGCCGACAAAAAAAACCCCGCTTTGCTATTTTAGGTCAGCCTCC
>JARLHP010000223.1 GCA_031292195.1 Syntrophobacteraceae bacterium
AGAAACCCAGCGGCGATTATGTGTTGGTGTTTCGGTGAGTGCAAAAGCCCGAGACACCAAACCCACCCACGGTGTGTGTGGGCCCGCCCCCCCCACCCCCCCCGACCCGCGCGGCGCGGCCCCCCCCCCGCTCCTACAAAGCAAGACGTTTCAACGAAGCTATTCTCGGACAGCCTCCTAGAGGAGCGAAACCGGACGGTGGTCGGCATGGCAAACAAAGGCATCCAATGCCGAGCTGGTGTCGCATCCCTTAAGTTCTTCGATAATTCCAAAACCCTGGATTCCGGCTCAAAAGCACTCAAACACGGAATGACGAAAGTGCGGTATTTGACCTAATTTTGCTCTTTTCCTTTTTCTGGATGCAGATCGGCCCGGTGAATCTCTCCCCTCGGTATTCCGGCCACTGCTCCAGTTCCTCATTCATACCTTCTCCCGCCATAGCGAAGGCTTACGTATTTTTCGAAGCTTTTTGGACAAATCCGACTCGAAAATGTGGGGCCGGACGCATATCTTTTAATCTGATGAAATTTCCGAATGCCGGAAAGTTCTCCATGCGATGCGAATAACACGCAAAGGATTTCACAAGAAGTTGCAGCAAACCTTAACCACAGCGCCGTCGGCTTTTGCCGCCAAGGGAATTGCGCTTACCTTTGCGCTGCCCGTACTCTATGGACCTCCGAAAAGCCTATGAAACCCTTGCTCAAAGAAATCCAGCATAACCCGATGCTATGGCTGCTCGTTTTCGTGCCCACGGTGTTCGCCGCTCAGATTATAAAACCCGGGGCGCACACACTGCTGTTCGTGCTCTCGGTTTTGGCCATCGTGCCGCTGGCGGCGCTGCTCAGTCACGCTACCGAGTCGGTGTCGGCCAAGACTGGCGATGCGGTCGGCGGGTTGCTCAACGCCACGTTGGGCAACTTGACTGAACTGGTCATCGCGGTGGCCGCCTTGCAGGCCGGGCAACACATGCTGGTCAAGGCCTCCATCGCCGGCGCTATCGTAACCAATACCTTGTTCATGCTGGGCGGGTCGTTCCTCCTGGGGGGCATTAAACACCACGTGCAGGAATTCAACCGCACCGGCGCCCGACTGCAGGCGAACCTCCTCTTCATGGCCACCGTTGCGCTGTTGGCATGCTCGGCCATGGCCGAGGTCGATCCCACGGCCGGCGCCGCTATCACCGGCAAGCTGAGCGTCGGGGTGGCAGCGCTCCTTCTGCTGACCTACGGACTCGGCATGGTGTTTTCACTCATGACCCATCGCGAATTCTTTGGCGGCAGTGCGGAGCATGGGGAGAGTGGCGAGGCGCCTTGGCCTATTGGTTTGGCGCTGGCCACCCTGGCTGGTGTCACCGTGATGGTGGCGCTAGTGAGCGAAGTGTTCGTCGGGTCAGTCCAGGAAGCCGCGAAAACGCTTGGAATGACCCCGGCATTCGTGGGTTTTATCGTGGTGGCTCTGGTGGGAGGCGCGGCCGAGATGGGTTCAGCCTTTTCCGGCGCGCGAAAAAACAGACTCGACCTTAGCGTAGGCATCGCACTGGGAAGCGCCTCCCAAATCGCGCTGTTCGTGGCGCCGGTCCTGGTCCTGCTCAGTTACTTAATCGGCCCCACACCGATGAACCTGCAATTCTGGCCGGGAGCCGTGGTTATGATGCTAATCGCCTGCATCGTTGTCACGCTGGTAACCAGCGGTGGGCGCTCGGCGTGGTTCGTCGGGGTGGTCTTGCTGAGCGTTTATGTCATATTCGCCATGACTCTGTATCTTCTGCCGCCGCAGGCGAAATGATCACATCGCCTCGGTGAAACCGGGCAGTGTCGCACGGAATTCCCGCAGCCACTCCGGGTGGCTCAGCTTCAGCGGGTTGGAATGGTCACAATCGGGATCCCTTCCTTCTCCGGCTTTTCCGTAAGCGTGAACAAAAACATGATGATCCCGAAAACGCGTTTGGAGATGAAATCCCGGTCGTCAATCCAATACCAGTAAGCCCGATTTCGAACCATGACGAAGGCGTCCGCAGGTTTTTTCCTGCCGCTGAGAATGCGCATCAATGGTTGGACCTTTCGCCCTTCGAAGACGTCTTCCTCTCGGGTGGGAAAAGTCCGTTTCTCCGCGACGTAGACTTCCGGGACCTCTATGTTTCCACTCAGTTCGGCCAGAATATCCAGCATGGATCGGCTCAAGATGGCAATTTCCCGATCGTTGCGCGGCACTACGCCGAAACTCAACGAGAACTCAGCCGCCTTGGGATTAAGACCAAGGGTTTCCCTGATCAGCCTCCGGTCAGCTTCGACGCTCTCGCTCGTTTTGCGGGCAAAAACCATAAGGGCTGCTCCATCGCCTTCATTTTTAGACTGGACCCTGATCCCTACGGCGCCCGAGCGTTGAATACGCCCCAGGGCCTCGATTACCTGATAGAAACGCGGGTCGCCCGCTTGTCCCCGTAAAGCCCCTGCGTAGCGGTTTTGGATGCCGTTAATTGAATGTACTGTCAGACGCAGAACAAGTTCGGCGGGCCATCCAGCTTCGATAAGAGACATGATGGACGCAGGGGGGATAGGCTTCATGAGGCTGCGGGCGAACTTGTCTCCGGACAACAGGTTATACGTAATGGTTGGGCGGTCGGAATATGTGAGAGCCCCGCCCGCGGACTGCGCATTAGTCATTGCGAAGGTGAGCGCCAGGTTGGCCACGCTGTCCAACTGGTACTGGCTGATCACCGATGCCACATCCAGGAACACCGGCGGATCGGCATAGCGCAGATTCACCAGGTTCATCAGCAGTTGAGTCTTCCAGGAATCGGAGATGGCCTTCGAATAATCGAACCGGTCCCGGATAAGGTTTCCCGGGCCAAGGCTGGCGCAGCCCCCCAGAGCAATGGTCAGGGAAATAATGGAAAAAGCTCGCGCGAAGTTAGTCATCGGGTCTCTTTCCAGTCGTCGATCAAGGGTGTGTAGGACCGGTGAAGGCGGTGCGCCTCCCGCCCTTCAGAAGCGTTTCCGGATCGAGTCGCCCAAAAAGCTCGATCAGCTTTGCCACCAGCCCGGTCCAGCCCGTCTGATGGCTTGCGCCAAGTCCCGCCCCGTTGTCTCCGTGGAAGTACTCGTAGAAAAGGATGTGATCACGCCAGTGCGGATCGTTCTGGAACTTTTCAGTGCCTCCATAAACGGGGCGTCGTCCATTGTCGTCCCGGAGGAAAATTCGGGTGAGTCGCCCGGCGATCTCCCGGCTCACATCGAAAAGGTTCATCAGGTTGCCGGACCCCGTGGGACACTCTATCCTGAAATTGTCCCCGTAATAGAGATAGTAAGTCAGGAGCGCCCGGATAATCAGGGCATTGACCGGCATCCAGATGGGTCCCCGCCAGTTTGAGTTTCCACCGAACATCCCGCTGTCCGACTCCGCCGGGAGGTACTGGACCCGGTATTCCTGCCCGTTTACATGGAAGACATAGGGGTGCTCCAGATGATAACGGGAAAGCGACCGGATACCGTAGGGGCTCAGAAATTCCTTTTCGTCGAGCATCAGGGTGAGAATCCGGCGCAATCTGTCCTGATTGACCAGAGCAAGGATGCCGCGGTCCGCCACACCCTGATGGCCCGGCCCCGTGGCATGCATGCTCTTGAGAAGCTCCGGCATGCGCTTGATTCGTCGGGTAAAAGCATCGGTCACCTCGGGCACTATTTGCCTTTGCCACTCTTCAATGACCGTTGCGGCGCAAAGGGGCAGGAGCCCCACCATGGAACGTACTTTCAGCCGCTGAGCGCTTCCGTTCGGCAGCCTCAAAACGTCGTAATAGAAGCCGTCTTCTTCGTCCCACATACCTTCATGCCCCACGCGGTTCATTCCCGACGCGATCCAAAGAAGGTGTTCGACGAATTTGCAGCACAAGTCCTGATAGGTGGAGTCGTGGACGGCCAGTTCGACACTCAACTCGATCATGTTTTGACAGAAAATGGCCATCCAGGCCGTGCCGTCGGCCTGCTCCAGGTACCCCCCGGTGGGCAGGGGAGCGCTCCGATCGAATACGCCTATGTTATCGAGTCCCAGAAAGCCGCCTTCGAAGACGTTTTTGCCGAACCGGTCCTTGCGGTTCACCCACCAGGTAAAGTTTAGCATGAGCTTGGAAAAGGAGCGCTTCAGGAAGTCAATGTCCGAGTTTCCGAGAAGAGCCTGTTCGGCCCGGTACAGGAAAAGCGTCGCCCAGGCATGCACCGGGGGGTTTACGTCACTGAAGTTCCACTCGTAGGCCGGGATCTGGCCGCTCGGGTGCAAGTACACCTCGCGCAGGATGAGATCGAGCTGTTCCTTGGCAAAATCCGGATCTACCACCGATAGAGCGATGGTGTGGAATGCCAGGTCCCATGCGGCATACCAGGGATACTCCCACTTGTCCGGCATGGAGATGACATGGTCGTTCACCATGTGGAACCACTCGCGGTTACGAATCTGGCGAGTGTCACCGTGAAGCGGATGGGCGTTATGCTCCTCGAGCCACTTATCGCCATCGAAGTAATAGTACTGTTTGCTCCACAGCATGCCGGCCAGGGCTTGGCGCATGACGCTCGCGGCGTCCGCGGAGACCGAGGGCGGGGTAATCGCATGGTAGAATTCGTCCGCCTCGTTAATTCTGGATGTAATGATCTCCTCGAATGAGGCCCCGAAAGGGTTTTCGCTTTGAGGGGCCGCCGCAAGGCGCAGCCGAATAACGGCGCTTTTGCCTGCATCCACGCTCAGCATGTAGTGTGCGGCAGCCTTTGTGCCTTCCCGGGCCGGGTTCACGGCATCGGCTTGCCCGTGCACCAGGTAGTTGTGGAACGCATCCTTGACATAGGGGGTCACATTAGGGCTGCCGAACGTCCGTTCATTGTTCGTCTCGTTTTCAGTGAAGAGCAGGGCAGGTTCGCCATCGCAGTAGAGGATGCAGTCGTCCAGTAATTCCTGGAAGAGGGGATCGGTGTGGTGTGCGTGGATCGTTTTTCGCCCCGCATCGTCCGACCGCTTCAAAATCGGCTTGGAACCGCCATCCGGCCAGGACCAGGTATTGCGAAACCACAGAGTGGGCAAGACGTGGAGAACCGCCTTGTCAGAGCCTCGATTGAAAACGGTGATCTTGATCAGCATATCTTCCGGGGCTGCTTTGGCATATTCGGCGAAGATGTCGAAGTAGTGGTCGCCGCCGAATATGCCCGTATCCAGGAGTTCGTACTCCATCTCCTGCCTGGAGCGCCGACGGTTGCTTTCTATCAGGTCCAGATAGGGATAAGCCGCTTGGGGATACTTGTAGAGGAATTTCATGTACGAATGAGTGGGAGTACTGTCGAGGTAAAAGTAGTATTCCTTGACGTCTTCTCCGTGATTACTCTCGCTGTTTGTAAGCCCGAACAACCGCTCTTTGATGATGGGGTCTCTCCCGTTCCAAAAAGCGAGGGCGAAACATAGGACCTGGTGTTTATCGGATATTCCCCCCAGCCCGTCCTCACCCCAGCGGTATGCGCGGGAGCGGGCCTGGTCGTGGCTGAAATAGTTCCATGCGTCACCATTGTCGCTGTAGTCTTCTCGAACCGTTCCCCATTGCCGCTCACTCAAATACGGACCCCACTTCTTCCATTCGACATTCAATTTCCGGCACTCACAAAGTCGTTTCATTTCCGAAGTTTTTGGCGAATCACTCATTATCTCCTCCATACTATCAGGCGAACGCGAATAGCCAGCATGACTTGTTGAATGAAATAGACACCATTGCTTCCGAAATATCGCCGTCTGCGATTGATAGACCTTTTTTTTTCTCCTTTCTCGACTTTATCAAGCTTTGCCGCGAGACTCGTTTCCACAATGATTAGAGGTTGTAACAGTGGATATTGCCTGCAACATCGTCTCACTCCACGCTTAGCGGCGTGCTCGGCTTTGTTGCACCGGATATTCAAAGTAGAAACACATTTAACGAGGAAAAAACGCGACTGGGCGGCATTGTTCTCAATGCCTTTGTCGTTATGCACGCTTACAAGAAGCTGCTGGAAATCGTTAGCCGAAACGGCGACGGTTTTCCTGCTGCGGCATGGAAGGCGCCACTGCCACAATCGGACCATTCGCCTTTATACCCGTAGTATAAGTACTGCGCGCAACTTGTGGAAGTGCGGACAGGTTTTCCTGGATCCGCCGGCAAATTATTCTGCCGGCCGGCGTGTGCACCAAAAGTCATAATTGCTTTGGGGTGGATTAAGAGTTCGATCGTTCAAAATATATTCATTTTGGTTATCGAGGGAGCGATCTGACCTACGGCCACAGCTTGGCAAGGACGTTCCGGCGTGTCCGTTCTCGAGTTCTTCGCAGGTCTGGACGGTTCATTGCCGTTGATGTCAGATCGCCGAAAATGTCGAACCGGGGAAGTGAATGTCGGGACCGCCACCGAATCTGTACGCCCTGGCCGCCAGGGCCACCTGCCGCCGGTTATAGAAGCAACTGGTTCTTGAGGTGAAAGAAATGCTAAGATCAACTTCCGGCTTGAGGCGGGTCGAGGTGAAAGAGATCGGTTCGGCCGGGCGACATTTTTTTTTGAAGGGGCTTGGAGGAGCGGTTAATGGCAATCGTCACTATTTCCAGGGGTTCTTACAGCAAGGGCAGGGATGTGGCCGCACGGGTGGCCGAAGAGCTTGGCTACCGGTGTATCGCGCGTGATGTCATTCTTGATGCTTCCAAAGAATTCGGTATCCCGGAGGTCCGGCTTGTCCGGGCCGTTCATGACGCTCCTTCCATTTTGGAAAGGCTCAGGGGGGGAAAGGAAAAATACGTCGCTTTTTTCAGATCGGCCCTCCTGAAACAATTTCTAACGGACAATGTGGTCTATCACGGGCTGGCAGGACATTTTTTCTTGAACGGCGTAAAGCATGCTTTGAAGGTCAGGATCATTGCCGATATGGAGGACCGGGTAAGGACGGAGATGCGGCGCGAGAGGGTGTCGAGCGAGGAGGCGCTGCGTGTTTTGACAAGTGATGACGAGGAGCGCAGGAAATGGAGCCGCAATCTCTACGGCATCGACACGGCCGACCCCAGTCTTTACGACCTGGTTATCCATATCAGGGATATCACGGTGGACAACGCGGCCGCCCTGATATCCCGGGTCGCCCGGCTGGACAGGTTCCGGACCACGCCGGAGTCCCAAAAATTCATAGAAGATCTGTCGCTCGAAGCCGACGTCAGGGCGGCCCTGGTCGACGTCAAACCGGATGTTGAAGTAAGTGTGGACGGTGGAAGTGTGTCTGTCAGGGCCAGGATTCCTTCCCTTTTTACTGGTGAAGAACGGGATTTGATCGAGAGAATAAGGAAAATGGTCGAACCGATTCCCGGTGTTGCCGAGGTCGATGTGAAGCCGTTCCGCGCCGTGTAATGGAGCAGTCCGTACAAGTTCATGAATGGCAGGAGGCGGTCGTGGCCACAATTACCATATCCAGAGGTTCTTACAACAAAGGCAAGGAGGTGGCCCGGAAGGTCGCGGAAAAGCTGGGCTGCCGGTGTATTGCCCGCGAGGTGATACTGGATGCCTGCAAGGAGTTCAATATTCCTGAAATTCAGCTCCGCCGGGCTATTCATGACGCGCCTTCCATTCTGGAAAGATTCACTCACGGCAAGGAAAAGTATATTGCCTATTTCAAGGCGGCCCTCTTAAATCACCTGCTTACGGACAATGTGGTCTATCACGGTTTGGCCGGACATTTTTTCGTGGAACGCGCCGTGCGTGTTCTAAAGGTCAGAATTATGTCCGATATGGAAGACCGTGTCCGGTGCGAGATGGAACGCGAAGGCGTGTCGCGGGAGGAAGCGTTGCGCGTCCTTATGAGCGATGACGACCAGCGCCGCAAATGGAGCCTCAGCCTGTATGGAATCGACACAGCGGACCCGCGTCTCTATGACCTGGTCATCAATTTAAAGGATGGGACCACGGTGGAACATGCCGCCGGTATCATATGCCAGGCGGCAGCCTTTCCGGGGTTCCAAAGAGACGAACGGTCGCAAAAAGCCATCGAGAGTCTGGCGTTTACAACCAGAGTGAAGGCGGAACTTGTCAGAGCAAAGCCGGATGTCGAGGTGAGCGCCAATAACGGATTTGTGCGTATCAACCTCAAGGTCGCCCTGGAGGAGGAAGAGGATATCGTCGCGGAACTGAGAAGGGTCGCCGAGTCTATCCCGGGCGTGGGCCGGGTGGACATAAAGGCGGCCCACAGGGTCAAGTGGAACGACGGCAGACTTTTTCCCTGAGAGCGCAAACCGCCTGAATTCCGGGTTGACGGTCCTGTTCGCCCGGCCCCCTCCAGTAAGATCGTTAAGCCGCTTCACGCACGCCAACAACAAGCTGCTTGCCGAGCGCCGCCAGGGCGGTTTCGATCTGCTCAATGCGGCTGGCATGGGTAAGGCTTAACAGGCGGTCAACCACCGACGGGGAAAGGTTGAGCTTCCTGGCCAGGTCCGCTTTGCGAAGGCCCGCATCAAACATGACGTTCCACAGGAGAATCTTGGCCGAGGTTCCCGCGGGAAGGACCACGCCGGGGCGCCCCTTGAGCGCAGAGGGCATCGGGATACGCTGACGGTCGTCCATATAGGCCGAGAACATGGCCGTGAGGGAGCCGACAGCGTGGTTCGCGGCATCGGCTGCGTCATCTCCGTAAGTCACCGCCTCGGGGACATCGGGAAAGGTGGCGAGTATCGTGCCGTTATCGTCGGGTTCAAGGTGTACGGGATAAATCAACAAAGCAGCGTCTCCTCACTTTAACCCGAGTTGTTTCTTGATTTTCTCGACCACTCCGGCGCCGAGTTCCTTATTACCGCCGCGCATGGGCAAAGCCGCCTTCCTGTCGCCAAGGCGGACAACAATGTGGCCGGTGCCTGCCCTGGTCTCGAACGAGCAGCCGCGCTTCTTGAGCCACGCTTTGAATTGGTTCGAGTTCTCAGGGCAATATAAGCGGAGTTGCTTACCATATCAAGCGCTTTATAAGCATTTGTGCTTATGATATTGCCTCCATCATACGCGGCGACATACCAGATAGACCAACCCGCCACAAATTCCTCCTGCAATCTCTTACTCGGCGTTTCCTTCTCCAATCACCTGCCGAAGTTTAGCAGCCAAATGTTGCATCGAGAAGGGTTTCTGAATGAAGTTTACGCCCTCGTCCAAGACGCCGTGATGTGCTATGACGTTGGCCGTGTAGCCGGACATGAAGAGTCTTTTGATGCTGGGATAGAGGGACAAGATGTTTTTGGCCAGGTCCCGCCCGTTCATCTCAGGCATGACCACGTCGGTCATGAGCAAGTTGATCTTACCGGGGTGCGCTTCCGCCAGACGGATTGCCTCGGCCGGTGTGCCTGCCTGCAATACGGTGTAGCCCTGACGTGTCAGCATCATGGCCGTCATTTTACGTATAGCTTGTTCATCCTCCACCAGAAGGATCGTCTCGTGTCCGCAGTCTATCGGTTCCGCGGCGCCTGTTTTCAACGTCTGCTCGGTTTTGGCGGCATGCCTGGGCAAATAAATCTTGAACGTTGTCCCCTGGCCCGGTTCGCTATAGACATTTATGAAGCCGTTGTTCTGCTTGACGATGCCGTAGACCGTCGCCAAACCTAAGCCCGTGCCTTCGCCAACCCCTTTGGTGGTAAAAAAAGGCTCGAAAAGTTTACCCTGTGTCTCCTTATCCATCCCACAACCGTTGTCGCTAAAAGCGAGCAGCACGTACTCACCGGCAACGGTCCCTGCATGATCGGCGCAGTAGGCTTCGTCGAAAACCATCGTAACGGTTTCGATGGTGACCTTCCCGATACCCCCGATGGCGTCCCGAGCGTTCACGCACAAATTGGCGAGGATCTGGTCGATTTGGGAGGGGTCCACCTTGACAGGCCACAGGTTATTGCCCGGCAGCCAGGCGAGGTCGATGTCCTCTCCGATCAGGCGCCGGAGCATCTTGAGCATTCCTTCCACGGTCTCGTTGAGGTCGAGTACTTTGGGGGAGACGGTCTGCTTGCGGGCAAAGGCCAGGAGTTGCCGAGTCAGGTCGGCGGAGCGCTTCGCAGCTTTCTGAATCTCTTGGAGATCGTCATGGAGCGGATTCGTGGAATCAACCTGATCCATGGCCATTTCCGCATGGCCAAGAATCACTCCCAGCATGTTATTGAAATCATGGGCCACTCCGCCGGCCAACCGCCCCACGGATTCCATTTTTTGAGCCTGGCTTAGCTGCGCCGTTAACTTCGCCCGCTCCTCTTCGGCCCGTTTGCTCTCGGTAATATCAACGGCAATACCCAGCACGGCGGGCGCCTTATTGCCCAAGAACTGGAAAGGGACCTTGGTGGTCTGCAGGAAACGCCGTTTGCCATGTGCGTCGGTAGAGGATTCCTCTGCAATGAACTTGGTTTCTCCCTGCGTCATGACCTCGCGGTCATCCTGGAGCATCTTTTGGAGTTCGCTTTGATCGGGGTGAAAGTCCGCGTGATAATTTCCCGTGAGGGCGCTGACGGTCGTATTGTAGCTCTCAGCGACCGCTCTATTTGCCAGACGATACTTGCCGTCCCAGTCTTTCACGAAAATCATGTGCGGCACCAGGTCGATAATCTGGCGCAGATGCGTTTCACTTTCATGCTGAGCCTCTTCCATCATCTTCAGATCGGTAATGTCCTGGTTTGCCCCTCGAAGCTTGACGACACTGCCCGATTTGTCACGGACAACCCCGTAGCGGATGATGATATGCCGTTCCTGTCCGTCGGCGCGGATTATTCGGTGTTCCCGTTGATTGGTGAAATTGGGGTCGGTGGTGGCCAACGCTTTGGCAATTTCCTCTGCGATGACAAGACATTCTTCCGGCGGGATGAACTTGCCGGCATAGTCCTGAGCGCTCATCAGCGTTCCCCCTTCCCGCTCCAGGGTAGTGCCGTACAAGGAATAGAACTGTTCGTCGAAAGTAAACATTTCGGTTTGGACATCGTATTCCCACTTCACCAGTTTGGCCAGGTCCATAGCTATTTTGAGTTGCTCCCTGGTCTCAAGCAGGGATTCTTCCGCTCGTTTGCGCTCGGTGATGTCCCGCAGAAAAGTCACAAACCGCCCGACTTCGGTGGGTTGGTACTGAATGCTCACTTCGACCTCAAAGATGCTCCCGTCCTTCCGGCGGTGCCGGGTCTCGAAACGATCCTCGCCCCGCTCGATGATCTTTCGGATTCGGCAGGCCACGTCTTCACTCGTTTCCTTGTCCTCCAGGTCGGAAACGCTCATAGCCAATAGTTCCGGAGCACTATAGCCGCTCATCCGGCAGTAGCTCTCATTAACTTCCAGGAGGCGCCCCTGTATGTCAAAGAGCAGGAAGCCGTCCATGGCCGTGTGAATGACGCTCCTGTAACGTTCCTCGCTCTGCCGAAGTCGCTCTTCTTGTCTCCTTTGTTCGGTGATGTTTTGAAAGACACAGTGGGTCTGCTTAAAGCGCCCCTGCCAGTCTCGCCCTATCTTGCCGTGAAAAGACACCAGGATATGAGATCGGTCTTTCTTGACCATCTCGAACTCGACACCCAGTATTTCACCTGCAGCCTTGAACTTTGGGAAATTTTCCTTAAAATGATTGGCCCAGTCCGGGTGCAAGAAATCGGAGAAGTTCCTGCCGATAACCTCTTCTTTCGCGTAGCCCAAAGCCTCAAGCCAGGCTGTGTTGATTTCGACAAAGTTGCCGTTTTCGTCCAGGGACTGGTAGGCAATAGGGGTTCGTTCGTAGAGGAGCTTGAAGCGCTGCTCGCTTTCTGTCAAGGCAGCTTCGTACCTCTTGTGCTCCGATATTTCCTTCTGCGCTCCAGCCACCCGCTCCCGCAATGCTTCCAACTCGATTATCAGTTGCTCTTTGGATTTGCCGTCATCTTGCATATACGACTCCTCGGAAAATTGAAGCTGAAGCCCTGGTTCGCATGGATATAAAGCCAATTGGGATGACATCGTAATTTATAAAGCGAGTGGAGGGGAAATCTGGAGGTGGTTTCGGATCGCCAAATTAGCAGGAACTCGAAATTCACTCGGAAATTTTTACTTCTATCATATACGCAGGCTGAGACAAACAGTTTTGCATAACGGAGCGGCAAGAATCGAGTTCAACAACCTGCGAATTTTCCAAAAGTTTCAGATAGCGGAGACCCTCCTGCGATTCGTCACCCAGTTCGAAATCCTGACTCGTCCCGGTAACTTTGTCACGATGTCCTACAGCCTCCTGCTTCACTTTCTAAATATATTAACATTTAATCTAAGTGTGGCAGACCGAAATACGGCCCGGGAACTTTTGTGGTTAACCTACGGAGGTTAACGATCCAAAATTGCCCTCGAATATTTCTTTGAGTTGACGGGAGATGATTTGCGGAGGAAGAATGAAATAGCGCCTGAAGGCCGACGTATAACCCCATCTTAAAGGCGGCATTCCTCTCGGATTTGAATTTGTCCGGGGTTTGTGTCAGAGTACTCTTCGGTTATAGGGAGGAAATTTATGAACGGCCAAAATCGGAAGGACATTCGACCCGGTCAGCGCGTCGAAATCATTTTGAAGCAAGATCAACGAACCGGCCGCCGAACGGTCGGGGTTGTGAAGGATATACTCACGTCCGCCCCCTACCACTCTCGCGGGATCAAGGTGCGA